>DASQHM010000269.1:0-19609 GCA_035632095.1 Candidatus Cybelea sp. | reverse complement strand
CCCTTTTTGGGCGGCGCGCGCGCCGACGCCGCGACATTGTGAGCGAAACATGCGAGCCGACATCGAAAACCTCGCCTCCGAAATCAAGCAGTCCTTGGATCTGCTGAGGAGGCATCTTTGACTGGGACAACGCGCTAAGGCGGCTCGACGAACTCAACGCCCGGGCTGAAGCGCCGGACCTTTGGGATAAGCCGGAGGCCGCGCAAAAAGTGATGCGCGAGCGCACGCGGCTGGATCAGGCGATTTCGGCGCAGCGATCGCTGGAGCGCGAACTCGCCGAAAACCTGGAACTGGCGCAGCTCGGCGATGCGGAAGGCGATCAGGCCGTCGTCGATGATGCGGCGAAGGCCATTGCCGCGCTGAAAGAGCGCGTCGCGAGCCAAGAATTGGAGAGCATGTTGTCGGGGGAGGCCGACGGCAACGATGCATTCCTCGAAGTGCATGCGGGCGCTGGCGGCACGGAAAGCCAGGACTGGGCGGAGATGCTTTCCCGCATGTATGTGCGTTGGGCGGAAAAGCACGGCTACAAGGTCGAGTGGCTCGAGGAAAGCGGCGGCGAAGAAGCGGGGATCAAATCCGCGACCGTCCGGGTCAACGGCCCGAACGCCTACGGCTGGCTCAAGACCGAAAGCGGCGTGCACCGTTTGGTGCGAATCTCGCCGTTTGATTCCAATGCGCGGCGGCACACCTCGTTTGCGTCCGTGGGCGCCTATCCGGTGATCGACGACGACATCAAGGTCGAGGTGCAGGAAAAAGACCTGCGGATCGACACCTATCGTGCGTCCGGCGCCGGCGGCCAGCACGTGAACCGCACCGATAGCGCCGTCCGGATCACGCACATTCCGACCGGCATAGTCGTGCAATGCCAGAACGACCGCTCGCAGCACAAGAACCGGTCGGCCGCCATGAGCATGCTGAAAGCCAGGCTCTACGAGGTCGAATTGCAAAGGCGCGACGCGGAGAAGCAGGCGATGCACGATGCCAAGACCGACATCGGCTGGGGCCATCAGATCCGCTCATACGTCCTGCATCCGTATCAGATGGTGAAGGATCTGCGCACGGGCGTGGAGACCTCGGATACCCAGGGCGTGCTCGACGGCGATCTGGACGCGTTCATGGCGGCGGCGTTGGCGCAGCGCGTCGGCGGCAAAGCCGGAACCGTCGGCGCCGACCTGGCCGACGACGCCTAGGCGGACGCGAAGTCCTCAAAGGCCCGGTGGGCCTCTATGTTCCACGCCTTTCGACGCTCCACGTTCCTCATCCTGAGCATGCCGAAGGATGAGGGCCTCATGGTTCGACATGTTCACCATGAGGCAGCGGCTCAACCCAATCGATGCCAGCTCAATCGAGGGCCGCCGCCTACTGCATGAACCAGCCGTGGCTGACCACCATGGACTGGCCGGTGAGGGCATTGCTCGGGAAGGAGGCGAACAGCACGGCGATTTCCGCCACGTCCTCGACCGTGGTGAACTCGCCGTCCACCGTTTCCTTGAGCATGACCTTCTTGATCACGTCGGCTTCGCTGATGCCGAGATCCTTGGCCTGCTCGGGTATCTGCCGTTCCACCAGGGGCGTGCGGACGAAGCCGGGGCAGATCACGTTGGCGCGAATGTTGTGCTCGGCGCCCTCCTTGGCGACGGCCTTGGCCAGGCCGATCAACCCGTGCTTGGCGGTGACATAGGCCGACTTGAGCGGCGAAGCTTCCTTGGAGTGGACCGAGCCCATGTAGATGATGCTGCCGCCGCGCTTGGATTCCTGCATATGGCGCATGCACGCGCGCGTGGTGAGGAAGGCGCCGTCGAGATGAATGGCGAGCAACAGCTTCCAGTCGGACAGTTTTACATTCACCAGCGGATCGATGTGCTGGATGCCCGCATTGCTTACCAGCACGTCGACGCCGCCCAACTGCTTGACCACCGTCGCAACGCCTGCGTCGACCTGCGCCTCGTTTGTCACGTCCATGGCGACGCCGATGGCCTTGGCGCCGTGGGCGGCGATATCGGCGGCGGCGGCCTTGGCGCCGTCGAGGTTGAGATCGGCGACCGCGACCTTCGCGCCTTCACGCGCGAACGCATGGGCGATTTCCTTGCCGATGCCGCTGGCGGCGCCGGTGACGATGGCGACCTTGTCCTGCATTCGCATGGGATGCCTCCTTGGCTGGTGTGCTAGCGCGCAGGCCCGATCAGCCGACGCCGCTCAGCCAAGAATGCCCCCAATTCACGCGGCCCTCCGCATGAATTTTTTGGTAATAGGGCGCCCCTTTGCGGGGCGCTGGATGTGGAGCGTGCCGGCCTATAGGGCCGCAACACCCGCGGGACGGGCCGGAATGTCGAGGCTCATGGAGCTCTCGCTCGCGGCGGCTTCCTTCTTGGATGGCGCCGGCAAGGCGCGCGCGGCTTCCCGCGGATTGTCGGTGTGCCGGCAAAGCCCGTCGAGCACCGCACCGGGCTCGATGGACAAGCTCGAATGCCAGATATCGCCGCGGACGCGAGCGGTCTTGGCCAATTCGACCGCTTGGGCGCGAATGCGGCCGGTGACTTCGCCGCGGATCAACACCGATTCAGCCACGATTTCGCCGCGCACATGGGCGTTCTCGCCAAGCGACACGCGTATGCAGGTGACATCGCCTTCGACAATCCCGTCGATTTGGATTTCGCCGTCCGAGGAAACGTTGCCGGAGACGGTCAGTCCGCTGGCAAGGATGCTCGGGGGACGGTCACGACCGGCGTTTTGATGCGTTTTTTTGGTCGAGTTTGTGAACATGGCGGTTGGCCTCGATGAATTTCTTGGGATCGATTGGTTCGTCATTGTAGCGGACTTCGTAGTGGAGATGAGTGCCCTCGCTGCGGCCCGTGGAGCCTACGGTGCCGATCGTCTGACGGATCGCCACCGTATCGCCCTTGTGCACGAGGATCTGCCGCAAGTGGGCATACCGCGTCTTGATGCCGTGACCGTGATCGATCTCGACCATATTTCCGTAAGGCCCCTGCGACCCGGCGACCGTGACGACGCCGGCGGCCGTTGCCATCACCGGCGCGTTGGCGGGCGCGCGAAAGTCGATACCTTCGTGATAGGCCGGCTGTCCGGTGAAGGGGTCGAGCCGCGGACCGAATCCGCTCGAAATGCCGGCATCCATGGTCGGGTGCCCGATCGGCAAACGATCGAGTACCTGCGAGAATGCGGCGAGAATTGTGTAGCGTTGCTCTATGTCGCCCAAATCCGCGATCAGCGCTGCGGTAGTCACGTCGCGCGATTGCGCGTCGTGCCGCAGCCGCGGCAAGGGAATGAGAGGCCCGCCGGTTGCGGATTCCGGCGACAGCTCGGGCACGACCTTTTCGATCTTCACGCCGGCGCCGCGCAGCGCCTTTTCCACCGCGGAAATGTCCGGCGCGCTCCGGTCATTGGTGCGGTCGAGATAGCGTTTTTGAGTTTCGACGACGCTCGAGAGCTTGGACTGCAATTCGTTCATATCGTGCGCGAGCTGGGCGCGGCTCTGATTGAGCTGATCGCGCTCCGCGGACATCTCGGCCAGCGCAGCGCGCGCGCGATCGAGTTCGGCAAGAATGGCGCTCTTTGTCGTCTCGTTTCCGCTCGGCGGCGCCGCGGTAGCGACGGCGGGACGCACCGAGGCAGGAGGCGACGGTGGCGCGGGCGGAGCCGGCGGAGTCGCTTGGCTAGATCCCGGCAAGACGATGTTGGTGGCGAGGACGGCGGCGGGCGCGGCAAAGGCAAATTCGGTCCGTGGTGCCGGAGCCTGGGCAATCGACGCCGGGACGAGAGCATTGAGTCCGAGGCCGAACGTCGCGGCCGCGGCGGTGACCGCCAACGCTAGGGACGCGACAATCTGGGTCGCCGTCGACACCTTCACATACGCAACGCGACCTTCGCTGCGCACAATGATTTGTCGTTCGGGAAACAACGCCGACACCGATACGCGGTGCCTGCTGGCTCTGGATCGCGGCATCGCCTCTCCCTCCCAGAAGCGCGCTCCCCAGCAAAGGGGCAGGCATGAATTCCAAACCAGGCCCTGCCACGATGCAAGGGAGATTTTCGTGACATCTACTCGCTGTACGAATAATTAACATGCCTGATCTTGGTTTATAGGGCCTTAACGGCGGCGAGCACTTCTTCTGCGTGTCCCGGTACTTTAACTTTTCGCCATATATTGCGCAGTTTTCCGCTGGCATCGATGACGAAGGTAGAACGGTCAATGCCCATATACTTGCGGCCATACATGCTTTTCTCGATCCATACGCCGTAAGCTTCGCAAGCCGTGCCCTCGGGATCGGATGCGAGCGTGATGCCGAGCTTGTGCTTCTTCTTGAACTTGTCGTGCGAGGCGGCGCTGTCCTTCGAGCAGCCGATGACGGCCGCGCCGGCCTTTGCGAAGGCTCGCGCGTGAGCGGTAAAGTCGATCGCCTCTCGGGTGCAACCGGACGTGTCGTCCTTCGGATAAAAATAAAGCACGACCGTCCCGCCCTTCAATTCCTTCAAACTCACCGAACCGCCGCCGTCGGTGGCGAGCGTGAAGCCGGGCGCCTTGTCGCCGACTTTGAGTTCCGTGGGCATGGGTCTCTCCTTTTTTCGAGTCGTGGCGGGTTTTTTCCGAGTCGAAGCACCGAGCTGGAACGTCGCCGCGAGCGCCGCCGCGACCGAGCCCTCCACGCTTCGCAATTTGTTCTTGAGCGCCGAAAAATTCGCCGTGCCGCCAACACTGGCGAGCAAGCGCTTTAGTCCCTCCGGGGTATTTGCCGGATCGAAGCTTCCGCCCATGCAAAGCCGGATCACCGATTGCAAAGCGGAAAGAAATCGGGCGGCATTCGACAGGTCGTCCGCGACATCCTCGGGCAGCAGCTTCGCGGCGCCGAGACGGCGAAAAGCATCGACCGTGCTTCCTGTCAGCACGGCGGGATGCGCGTTGGCGTGACGCAGCAAAAGATACTGTGCGATGAACTCGAGATCCAGCAAGCCGCCCGTGGCGTGTTTGATGTTCCACGGGTCGGCGGTGCCGTGCTGCTCGCGAACCAGGCGGTGCATTTCGAGGATGTCGGCGCGCAGCTTCGGCTCGTCCCGGCGCACCGAGATTGCGCTGCGCAGCAGCTTGTCGACTCGCCGGGCCAATTCCGCCGGCCCGGCGATGACCCTGGCGCGGGTCAAGGCCATGTGCTCCCAAGTCCAGGCTTCTTCCTTTTGGTACCGCGCGAAGCCGTCGAAACGGACCGCGACCGGGCCTTTGTTGCCCGAGGGGCGTAGGCGCATATCGACTTCGTAGAGGATTCCCTCGCCGGTCGCCGCCGTCAGCGCGTTGATGATGCGCTGACTCAAGCGCGCAAAGTACTGGGAGGCCGGCAACGGGCGAGGGCCATCGGATTCAGCCGCATCCGCCGCGTGGTCGTAGACGAAGATCAAGTCGAGATCCGATGTGAACGTCATCTCGCGTGCGCCAAGCTTGCCGAGCCCGACGACGACCATGGCGCCGTCCCGCACCTGACCATGCGCCTGAGCGAAATCGGCGGTGACCCGCCGCAACATGACGTCGAGTACGGCGTCGGCCACGTCGCTCAGGCGTTCGGCCGCGGTTTCCGGCAAGGCGGCGCCGGCGAGCATCTGCGCGCCGATGCGGAACCGGCGCTGGCCGGCAAAGCGGCGCGCGGCGTCGAGCAAGTCCTGGAGATCGGCCGCGTCCGAGAGCTCGCCTTCGAGTTCGGCGGCCAAGGCGCCGGCGTCGGTTCCGGGCGCATCGAACGCATCCGACAGAAGGGAATCCAATAGCGACGGGTAGCGCGACAGCAGGTCGGCAAGGCTCGGCGCCGTGCCCATGATGCGCGCCACCACGTCGAGCAGACCGGGGTTGGCGTAGAACAGCGAAAAGAGCTGCACGCCGGCCGGAAGCCGGCCCAGGAAGCCGTCGAAGCGAATGAAGGCGTCGTCGGGATTGGCCGTGGTCCCGAGCGCTTCCAGCAAGCGCGGCATGAGTTCGGTCAAGAGCTCGCGCGCGCGCACCGACCGCATGGCCCGGTAGCGCCCGTGGTGCCAGCCGCGGACGATCGCCGCGACCTGTTTGGTCTCGCGAAAACCAAGCGACTTGAGCGTGGCAAGCGTTGCCGGATCGTCCTCGGTGCCGGTGAACACGAGGCTGCCAGAGGCACCCAACGGCGCCGCGGTCGCGAACAAGGCGTCGTAGTGGCCCTGAACGGTGCGCAGCACGTGCAACACCTCCACCTGGAATTCCGCGGCATCGCGGCTGCCGAAGAACGCGGCGATACTGGCCAGGTCCTCCGGGCTCTCGGGCAGGCGGTGAGTTTGCTCGTCGGCCACCATTTGCAGGCGATGTTCGAGCCGCCGCAAGAACCGATAGGCCGAGGCAAGCTGAGTCTCCGTTTCGGCGTCGAGGCGTCCGTTTTCGCGAAACGCGCGCAAGGCTCCGAGCGTATCGGATACGCGCAAGCGTCGGTCGCGGCCGCCGGCAATCAGCTGCTGCGTCTGCACGAAAAATTCGATCTCGCGGATGCCGCCGCGGCCGACCTTGATGTCATGCCCCGGCACCGTCACCACTTCATGCCCGCGATACGCATGAATCTGCCGCTTGATCGAATGAATATCCTCGATTGCCGCAAAATCGAGATGCTTGCGCCAGACGAACGGCGCCAGGCGCTGCAGAAAGCCGGCGCCGGCATCGAGATCGCCGGCGACGGCGCGCGCCTTGATCATCGCCGCCCGTTCCCAATTCTGGCCGAGCGCTTCGTAGTAGCTTTCGGCCGCGGCCATGCCCATGGCAAGCGGCGTCGCGCCGGGATCGGGCCTAAGGCGCAGGTCGGTGCGAAACACATAGCCGTCGTTGGTGCGTTCCTGAAGAATACGCACCAGTCCGCGCGTGATCCGCACGAAGCAGTCTTGCGGCGTCCGGTCGCCGCGATAGTCGATCTTCTCTTCGTCGTAGAGCGCGATGACGTCGATATCGCTCGAATAGTTGAGTTCGCGGGCGCCGAGTTTGCCCATGCCGATGACGGCGAAGCCGCTGTTTCGCGACGGATCGTTGTCGTTTTCCAGCCGAAGCTGCCCGTCGCCGGCCGCCCGGCGCAGCAAATGCGCGGTAGCGGCTTGCAGCGCAATTTCGGCAAAGCGCGTCAATGCGCCGGTGACGCGATCCAGCTCCCAACGTCCGGCAACGTCCGCAAGCGCCGTGAGCAGCGCGATCCGCCGTTTGGCGAGGCGCAGGCCATGCGACAGGCTCGCTTCTTCGTCGTGGCGCCAAAGATCGGCCGCTTCCGCCAGCACGGCGGCGAGAATTTCGTCGGCCGGCGTTTCCGAGAAGGCGCGGATCAGCGCCATTTCGTCGAGCGCGCATTGCGTGAGGAAGGGGCTGTTGCCGAACAGCGCCTTCAGCAGCGCCATGCCGTCGCGATTGGCGGCGAATCCGCGGGCAAAGTCGCAAAGCGACGCATCTTCGAGCGCCGCTGCCGCTTCGTCCCAGCGCCGCAAGCCCTCCGCCGCAGCTGCCGGATCTGCGGGGCGAGGCAGCCGATGGCCCCGCCAGGGCATCACCAATTGATGCATTCCTAAAAGCCGAGGTTTGGGGCAGAGTGCGCGATGACCGCAGCGCGGTCAAGGTCTGCAAGTTCGCGAGCGCGCGCGTGATCGTACCGGCTGGCAAATTACTGCTGCGCTTCCTGTCCGGCGTACTGGCGGGGATCGTCATCGTATTGGCGTTCGGCGCCTGGCGGCTCACGCAAGGACCGTTGAGTCTCGGATTCCTGTCGCCTTACGTGGCGCAGGCGCTCGCCTATGGCGAGGCGGGGTTCAGCGCCGATGTGGAAAATACCGTGCTCACTTGGGGCGGCTGGAATCGCAATTTGGAGGTGCATGCCAAAAACGTCCGGCTGATCCAGGCGGACGGGACCGTGCTGGCGTCGATCCCGGAATTGACGGTCAATTTCAGCATTCGTGCGCTGGCGCATTTGCGCATAGCGCCCACGAGCCTTGCCCTGATCGGCGGGCGCGCGACGGTCGTGCGGAACGCGGACGGGCATTTCGACTTCGGCCTCGTCATCGGCCCTAGCCAGAGCGACGCTGCGGGCCCGGCGCCTGGCGCCAAGCCGAGCGTCGACATCATGGGCCTGATGATCGACGAGCTCTCCCGCGCCGACAGCAGCGGCCCAACCGCCTATCTCACGCATGCCAGTCTCATCGACGCTTCGCTCGTGGTGGACGACCGCAAGCTCGGCATCGTTTGGCAAGTTCCGCGCGCCACCGTGGCCCTGTGGCGCGAGCCGGGCGGCGTGCGTGGCGACGGTTCGCTGAACGTGCGTCTGGGCGAGCGCTTGGCGCAGCTTTCGGCCGCCGCCCATTACATTCGCGCGGACAACAGCGTGACGTTGCGCATGGCGTTCGCCAATCTGGAGCCGGCCTTGTTCGCCAACGTGAGTCCGGCTCTCGCCGATCTCAAGGCTGTCGGGCTGCCGTTGACCGGGACCGTGGGCTTCGCCCTGGACGGATCGGGACGCTTTCGCTCGATCGACTTCAACTTGGCCGGCGGCGCCGGAACGATCGATCTGCAGCGCTACGCGGCCCTTCAGCCCCTCAACGTGAAAAGTCTGTCGCTCTCGGGCCGCGTCATGGACGACCTCGGCTTGGTGACGCTCGATCGCGCCGCATTCGACTTGGGCGATGCGGCAGGCGAAGCGCATGGCACCGTCGGCTTCAGCGGCGGGCTCGCCGTCGATCTGCGTGCGACCCTTGCGCATTTGGAGACCGAAGCGCTGCAGCGCTACTGGCCTGCGGACATGGCGGCCCACGGCCGCGAGTGGATCATCGCCAATATCAGCGGCGGCGTAGTCACCGACGTCGCGCTGAAAGCGAAGGTCACTTCGGCGATGTTGGACTCGGGCAATCTTCCCGACGACGCCGTGGTCCTCGATTTCAAGTTCGCCGGTCTCGCGGTCCACTATTTCAGGCCGTTGCCCAAGCTCGAGGACGTGGACGGCTCGGCGCGGCTTACCCCGAAAGGGCTCGACCTCGTCGTGACGCGCGGCAACATCGGCGACCTCCAGCTCGAAGAGGGCAAGGTATCGATCGCCGATTTTGACAAGGTCGATCAGACGGCGGCGATCGAATTCGTGATTCGCGGCCCGACGCGGTCGGCCTTGGCGCTGCTCAATCACAAGCCTTTGGGTTTCGTGCGGTCTTTGGGCCTGGATCCGCAAGCGGTCGACGGCTTGTCGGCGACGCGCGCGCGTTTTGCCTTTCCGCTGCGAAACGATCTGACGTCCGAAAAGATCGACGTGGTGGCGGCATCCAACATCACCGACGCTTCCATTCCCGATGTCATGGGGCGCTACAAGGTCAGCGGCGGAACCTTTGCCTTGAGGGTCGACAAGCAACGGCTGGAGGCGGACGGCGCCGCAGACGTGCAAGGCGTTCCCGCCAAGATCAACTGGCAGGAGGAGTTTTCTCCGGCGCCTGGCAGATACGCGAGCCGCTACAGGATCACTGGCACGGTCGATGCGGCGGGCCGCGCGGCGCTGGGCTATCCGATGGATCCTTTCATCACCGGGCCGGTCGGCGCGGCCCTCGACATTCGTGTCTGGCGCAAGGGCGACGTTCAACTCTCCGCGCGATTGGACTTGCAGCCGGCGGCGCTCGACTTCGCGTTCCTGCACTGGAAGAAGAAACCCGGGGACGCGGCGGCCGCGCAGTTCGATCTGGCAACGACCACGGGCGGGGCCATCCACCTGAGCGGAATCGGGATCAATGCGGCGGACTTCTCCGCCCGCGGCGAAGCGGACATCACGGACGGAAAGCTGACACGTGTCGCGGTCCCGCGCCTTACCTACGGCCGCAACGATTTCGCGCTCAAGGCCGTGCGTGATCAGGCGGGGACTTTCGACATCGATACGACAGGCGCCAGTTTCGATCTTCGGCCCTATCTCGATGACGTGTTCGCCACGAGCGAACCGGACGCAACGCCGGGTCCGTCCCTTAACTTCAAGGCGCAATTCGGCCGCATGGCAGTGGCCGAAGGCGTGGACGTGATCGGGCTTACCGCCAGCGGCCGCCGGCAAGGCGACACCTGGGCCGAGCTGATCGCCAATGGCCAGCTTGCCGGCAAGTCGTCGATCGATTTGCGCGTCTTGACCAGCGGCAAGCGCCGCCAGGTGACGGTGACGTCCGACGATGCCGGCGACGTGGTGAAGGCGCTCGGAATTTCCGACGACACGGTCGGCGGACGCTTTGACCTCACGGGCGAGATCGCCGACGACGAAGCGGGCGCGCCGATCCGCGGCCAGCTTCGCATGGCGGACTTCAAGGTCGTGCATGCGCCGGCCATGGCGAAACTGCTGACCGTCGCCTCGCTCACCGGCATCGGCGACCTGCTGCGCGGCGAAGGCATCAGCTTCGTTCGCGCCGATGTGCCGTTTACCGCCACCGGCGGCACGATCAAGATCGAGAATTCGCGGGCCTGGGGCGCCGCCATCGGCGTGACCGCGTCGGGCACGGTCGATCGTGGCCACGATACGATCAATCTCAACGGTACCGTCATTCCGGCTTACACGATCAATCGCGTCCTCGGCGCGATTCCGCTGATCGGCAACATCCTGGTTGGGCGCGAAGGGGAGGGCATCATCGGCATCACCTATTCGGTGAGCGGCGCCGCCAGCGATCCGCAAGTGTCGGTGAACCCGCTATCCGCCCTGGCGCCGGGAATACTGCGGCGCATGTTCGAGCCTTCCGCCAGCAGCGCATCCGGCAGCGCCGAGACCAATCCAGGCGGCACCGAGCCCGGTTTGCCGGGGCAAAGCGGCCCCAATCGATAGGCGTTGTGTCAGCCCTTCAGGCGGATCAGCACATGGCGCTTCTTGCCGACGGACAGTTTGAGGAACCCTTGCACTAAGTCGTCGACGGTCACTTCGCGCATTTCGTCGGTAACAAGGGCATCGTTGATCCTTACGCCGCCGCCACGAATGAGCTTGCGCGCCTCGGAACTGCTCTTCGCCAGTTTCGCATCGACCAGCAAAATATGCATGGCTCGGTGCTCCAGCTCCTGAACGCTCAGCGTCGGCAAATTGTCCGCCAACGTGCCTTCCTCGAAGGTCTTGCGGGCGGTCTCGGCGGCTTCCGCCGCCGCGGCGCGGCCGTGGCAGAGGGCGGTGGCTTCGATCGCGAGAACCTTCTTGGCGTCGTTCAGCTCCTGGCCCTGCAGCTTTTCCAGCCGCGCGATCTCTTCGAGCGGCAGTTCGGTGAACAGCCGGAGGAATCTGCCGACATCCGCGTCCTCGACGTTCCGCCAGAACTGCCAATAGTCGTAAGGGCTGAGCTGGTCGCGGTTGAGCCACACCGCGCCTTGCGCCGTCTTGCCCATCTTGGCGCCGGACGCCAAGGTGATGAGCGGCGTGGTGACGCCGAACAGCTCGCCCTCGTCCAGGCGGCGCGCCAATTCGATGCCGTTGACGATATTGCCCCATTGGTCGGAGCCGCCGAGCTGCAGCACGCAATCATGACGCCGCTTCAGCTCCACGAAATCGTAGGCCTGCAGGACCATGTAGTTGAATTCGAGGAACGTCAGCGGCTGCTCGCGCTCGAGGCGCAGCTTCACGCTGTCGAAGCTCAGCATGCGGTTGACCGAGAAATGCCTGCCGTAGTCGCGGAGAAACGGGATATAGGCGAGCTCGTCCAGCCAATCGGCGTTGTTCGCCATGAGTGCGTCGCTCGGGCCATTGCCGAATTTCAAATACTGCGCGAACACGCGCTTGATGCCTGCCGTGTTCGCGGCGATGTCGGCCTCGGTCAGCAGTTTGCGCGACTCATCCTTGCCCGACGGGTCGCCGATCTTGGTGGTGCCGCCGCCCATCAGGACGATCGGCTTGTGGCCGGTCTTCTGCAGCCAGCGCAGGATCATGATCTGCACCAGGCTGCCCACGTGCAGGCTCGGCGCCGTGCAATCGAAACCGATGTAGGCGACGATCGGCTGCTTCTCGGCAAGCGCATCGAGCCCCGCCGCGTCCGTGCACTGGTGCACGTAGCCGCGCTCGGTCAAAACGCGCATAAGATCGGAGCGGAGTTTGGTCATGGCGACATGGCGCTGGCGGAGTTGCGGGCGGTGATGTAGCACAGTTGCGACACCGCAGGAAGAGGAGCGGGCTGGCGGAGGTGACGGCCGTGCAGAGATTGGCGTTGGGATTGATGAGCGGAACATCGCTCGACGGCATCGACGCCGCACTGATCGTCACCGACGGCGTGACGGTGTCGAAGCACGGCGCCTGGACCACCGTGCCGTACGACACCGCGTTGCGGGAACGGCTGCGAAGCGTGCTCGGCGGCGTCGGCGACGTGGCCGGCGCCGAGCGCGCCCTGACCGAGGCTCACGCGGCCGCCGTGGCGAAACTGCTGGCGGAGGCCGGTGTCGCGGCGCGCGAGGTGGCAGTCATCGGATTTCACGGCCAGACCATCCTGCATCAGCCGGAGCGGCGCCGAACCTGGCAGATCGGCGACGGAAAATTGCTCTCCGAACGTACCGGCATCGCGGTCGTCAACGATTTCCGCAGCGCCGACGTCGCGGCCGGAGGCCAGGGCGCTCCATTCGCGCCGCTCTATCACGTGGCTCTGGCGCAAGGCCTCGAGCGTCCGCTCGCGGTGCTCAATCTCGGCGGCGTCGGCAACGTGACCTGGATCGGCGAGGGCGGACCCATCGCATTCGACACCGGGCCGGCGAACGCGCCCATCGACGACTGGCTGCGCCGGCATCTGGGACAGCCCATGGACCACGGCGGACAGTTGGCGCGCACCGGCAAGGTCGACGGCGCGCGCGTGAACGCGGCCCTTGCGCATCGCTATTTTTCGCTGTCGCCGCCGAAATCGCTCGACCGCAACGATTTCACCGAGGCCATGGTCGCCGGAATGAGCGCCGCCGACGGTGCGGCGACGCTGACGGAAATCACTGCCGCCGCCGCCGCCGCGGCCTTGGCGCACATGCCGGCGCCGCCGCGGCGATGGCTGGTCACCGGCGGCGGGCGGCACAACGCGGTGTTGATGGCCGCACTCGCGCGCCGCATCGGAGTTCCGGTCGAACCGGTCGAGGCGGCCGGTTGGCGCGGCGACGCTCTCGAGGCGGAGGCCTTCGCGTTTCTGGCGGTGCGATCCCTGGAAGGGTTGCCGCTCAGCCTGCCCGGCACGACCGGCGTGCCGCAGCCTATGACCGGCGGCAGGCTGTGGCGGCCGTGATCTAATCCGCAGCGGCCGAGGACATCAGCGCCTTGCGCAAATGCCGGTCCACCACATTGGTAAGCTCGTCGATATGCTCTTCGAAGAAGTGCGTGGCGCCGGGGATGGCCTTGTACTCGATGCGGATGTCGCGCTGATTGGCGAGGCGTTGCGCCAGCCTCGCCACGTCCGCCTCCTGCACCAGTTCGTCCGCCTTGCCGTGCACGATCAGGCCGGACGACGGGCAGGGTGCCAGGAAAGCGAAGTCGAACAGGCTGGCGGGCGGCGCGACCGAGACGAAGCCGGAAACTTCCGGCCGGCGCATGAGCAACTGCATGGCGATCCAGGCGCCGAAGGAAAAACCGGCGATCCAGCAGCCGGTCGCGTTCGGATTGTTGGCTTGCAGCCAGTCGAGCGCCGAGGCGGCATCGGACAACTCGCCCTGGCCGTGGTCGTAAGTGCCCTGGCTCCGCCCAACGCCCCGGAAATTGAAGCGAAGCACCGAGAAGCCCCGCTTCGCGAAGGTGTGGAACAGGTGGTAGACCACCTTGTTGTTCATGGTTCCGCCGTATTGCGGATGCGGGTGCAGGATCAAGGCAATCGGAGCATTGGACACGGAGCTATGCTGGTAGCGGCCCTCGAGCCGACCGTCCGGTCCGTTGAAAATTACATCAGGCATGGGCCATCGACTTTAGCGTTACCAGCTTGCCGGCCCGAAGAATTTCGGGCCGCCCTTCCAGGTCCGACCGTTTCCCGCGAACGTTCGCTAACCGCAAAGCAGCACTTCGCTTTTCCGGCTAGAACATACTTGACTAATTTAGTCGGCAATCTATCTTAACTCGTGCGACACGAAAGCATTAGCGAGTGCCGACCATTTGGTGGCGCTCGCCGGCCTTGGGTGGCGCGGATCATATCACACTGGAAACGCTGATGTTCAAGCACCTTGGCGAAGACATCGATGCGGTGATGGAGCGGGACCCTGCGGCGCGCTCCCGGATCGAGGTGGTATTATGCTACCCGAGCTTCCACGCCATCCTCTTTCATAGGGTGGCGCATGCAATGTGGGAGAGCGGCTGGCTTTTGGCCGGGCGGTTCGTCTCGCAGATCGGCCGGTTTATGACCGGAATTGAAATTCACCCGGGCGCTCGCATCGGCCGCAAATTCTTCGTCGACCATGGCATGGGCGTGGTGATCGGCGAGACCGCCGAGATCGGCGACAACGTGACCCTCTATCACGACGTCACGCTCGGCGGCATCCTGCCGGCGGTGAATTCCGGCGCCCAGGCCAATACCAAGCGCCATCCAACCCTCGGCAACAACGTCATCGTCGGCTCGGGCGCGCAAATCCTCGGGCCCATCAAGGTCGGCGACGGTGCCCGCGTCGGCGCCAATTCCGTGGTCGTGCGCGATGTGGCGGACAGCGTCACCGTCGTCGGCATGCCGGCGAAAGTCGCGGCGCGGCCGAAGATGTCGCTAATCGAAGAATTTTGCGCCTATGGCGCCGGCGGTGAAGTGCTCGATCCCACCACGCGGACGATCGAAGGGCTGGTTGATCACGTCCAGTCTCTGAATGCGCGGATCGAGGCTCTGGAGCAGCGGTTGGCCGCGGCATCGAACGGCTCGCCTTCGGTGCTGGTCGACGGCTCGAACCTTCATGCGGGCGCCAGCGGCAACGGCGCCGGCGACGGGCAATAAAGGAGGCGCGACGTGAAACTCACCACGCGCGGACGCTATGCGGTGATGGCGATGGCCGATCTGGCGGCCAATAGCGACGGCAGGCCCGTTTCGCTGGCCGACATCGCCGAGCGGCAGAATATTTCCCTGAGCTATCTGGAGCAGCTGTTCGGCAAGCTCCGGCGCGGCGGTTTGGTGCTGAGCGTGCGCGGTCCGGGCGGCGGATACCGCCTGCAGCGCGGCCCGGCGGAGACGCGCATCGCCGAAATCGTGCTGGCGGTGGACGAGCCGTTGCGCACCACGCGTTGCAAGACCGGGAGCAGCAAGGGCTGTCAGGCCACGACCAACGCGCGATGTCTAACCCACGATCTTTGGGAGGAGCTCGGCAATCAGATTCATAGCTATCTGAGTTCGGTATCTCTGGCCGACGTGGTGGCCCGGCGCGTGCTGGGCGTGCGCCGGGTGATGTTCGACGGCCGCCCCGCTGCCGGCGAGACGGCGCGTCTCTGACGAGCATCCGGACGATGGCCGCGACAATCGCATATCTCGACTACAACGCCACGGCGCCGATCCGCGAGGCGGCGGCGCGTGCGGTGGTCGAGGCGATGGAGGTGGGCGGAAATCCATCCTCCGTGCATGCATCGGGCCGCAGGGCGCGCAAGATTGTCGAAGCGGCGCGCGGTCAAGTTGCCACGCTGGTGGGCGCTAAGCCGATGGAGGTGATTTTCACCTCCGGCGGAACGGAAGCCAACAATCTGGCGCTCAATGCGCTGCCGTTCCGCCGTCTGATCGTCTCCGCCATCGAGCATGATTCGATTCTCGCGGCCGCTGCCGCGACGGACGCCGACTTTGTGGCGGTGCCCGTCGACCGGGACGGCGTGCTGGATTTGGCGGCGCTGGAAGCGGCGCTTGCCGGCTGCGAAGGTCCGGTCCTGGTTTCGGTCATGCTGGCCAACAACGAAACCGGCGTTCTCCAGCCCGTCCGCGAGGCCGCTGGCCTGGCGCGAGAGCACGGAGCGCTCGTGCATTGCGATGCGACGCAGGCCGTGGGCCGCATCGCCGTCGATATGGTGGAGCTCGGGGCGGACATGCTGACGTTGAGCGCGCATAAGCTCGGTGGGCCGCAGGGCGTAGGCGCCCTGATCGTGCGCGAGGGTTTGGACGTGCAGCCGCGCCAGCATGGCGGCGGCCAGGAATTCGGACGCCGCGCCGGTACGGAGAACGTGCCGGGGATCGCGGGCTTCGGTGCAGCCGCCATAATTGCGCTGGACGAGGTCGCCCGCGCTGGAAAAATCGCCGCGCTGCGCGACGGGCTGGAGCGGCAGATCAAGCGCTCGGTCCCCGCCGCGCTCATCTGGGGCGAAGCAGTGCCGCGTTTGCCGAATACCTGCTGCATCGGCCTTGCCGGCGTGCCGTCCGAGACCCAAGTCATGGCTTTGGACCTTGCCGGCGTCGCGGTCAGCGCCGGTGCGGCATGCTCGTCGGGCAAGGTCCGGCCGAGCCACGTATTGCGCGCCATGGGCGCATCGCCCGATGCGGCGGCGAGCAGCATTCGGGTAAGCCTCGGCGCCGCGAGCACGGCGGCGGATACGGAACGATTTCTAACGGCCTGGATCGGCCTCTATGCGCGCGCCAACCGTCACGGATCGGCGCACGCACCAGCGGCGCGGAGGGCATAAGGATGACGTCGATGCATGACACGAGCCGGACGCCAAACATCAAGGTGCCGATCTACCTGGATTACCAGGCGACCACGCCGGTCGATCCGCGCGTGCTGGATGCGATGATGCCGTTCTTCACCAATCAATTCGGCAATCCGCATTCGCGCAGCCACAAATTCGGCTGGGACGCCGAAGAGGCGGTCGAGGTCGCGCGCGGGCAAGTGGCGCATATCATCAACGCCGATCCAAAGGAGGTCGTGTTCACCTCCGGCGCCACGGAGAGCAATAATCTGGCCATCAAGGGCGTGGCGCGCTTCTACAAGGATCGCCGCAATCACATCGTGACCGTGCTCACCGAGCACAAGTGCGTGCTCGATAGCTGCCGCCATCTGGAGCAGGAAGGCTTCAAGGTCACCTATCTGCCCGTGAAGCAGAACGGGTTGGTCGATCTCGATCTGCTGCGCGAGACCGTCACCGACAAGACGGTGCTGGTGTCGATCATGGCGGTGAACAACGAGATCGGCGTGATCCAGCCGCTGGCGGAAATCGGCGCCATCTGCCGCGCCAAGGGCGCCTTCTTCCATTGCGACGCCGCCCAGGGCGTCGGCAAGATTCCGATCGACGTCGAAGCCATGAAGATCGATCTCATGTCGATCTCCGGCCACAAGATCTATGCGCCCAAGGGCATCGGCGCGCTGTTCGTCCGGCGCAAGCCGCGCGTGCGGCTCGAGCCGCTGTTTTCGGGCGGCGGCCAGGAGCGCGGCTTCCGCTCCGGCACGCTTGCGCCGGCGCTTTGCGTCGGCATCGGGACGGCCTGCGCCATCGCCGAAAAGGAGATGGGCGCCGACAACGAACGCATTCGCAAGCTCGCCGACCGGTTCTACCAGGGGATCATGGCGCGCACGCCGGAGGTGTTCCTGAACGGCGACCGCGAGCAGCGCATCCCCGGCAATCTGAACCTGTCCTTCGCCTATGTAGAAGGCGAAAGCATGCTCATGGGCATCAAGGAGCTCGCGGTTTCGTCGGGCTCGGCCTGCACCTCGGCGTCGCTGGAGCCATCCTATGTGCTTCGTGCGCTCGGCGTCGAGGAGGCAATGGCGCATACCTCGATCCGCATCGGCCTCGGCCGCTTCACCACGGAGGCGGAAGTCGATTACGCGGTTCAAACCATCAACGAGCGGGTCGGCAAACTGCGCGAGCTGAGTCCGCTCTGGGAAATGGCTCAGGAAGGCATCGACATAAAGTCGATCGAATGGGCGGCACACTGAACTGGATAAGAAAAATAAGGAGTCTGCAACATGGCATATAGCGACAAGGTCATCGACCACTATGAGAACCCGCGGAACGTGGGCTCCATGGACAAGAGCGATGACGCGGTCGGCACCGGCCTGGTCGGCGCTCCGGCCTGCGGCGACGTGATGAAGCTGCAGATCAAGGTCAACGCGCAAGGCGTCATCGAAGACGCCAAGTTCAAGACCTTCGGTTGCGGCTCGGCTATCGCATCTTCGAGCCTGGTCACCGAATGGGTGAAGGGCAAGACGCTGGACGATGCCGAGAGGATCAAGAACACCCACATCGCGCAGCATCTGTCGCTGCCGCCGGTAAAGATCCATTGCTCGGTGCTGGCTGAGGATGCGATCAAGGCCGCGATCGCCGACTACAAGGCGAAGCGCGAGAAGTCGGTGGAAACCGCCGCCGCGGAGAAGGTGGCCTAAAGCCAACAACCAAGTCGAGGAGCTGACGCCATGGCCGTGACCGCCATGACTCTGACCGATGCCGCCGCGAGCCGCGTGCGCGAGCTATTGGATAAGCGCGGCAAGCCGTCCGTCGGCATTCGCGTCGGCGTGCGCACGGCCGGCTGCTCGGGTTTGTCGTACACCCTCGAATACGCCGACGAGAAGGGCAAATTCGACGAAGTCGTCACCGACAAGGGCGTCACCGTTCTGATCGACCCGAAGGCGGTGATGTTCTTGCTCGGCAGCATCATGGACTACGCCGAGGACAAACTGAAAAAGGGATTCGTCTTCGTCAATCCGAACGAGAAGGGCCGTTGCGGCTGCGGCGAGTCCTTCCACGTGTGAGCGGCGCAACCCCCAAGCGCCCGCCGCCGGGGGCCGCGAGCAGCGCGCCCCCGGATTCGCTAAGAGAGGCAGAGTGAGTTATGGCGGAAGTTGCCCAGCATGACGGACGGGTGCGCGAAGTGCATCCTTGCTGGTCCTGCAATGGGCCCGTTTCGGCGCGTGCGCCGTTCTGCCACACTTGCGGCGCGATCCAGCCGCCGCACGCGCTCGATCACTTCGCGCGCCTGAACCTCGTCCAATCCTTCGACGTGTCGCCGGCCGACCTCGAACGGCAGTATTTCGGCCTGCAGCGCTACTTTCACCCCGATCGTTTCGCGTCCAAGACGGCGAAAGAGCGCGCATTGTCGCTGCAACATGCGACCAGCCTCAACGAGGCTTACGAGACGCTGAAGAACCCCCTGCGCCGCGCCGAGTACCTGCTCACCTTGAAGGGCAAGAAGCCCCACGGCGCCGACGGCACCACCATCGACGACCCCGCGCTGCTCATGGAGGCGATGGAGCTGCGCGAGGCTTTGGCGGATGCGGCGGACGTGGCCGCGGTGGACCGGCTGACCGCGAGGGCGACCGGCGAGCGCGATGCGGCGCTGTCCGAAATCGGGACCGCGTTCGCCGCCGGCGATCTGGATCGCGCCGCCGGAGCGACGGCGCGACTTGCCTATATGGCGAAGCTGTTGGACGAGGCGCGTTCGCGCCGCGCGCGGCTTGGCGCATAAGAATCGCCAATGCAGATCCTGGAAATATCCGAGCCCGGCCAAACGCCCTTGCCCCATGGCGGCGAGGCGGAGGTCGCGGTCGGCATCGATCTTGGCACGACCAATTCGCTGGTCGCGATTGCCCGCAACGGCCACGCCGAGGTGCTGCGCGATGCGGAAGGTCACGGCATGTTGCCATCGGTGGTCGCCTATGGCGCCGAAGGGCCGCTTGCGGTCGGCGAGGCGGCGCGCGGCGCGCTGCTCGACCGGCCGGAGATCGTCGTCAGTTCGGTCAAGCGCCTCA
>DASQHM010000268.1:0-5887 GCA_035632095.1 Candidatus Cybelea sp. | reverse complement strand
CGCGCGCGGCCGGATCATGCGTCGGACGGCGTGGCGGCTTGCCGCGATTGGACGACGGCAGGAAATCGAGGAAGCGCCGCAACTGCAGCAACGCCTCGACGTCATTCTCGAAGGCAAGGTCGGCGACACCCGAGCGCGTCGTGTGCGTGACGGCCCCGCCGAGCTCTTCCTGGGTCACCGTCTCCTGAGTTACCGTCTTCACGACGTCGGGGCCGGTGACGAACATGTATGAGCTGTCCTTCACCATGAAGATGAAATCGGTCATCGCCGGCGAATAGACGGCGCCGCCGGCGCAGGGTCCCATTACCAGGGAAATCTGCGGCACCACGCCCGAGGCCAGCACGTTGCGCTGGAACACCTCCGCGTAGCCGGCGAGGCTGTCGACGCCTTCTTGGATGCGCGCGCCGCCGGAATCGTTCAGGCCGATGACCGGCGCGCCGACCTGCATGGCCTTGTCCATGATCTTGCAGATCTTCTGCGCGTGGCTCTCCGACAATGCGCCGCCGAAGACTGTGAAATCCTGGCTGAACACGAAGACGAGGCGGCCGTTGATGGTGCCGTAGCCGGTGACGACGCCGTCGCCCGGGACTTTCTGCTCGCTCATGCCGAAGTCGTTGCAGCGATGCTCGACGAACATGTCCCACTCCTCGAAGGAGCCGGGATCGAGCAGCAGTTCGAGGCGTTCGCGTGCGGTCAGCTTGCCTTTCTGGTGCTGGGCATCGATGCGGCGCGCGCCGCCGCCGAGGCGCGCCTGGCGACGCTTCTCTTCGAGCTGCTGCAGGATATCGTGCATCGAACCCCCTCGGCCGGTCGGCGACGGTCGAACCAATGCTGCCAAAAACGAGCCGACATAGCATCAATCGGCAACCAAGGCCAGCGCCGAGCCCTAACCTGCCGTACTGCGCAAGCTTTAGCCAACTAAGCCTTGGAAAGCGAAATAAATCGAGCCGCCGCAAGCACGTCGCGGCGAAGCCCTTCCCGCCGCCGCGCGGCTTCGGCGTCTTCCCCCCAGCGCGCAACCTGAAAGTCCTCGTCGAGCTGGCTGGCGGCAAACGCGGCCTCGGCCGAAATCTCGCATTCCAGGACGGCCAACGCCAACACCAGGGATCCCATGCCGGTGGTCATGGCATGCACGCCGATTAGCGCCAGGTCATCGAGAGCGGCGACCGCCGCGCGAAGGCGCTGCAGCGCCACGGGACTTTGCGGCACCCAGCGGATGCCGACGGTCACGGCCAGGCTTGCGTCGTAGCGGTGCTCGAGCCAATCCAATATGGGCTGCCAAGCTTCGTGCTGACGCCTCGCCAATTCGGGGGGTTCCGGAGCGCGATAGCACAGCAGGTCCGTGCCGGCGTAGCCCGCGACCTCCGCCACCGCCGCATCGCGTTTTGACTGCAACCGATCGACCGCCGTCGCCGCCAGCCGCATCAGCGGCATGGTATGCGGTTTGACGTTTTGGTCTTGTTGACGCCACTCGTCGGCAATGGCCTCGGCCAACGCCCGCGTCGGAAGATCGAGCGTCAGCTTAGCCGGCGTACGCAAGGCTTTCCCGTCGAGCAAGATGCGATGCCCGGTCTCCGCCGTCTTCGTCGTCACTTCGCGATAGGCGCGGCGCATCACTTGAATAGATTGTCGATTGACTTGCCGATGCTCTTGACCGTGCCGCTGACGCCGCCTTCGCTTTTCGGCGCGGATTTTGCGTCGGTGGCGGCAGGTTTGCCTTTGTCGCCTTCGAGCGCCGCGACGCAGGGATTTTTGTCGCCGCCGCTGTCCATCACCATGGGCACAATAAGAGCTAGAGGATTGATCGCGGAGGCGACGCCGAGCGCCACTTCCTTGGCCACGCCCGCCTTGTTCGGCAAGATGCTCGGATGCTTGAACGTGCCGCTGACATCGATCGGCACCGCCAGATTGACCAGGCTTGTCTCCTTCGGTTTCGGTTTCAGCACCAGGTCCAATCGTTCCGAGCCGAAATTGACCGTGCCGGCGCCCAGCATCGTCACGTCCGCCGTATCCATCAGCAGGGCGCGCGAGGTGGCGAGCCCGTTTTGGATGTCGAAGCGCGACACCATGCAATTGAGCTTGGTGTCTTCCTTGCCCTTGGCCCAGGCGAAAGCCTCGCGGAACACGTCGGCGCCGATCAGATCGGCATAGCGGCTCTTGATCCGGCCCTGGCCCATGACCAGGTTCGAATTTCCGCCAAGCGAGGCCGCGATGGCGTGAGGCGAATCTCCGGTGCCGTGGACCGATACGCCGATATCGCCCCTTCCTTCGAGCAGATCGTTGCCCGAGGCCTGCAGCAGTATCTTGCCAATATCGACCTGCTTTCCGTCGATATTCAGCGCGAACGCCGCCGGCGCCTGCCGCGCGTTGAGCTCCACATCGCCGCCCATATGGCTGCCGGCGACGTCGACGCCGAACGGCTTTACCCGCAGCACGCGGTCGTCGAGCGTCAGTTGGGCGGACAGGTTCTGCAGCGTCAGCTTCTCGGTCTTGACGGTCGCCGCGGTCATGGTTACGTCGCTGTCGAAGGCGCGTAAGCTCTCGAGCGGCAGCGGCTCGGAGGTGAATATGCGTTCTTCATCGCCTGGCCGCGGGCGCGGCGGCGGCGATTTGGGCAGCGCAAGCTCGGTCAAATCGACCATGGATGCGGCAATCGTCGCCTTGAGCTTCGGGCGAGGACCGTTGAGCGTAGCCTCCGCGTCGCCGGACACCGCGGTGGACCCGAGGCTGGCCGACAGCAGCTTCAAGCCGACGGTCTTGTCGGCGTCGCCGGTCACGGTCGCCGCGAGATGGTACGACCTAGGCGGCAACGGCGCGCCGGCAACCGCGCCGACATCGGCCAGGCTCTTGCCGTCGACATTGATGTTCATATTGATCCCATGCGCGCGGATCGCATCCGTCAGGCTGCCGATCACCTTGATCGAAGCGCCGGCCGCTTCGATTTCGGCGTCGACCGCATAGGGCTGGCCGGTTGTCAGCAACGAGCTCATGGCGCCCACCGTCGCGCGCACTTCGATCGGGGTTCCGTTGTATGCCGCGGAGATATTCACCTTCATCGGCCCGCCGCCCGAACTCGACGCGATCAGACTTTTGACCGAGCCGGTCACGGTTTTTTTGGTGGCGCCGTCGCGATAAGCAACAATCACATTGCTCATCTCCACATCGCCGAAAGTCGGGAGTTGGAAATTGCCGCTCTTGGCGTCCGGTGCAGCAGCCGGTTTTTGCGCGGCAGAGCTTCCCGACGACGGTGCAAATTGCCAATTCGGCTGCCCCTTGGCGTCGGTCTCCAGCAGCACGTCCACATCCTTGAGCACAAGCTTCTGCACATCCACGTTGCCGCCGATCAGCAGCGGCAGAACCGCGACCCGCGCATCGAGCTCGCCGAGCTTCGCCATCTGCGGCCGCGAGCCCGTGGCGAAATTGGCAAAGCTCACGTCTTTCATGATGATCGCGGGCAGCGGAAACAGGGTCAGTTTCAGCTCGCCGCCGACGATGAGTTTGCGGCCGGTCGCCTCTTCCGCCTTTTGCTCGATCAATCCCTTGTATTGGCCGAAATCGATGCGGCTTAGAGCGATGCCTGCGGCGATGACGAGAAGCACGACGACGCCAGCCAAGGCGAGCAGTACGGTTCTCAAGCGCATGCGCGTCCCCCTGTGAATTGCCAAGCGAGCGGACAGAGAGCGTCGAAACGCTCGATCACCGCCGCGGCGCCGGCGTTGGTCAATGCTTCGGCGGGATGGTACCCCCACCCGACCCCGACACTAGCGACGCCCGCATTCCGCGCCATCTCCATATCGAAGGTCGTATCGCCGACGAGCATGGCCTCTTCCGGTGCCGCGCCGGTTTCGGCCATGGCGCGCTCGAGCATGTCCGGATCGGGCTTGCCGCGCGCGCGATCCGCCGTCTGCAGCGTGATGAACCGCGATGAGAGCCCGTGAGCGCCGAGGACGGCGTCGAGGCCGCGGCGGCTCTTGCCTGTGGCGATGCCGAGTAGAAAACCCTCCGCCTGAAGTTCATCCAATACGGCTTCGGCGCCGGGAAAAAGCGGCTCGCGATATCCGGGTTCGCGGCGCAGGGTGAAGAACGCTTGCCGGTACCGCTCGGCCAGCGCCCGATGCTCTACCGCCTCGCGTTCCGGCAGCAGCGTCGCCACCATGACCTCGAGCTGCAATCCGATCAGTGCCCGCACGGCGGCCGGATCGGGCGCGCCGAGACCGCTTTCCCGGTACGCGAGGGTCATGGCCGCCAGGATATGCTGCTGGCTGTCGACAAGCGTGCCGTCGCAATCGAACACCACCAGGCGGACCTGGCTGGCTGCGGATTTAAGCGGAATCATACGCTCGACCTTCGCATAAAGACCCCATTGCGGCAACGCGGGCGACTGCCGCATCGCTGGTATCCACGGCGCGATTCCCTCCGCCATTGCAACGCGCTAGGGTCGGCCAATTGAAGCGGAGCCCAAGCCATGAGCCAAGCACCCGCGGACCCGCCGCTGACGATCCTGGGCCAACCGAGCCGCCTTCCGGCGTCGCCCGACGAGGCCATATTGGAGACCGTGCCGAACGCTCACGCCGGCACGCTTTATTTGGTGCGCTTCACGGCGCCGGAGTTCACCTGCCTGTGCCCCATCACCGGACAGCCGGACTTCGCCCACTTGGTGATCGACTACGTTCCGGAGGCGGTGCTGATCGAGAGCAAGTCGCTCAAGCTCTATTTGAACTCGTTCCGCAACCACGGCGGATTCCACGAGGCCACCACCGTCGCGATCGCCAAGCGCCTGACCGATGCGCTGGCGCCGGTCTGGCTTCGCATCGGCGGATACTGGTATCCGCGCGGCGGCATGCCGATCGACGTGTTCTATCAAACCGACCCGCCGCCCGAGGGATTGTGGGTCCCCGAACCTGGTGTCGCGCCCTATCGCGGCCGGGGCTGACATAGCTAATGCAGCACGACAGGTTGAGGCTATAACTCCAAATCCGCAAACGGGTCTTCGGCCGAACGCTCTTCAAATCCCAGCATCGCCCAGGTCTCGCGCATATGGGCCGGCAGAGGCGCGGTCACCGAAAGCGTGCCCCCGTCCGGGTGCGGTAGGGTGAGGCTCCGCGCGTGCAGATGCAGCTTGCGCGAAATCTCGGCGCCAAGCCCGGCAGTATCCGCGCCATACTTCCCGTCGCCGACAATCGGCGTGCCGAGGTAGGCGCAATGGGCACGAAGCTGATGGGTGCGGCCCGTCTCCGGCATGAGCGCAAGCCACGCCGCGCGCCGGCCCGCCGTCTCCACCACGGCGTACCAGGTGACGGCGCGCTTTCCGGCGTCATCGTCCGCCATCACGCGCTCGCCCGCGGGACCGAGCACCTTGGCCAATGGTACGTCGATCCGCCCGCGGCGCAGCTTCGGCACGCCGGCGACCAGCGCCCAATAGACCTTGCGGGCCGACTTGTGCCGGAATGCTTCCGCCAGCTTGGTTGCCGCAACGCGCGTTCGCGCCAGAACGAGCACGCCCGAGGTGTCCTTGTCGAGGCGATGCACCAGTCGCGGCCGCTCGGCGGCATCGAAGCGTAGCGCATCGAGCATGGCATCCAGATGCCGGTCGAGCTTGCTGCCACCCTGCGTGGCGAGGCCGGGCGGCTTGTCGATCACGAGCACGCTGGCGTCCCGGTGCAGCACGCGCTTCTTGAGATCGCGCGCGTCGGCGTCGCGCACGCGCAGCTCGCGCTTTTCCGCGGGCGGAGGGACTTCGCCGAGCGGGGGCACGCGAACGCGCTGGCCGACCGTCACCCGGTCCGCCGCCTTGGCGCGCCCGCCGTCTAGCCGCACTTGCCCGGTGCGCAGCAACTTTTCCAGCCGTCCGTGGCCGAGCGCCGGAAAGCGGCGCTTGAACCAGCGG
>DASQHM010000267.1:0-11474 GCA_035632095.1 Candidatus Cybelea sp. | reverse complement strand
AAGCCGCTCACGTTCATCCAAGCGGTGGTCGGCGGCCGTTCGGTCGGCGTGCCCGGCGTGCTGCGCATGCTCGAACTCGTGCACCGCGCCCACGGCAAGCTGCCCTGGGCTATGCTGTTCCAGCCCGCGATCACGCTGGCCGATCGCGGGTTTGCCATATCGCCGCGCCTGCATGCGCTGCTCGCGGCCGATCCGGCGCTGCCCCATTCGCCGACGGCGAAGGACTATTTCTACGACGCGCAAGGCGAACCGAAGGCCGTCGGCACCGTGCTGCAGAATCCAGCGCTGGTCCGCACGTTCACCGACATCGCCAAGAACGGCGCTGATGCCTTCTATTTCGGGCCGATCGGACGCGACGTTATCGCGGCGGTCAACAACGCCGCAAACCCCGGCCGGCTGGCGGACGTCGATCTGGCGAGCTACCGCGCCAAGCAGCGCGAGGCGCTTTGCCGGCCGTATCGTCAATGGCAGGTGTGCGGCGTGCCGCCGCCCACGTCGGGCGGCATCGCCGTGTTGCAGATCCTCGGGCTGCTCGAACGCTTCGACATGGCTGCGCTGCCGCCCGTGTCGCCGATGGCCGCGCACCTGATCGCCGAAGCATCGCGCCTGGCGTTCGCCGACCGGGACCGCTACGTCGCCGATCCGGATTTCGTGCGCATCCCCGTGACGCAGATGCTCGATCCCGCGTATCTCGCGCGTCGCTCGGCGCTCATCCAGCCGGCGGCCAGCATCGGCCACGCCGAGGCCGGCGAATTTCCCGAACGTGCCGGCGAGTATGCGCCGCAACTCTCGAACGAGCTGCCGTCCACCAGCCACTTGAGCATCATCGACGACGGCGGCAACGCGGTCTCCATGACCACCAGCGTCGAGAGCGCCTTCGGTTCGCGGATCATGGTCGACGGATTCATACTGAACAATCAGCTGACGGATTTCTCGTTCCTAGCCGAGCGCGACGGCAAGCCCGTTGCAAACCGCGTTGAGTCCGGCAAGCGGCCGCGCAGCTCAATGGCGCCGACCATCGTGCTCGACGCCAGCGGCCATTTCGCTTTGGCCGTGGGTTCGCCCGGCGGCAGCCAGATCATCGGCTATGTGGTCGAGGCGTTGATCGCCGAATTGGATTGGAAGCTCGATCCGGACAGCGCCTATAGGCTGCCGCATGTCATCAATCGCAACGGACCGACCGAGCTCGAAGCCGGCACGCTGATCGTCGGCATGAAGGATGCGCTGGCCAAGCTCGGCGAGAACGTCGTCGTCACGCCCATGAACAGCGGATTGGAAGGCATCGCCGCCGATCACGGACGGCTGGTCGGCGGCTCGGATCCCCGCCGCGAAGGCGTCTCGCTCGGCGACTAGCGAACAAACGCCTCATGCTGAGCCTGTCGAATCATGAGGTCCTCATCCTTCGACGAGCTCAGGATGAGAACCGTTTCACGATCTCAATGCCCGACGACGGACGCCTGCATCGAGCCCAGCATGGTCATCACTTCATTCTTCTCTTTGTCGGGCACGCTGAGCTTGTTGAGCGTTTTCAGCATGTCGCCGCCCATGGCGTTGAATTCGGCGTTGCTGACGTTCATGCCCTTGTGGGCCTGAACCATGTCCTTGCCCTTGTAGGTGCAGGGACCGCCCGTCCCGGCGCAAATCTGGTCGCGCAGGCTTTGCTTCAGCTTGGCGATATCGGTGTTCTTGAAGCGCGCGTTGATCACCGGATCGGCCGCGACGTTGGCGACGAAATCGTCCACCACCGCGTTGATCGCCGGCTGGCCGCCGAGCCGGTCGTAGAGCGATTTCTGCGGTGGCGGGCCGAACATCATGTCCTTGCATGCCGCAAGGCCGAACATGGCCCCAGCCGCCACCGTCACCGCGATCCCGAGCCTGATCCCCCGCATAAGTCTCTCCTAGGTTCTAAGTTTGCTTTGCCGACCGTTTACGCATCGGCCCGGGCACCGGATCACAGCCGGCCGGTCATGAATGGTGTGGCGCTGGCCACAGCCCGAGGCGCAGCGCCAGTTCATCGGCCAGCGCGACGATCTCGGCAGCGGCGATCGAGCTTGGCGCCGCCTCGGTGACGCCCATGCCGTCCATGAGCGAGGAGGCGAACAGCGTCCGGTTGCCGAGGCTGGCGCCCGCCACCGGCAATCGCTGCTCGGCAATCTTATGGCGGATGACGTCCGACAATGAGCCGCGCGGGGGAACCCGGTTCAGAACCAAAAGCCACGGGCGCCGTTCGCCCTCCGCGATCTGCAACGTCGGGCGGGTGGCCCAAAGGTCCATGGGACTGAGTTGCACCGGCACCACCAGCAGCTCGGCCGCCCGGATCGCGATCTTCGCTTCGGTCTCGGCGTGGGGCGGGCTGTCGATGACGACCACGTCGTGGTCGCGCCGCAGGCGGTCCACCTCGCTCGCAGCGCGCCAGCCCGAGACGGCGCAATGGGTAATGGCGCTGGTGCCGTGACCGTTGCGCAGGCGATACCACGTGGTGAGGCTGCCTTGCGGATCGATGTCGATCAGCGCCACGCGGCGGCCCTGGCCAGCCCAGCAGACTCCGAGATGTGCGGCGAGCGTCGTCTTGCCGGCGCCCCCTTTTTGCTGCGCAACGGTAATGACCCGCGCTGCCACGCCGCTTCCGCCTCCCCAGCCGTCCGCGACCGTCGAACGACGGTAGCACCATCATCCCCGGCAGAGAAGGATCAGGGCGCAGACCTAGATGAGGGGCGGCGTATCGGTCTGAGGCGAGGTCCACTGCGCCGGTATTGGCGGCTGCGACGGCGTTGCCGTCCTGGATTTGGCCGCGAGCGGCGCCGATTGATCCGGGACGGCGAAAGCCGCCGTGGTCGCGGGCGGCGGGTCGGGCGCGTTGGCGGCGGGCGGCTCCGCCAGCGGCGGCGGCTGCAGGGCGCGGCCCGACTGGCTCACCTTGTACGGATCGGAATCGCCGTAGCAGTCGACGCCGCCAAGCGTGCGAAAGCAATAGACCGGATCCTTCTCGCGCTCGACCGTGCGCGGACGGCAATAGGTGTCGCCGAACAGCACATGCGCGTAGGAGCACTCGGAATCGGTCCAGAGCGACATCTTCGCGTCGAAGGTCTTGACCGCCGTCGACGTGCAACCGGCGACTTGCGCGGTTAGCACGGCGAGGCCCGCAATCAGTGCATAACGCCGCATCGGTTCCGCTCCGGGGCTAACAACCCCTATCAAAGCAGAATTGCCCTTAACGGACGTTTAACGGAGGTCTAACGGACGTTTAGCGGCTGGGTCTCGGCCATCGGCAATACCAGCCGGAAGCACGTGCCGTTGGGGCCGGTTTCGGCCAGCACGATGTCGCCGCCATGGGCGCGCATGAGATCGCGGGCAATGGCCAGGCCGAGCCCGGTGCCGCCCGAGCGGCCGGCGCCGGAGAACGGCTCGAACAAGTGGCGTTGCACCTGCTCGGGCAGGCCCGTGCCGCTGTCGCAAATCGTGATGCCGGTCATGTGGTCGTAATGCTCGGCCGCGACCACGATTTGTCCGGAGCCGGGGATTGCCTGCACCGCATTCCGCGCCAGGTTCAGCAGGACGCGGAAGAGCTGTTCGCGGTCCGCGTAGACTTCGAGCGATACCGGCACCGCGTTCTGCCACTGGATGCGCTCCTCGGCCGGAAGCCCCGCCGTGCTCGCGACCTCATCCACCAGCCGCGACAGTGCGAAGAACGCGCGCTTCGGCGGCGGCTCGTCGGCGCGGCCGAAGCGAAGCGTGCGGCTGCAGAGATTGATGGCCCGATCGATGCTATCGATGAGCCTGGGCGTGACGCGCCGCACCTGCGGATCGTTGGACGCGATGAGGCGATCCGACACCACCTGCGCCGTCGCCAGGATATTGCGGAGGTCGTGGTTCACTTTGCTCACCGCGGCGCCGAGCGCGGCCAGATGCGTCTTTTGCCGCAACGCCGTCTGCAATTCGCGCTGCATCTCGGCAAGCTCCCGTTCGGCGATGCCGACCTCGTCGCTCCGGTCCGAGGGCACCATCATCAGCCTTTCGTCTTCCGGCGCCCGGCGGAACGCCACCATGCGCTCGGTCAGGTTTCTGAGCGGGCGGACGAACAGCCATTGCAGCGACGCATAGACCAACGCCGCAGTAATGAACGAGATGATGAGCGACAGCGACAGGATGCGGACTGAATAGTCGAACATGGCGGAGCGCAGCGCCCCATCCTCGATCACCACCTCGATGGTCGCATTGGGCGCTTCCGGCGTGTCGCGGATGACGCGCAGCACGCGAACCTTGCTCTGCAGAAGGGTCACCACCGCGCCGCGCACCATGCGAAAGGGATTCGACTGGCGAAAGTCGATCACGGCGTCCACCGCGGGCGGCATTTCCTCGCTCAGCATCAGGAAGCGCTGCTCGGGCAGCTTCAGCACCACGGCGCGCGCGCCCACATCGGCCAGCAGCATGTCGGTCAAGCCCTTCGACACCGTGTGCTGCGGCGCTTCCAACAGGGCGAGCGTGGCGAGGTGCGCGGCGTCAAGCCGCTCCTCCAGCCAGCTCATGCGAAAACGCGATATCGAGGGAACGTAGATCATCACTTCGCCCAGCATGACGAAGGCGATGGTCAGCACCAGCAGTCGAGCCGACAGGCTCTGCGTCAGCGACGGCAGTGTGGGCTTGCTGTCCAACATGGCGCGGATATTACAACAAAATGGCGGTTGCGAATGCGCGCCGGCTCGGCGCCCGTGACAGAGGCAGCCGGCGGATACGACCCGGCGCCGGCTTCAGCCGAAGCGCCCGAGCATCCGCACCACCCAGCGAAGCCTGGGATCGAACAGCGAGCGGGCGAAGTAGGTGCCCGAAGCACGCTTGCCGATCTCGCCGAGGGTCGGATAGGGCAGCACAATGCCGGCCATGGCGCCGACGCCGAGCTTCTTGGCAACGGCAAGCACCCAGGGCTGGATCAATTCGCCGGCATGGGCCCCGACGATATCGGCGCCCAGAATTCGGCCGCGCTTGCTGGTCACGATCTTGATCATGCCGTGCGTCTCGCGTTCGGCTTGGGCGCGGTCGTTCTCGGCGTAGGGCCAGCGCAGGATGCGGATGGCGCCGTAGCGCTGCCGCGCCGCCGCTTCCGACAAGCCGGCATGGGCAAGTTCCGGATCGGTGAACGTGACCCAGGGTATGGTGTCGTGGTCGACCTTGGCCGGCAGGCGGAACAGCGCGTTCCTAAGCACGATGCCGCCGTGGTATCCCGCAATGTGGGTGAACTGCGGACCGCCGGCGCAATCGCCGACGGCAAATATCTTGCGGTTGCTGGTGCGAAGCCGCTTGTCCACCGCGATGCCCTTGGGCGAATGCTTCACACCGGCTGCATCGAGGCCGAGATCCTCAAGGTTGGGGCGCCGGCCCGCGGCGACGAGAAGATGGCTGGCCGAGAGTGTGTCGCCGCCGGCGCCGTCGCGGCCGCCGAGCGTGACGCGGATATCGCCCGGCCCGCCCGCCACTCCCGTCACCGCCGCGCCAAAGCGAAATTCGATCCCTTCGGCGCGCAAGTGCTCGATCACCAACGCGGCGAGTTCCGGGTCGTCCTTGGTCAAGGCGCTCGGCAGGGCCTCCAGCACCGTGACGCGCGCGCCGAGACGGCGGTGGGCCTGGGCCATCTCAAGTCCGATCGGTCCGGCGCCGATGACGACGAGGTGGTCCGGCAGGTTCGGATTGTCGAAGACGGTTTCGTTGGTGAGGAACGGCACCCGGTCGAGACCGGGGATCGGCGGCACCGCGGCCCGCGAGCCGGTGGCGATCACGAAGCGGCGCGCCCGCACCGCAACGCCGCCGCCCTCCGCCCGGTCGCGCGCAACGAAGCGCGCCGGCGCCTGGATCACACGCACGCCCAGGCCCTCGAAGCGGGCCACCGAATCGAATGGCGCGATTGAGGCAATGACGCCATGCACATGACGCCCGACCGCGGCGAAGTCGACGTCCGGCATGCCGAAATGCACGCCGAAGGTCGGAGCCCGGCGCGCCAGCGCCGGCAGCTTCGCGGCGGCGAGCAGGGCCTTGGACGGTACGCAGCCATAGTTCAGGCAATCGCCGCCCATGCGTCCGCGCTCGAACAGCACCACCTTGGCGCCGAGATAGCTCGCGCCTGCGGCAACCGTCAGCCCGCCCGAGCCGCCGCCAATGACGCAGATATCGGCATCGATGGTTTCAGCCACGCCTGCCTCGGAGTTTCCTGTAGGCCACCGGCACCAGCGACAGACATCCAAGCAACCCCAATGCTATCAGCACCTGTGGCGTAATCAGACTATGGATCGAGAAACTATCGGAGGAGTCCAGAATACTGCCGAGCCCGCGGCCGACATAGGTATAGACGAACGTGCCCGGAATGATGCCGATGAAGGTCGCCAGCACGAATGTAGTGAGGCGCACGTTAAGCAAAGCGGGCGCTAGGTTGACCAGCCAGAACGGAAACAACGGCACCAGGCGCAGGAACATCAGGTAATTGAACGCATCCTCGGCAAATCCCTGCTGCATCTTCTGAATGTTGCCGCCGGCGCGCTCGCGCAAGACATCGCCAAACGCGGTCCGCGCGGCGAGGAACAGCAGCGTGCCGCCCAAGGTCGCGCCCACCACCGTGAGCAGGGTCCCGCCTACGGCGCCGAACACGAAGCCGCCGACGATGGAGAGCAGGCTGCCGATGGGCAGCGAGAGCGCTGCCGCCGCCGCATAGAGCAGCGTATAGACGAGCGGTGCCAGGAGCGGATGCTGGCGCACGCTGTCGTCGAGCCATTCCCTGTTCTGCTTTAGAGCCGTGAAGCTGAAATAACGGTTGAGACCGAAGGCGAAGAACAAGGCGAGGCCGAGGGCCAGGAGTGCGAGCGGCGCGAACCGCAAAAGCGCATGGCGCCGTTGGGCGCTACTGGTCGATACGTTCATGGATTTGATGATGATACCGTTCGTACTCTAACTGATCCACTCTGGCACAAAACGCGCCTGAGGGCCGAGCATGGGGAACACCGCCGGCCCTGGGAAGCGTGTCTCACCCGAACGTGAAGCGTCTCGCCCGGACGTGATCAAGCCCCGGCGAATATGCGGTTATCCCGGTCCGCCGCCGGTTGACTTCGCGAAGCCTACCCCCTATACACCGGGGCTTGTTTTCCGCCCCGCCCGTCGGGTCGCCCTTCGGGGCTTGCAGCACGGAGCAAGACAGTGAAACGGACCTATCAACCGAGCGCCAAGGTGCGCAAGCGGCGGCACGGTTTTCGCGCCCGCATGGCGACGGTCGGCGGCCGGAAGGTGCTGGCCAACCGGCGCGCGCGCGGCCGCAAGAAGTTGTCTGCTTAAACCCATGACCGAAACCTTCGGCCGCCTCACCCGGCGCGCCGAGTATTTGCGTGTGGCGGGGACGCGCAAGCGCTGCGCAAAGCCGGGCCTCGTGCTCCAGGCTGCGCCGAGCGGCGCCGCATCGGACCTCGAGGGCTTTCGCGTACGTGTCGGCTTTACGGCGAGCCGCAAGGTCGGCGGTGCGGTGGAGCGGAACCGTGCCCGACGGCGGTTGAAGGCGGCGGCGGCCGCGGTCATGCCTGTCCACGCCGCGAAGGGTGCGGACTATGTGTTGATCGGACGCCAGGCGAGCGTGCATCGCCGCTTCGCCGATCTCGTGAGCGATCTCGAAGCCGCGTTGCGCCAGCTCGGCCTGTGGCGGGACGCGGCGGCAAATCCATGAGCGAGACGTCCGTCATGGCAAGGGCCTTGCGCGGCTTCATCCGCCTCTATCAGCTTTTGCTTTCGCCTTACCTCGGCGGACAGTGCCGCTACCTGCCGACATGTTCCGACTACGCCATGGAGGCGCTGGACGTCCACGGCGCCTGGCGCGGGTCTTGGCTCACGCTGGGTCGTCTTGCGCGGTGCCATCCTGCGGGCGGATCCGGTCTCGATCCGGTGCCGCCGGCGCACGTTCATCACGCCCACTGCGATCACCGTTCGCTGCCTGCGACCAAGCGAGGCTTACGCAATGTCTGAGCAGCGCAATCTGATCGTCTTCATCATCTTTTCCATCGCGATCCTGACGGTCTTTCAATTCGTCTTCCGCAAGCCGCAGGACACGACGCAAGTCGCGCATGTGCAGGAACAGGCCGCAAGCGCGCAAAAGCCCGGCGAAGCGACCGGATCGGCCACAACGGCCACCGCCAAACCCGGCGAGACGCCGTCGAACGCGGCTGTTCCCGGCGTTGCGGCGAGCGGCGCGGTCCTGACCCGGGCGCAAGCACTGGCGGCGGGGCCGCGCATCAGAATCGCAACGCGCCGCCTCAGCGGATCGATTGCGCTGACCGGGGCGCGGATCGACGATCTGTCATTGCCGGACTATCGGGAGACCGTGGATCCGAAGAGCCCCGCGATCGAGTTGCTGTCGCCGCCGCGGAGCGAACACCCCTACTTCGCCGAATTCGGCTGGACGCCGGCGGAAAGCGGCGCGGCCAAGGTGCCCGACGATTCCACCGTCTGGCAGACGGACGCGACCACGCTGACCGGCGAGCGGCCCGTCACCCTGACCTGGGACAACGGCCAGGGCCTGCGCTTCGTCCGCACCATCGCCGTCGACAACGACTATATTTTCACCGTCGGGCAGCGGGTGGAGAACCGCGGCGACAAGCCGGTGAAGCTCTATCCCTATGGTCTGGTGTCGCGGTACGGCACGCCCGATACGCTCGGCTACACTATCCTTCACGAGGGGCCGGTCGGGGTCCTTAAGGACAAACTGGTCGAGCATTCCTATAAGGATCTCGTATCCAAGGGTGCGATCAGCGACGATTCGACCGGCGGCTGGGTCGGCATCACCGACAAATATTGGCTGGCGGCACTCGTGCCCGATCAGAACGCGCAAGTCACCACCAGCTTCCACCACACGGCGGGCGGTCCTTACAAGGACATCTATCAGGTCGACTATCTCGGCGAAGCCTTGATCGTGCCGCCGGGCGGCAGCGCGCAGACAAGCGGGCGGTTGTTCGCGGGCGCCAAGGAAGTGAAGCTGCTGTCGCACTATGAGGACACGCTCGGCATCAAGCGTTTCGATCTCGCCATCGACTGGGGTTGGTTCTGGTTCCTGACCAAGCCGATCTTCATCGCCATCGACTTCTTCTATGCGCTGCTCGGCAATTTCGGCCTGGCGATCCTGCTGCTCACGCTCCTGATCAAGCTCGCCTTCGTGCCGCTGGCGCACAAGTCCTATGTCTCCATGAGCGCCATGAAGAAGCTGCAGCCGGAAATGATGAAGCTGCGCGAGCGTTACGCGGAGGACAAGCAGAAGCTCAACACCGAAATGATGGCGCTGTACAAGCAGCACAAGGTCAACCCGGCCGCCGGCTGCCTGCCGATCGTGCTGCAGATTCCGGTGTTCTTCTCGCTCTACAAAGTGCTGTTCGTCACCATCGAGATGCGGCATGCGCCGTTCTACGGCTGGATTCACGATCTCTCCGCCCAGGACCCGACCAACATCTTCACGCTGTTCGGCGTAATCCCCTGGGACGCGCCGAGCTTCCTCTCGTTCGGCATCTGGCCGATCCTGATGGGCCTCACCATGTACCTGCAGCAGAAGCTGAGCCCCCAATCGCCGGATCCGATGCAGGCCAGGATCTTCATGTTCATGCCGCTGTTCATGACCTACCTGCTGCATACGTTCCCGGCGGGGCTGGTGATCTACTGGACCTGGAACAACCTGCTCTCCATCGCGCAGCAGTGGTTCATCATGAAGCGGATGGGCGCCACCACCTGACATGGCGGACGCGCGCGACCGGGCGGAGGCGGCGGAACTCGAAGCCGGCCGCTTGCTGTTTGCGGGTCCCTGCACGTTCTTGGCCAGCATCGACCGGTTGGACGGTTTGCCCGAGCCGCGCCTGCCCGAAGTGGCCTTCGCCGGCCGATCGAATGTCGGAAAATCGAGCCTGATCAACGCCCTCACTGGCCGCAGGACGCTGGCGCGGGTATCCAACACGCCGGGGCGCACGCAGCTGCTCAATTTCTTCGATCTCGGCGGCCGGCTCATGCTGGTCGACATGCCGGGCTACGGCTATGCCGAGGCGCCTAAGAGCAAGGTCGCGGCCTGGACCCGCATGGTCTTCGGCTACCTGCGCGGACGGCCTGGTCTCAGGCGCGTCTGCCTGCTGATCGATTCGCGCCACGGCATCAAGGACGGCGACCGCGCGGTCATGGACGTGCTCGACAAGGCGGCGGTGGTCTATCAGGCGGTGTTGACCAAGGCCGACAAGCCGAAGGCCTCCGAGCTTGCGAAGCGGCTGGACGAAACGCAGGGCGAATTGGCGCGCCGGGTTGCCGCCCACCCCGAGGTCCTCGTGACCTCGGCCGAGACCGGCGCCGGCGTGCCGGAACTCCGCGCCGCCCTGGCGGCCCTGGCGACCTGAGGCCCTTTCGGCTATAAGCGCGCCATGAGCGACAATGACAATCGGCACGCGCCGAGCGAAGAATTGCTGAAGACCGCGCGCACGCTGTCCGAGGCGCTGCCCTTCATGCGGCGCTTCGCCGGGCAGACCTTCGTCATCAAGTACGGCGGCCACGCCATGGGCGAAGAGACCATGGCGGAGCAATTCGCCCGCGACATCGTGCTGATCAAACAGGTCGGCATCAATCCGGTGGTGGTGCACGGCGGCGGGCCGCAGATCGGCGCCATGCTGGACCGGCTGAAGATCAAGAGCGCCTTCGTCGACGGATTGCGGGTCACGGATCGCGACACGGTCGAGATCGTCGAAATGGTCCTGGCCGGCTCGATCAACAAACAGATCGTGACCTTCATCGACCGCGCCGGCGGCCAGGCCATCGGTTTGTCGGGCAAGGACGGGCGGCTGATCGAAGCCCGCAAGCTGCGCCGCGCCAAGCGTGACCCCGGCTCGAACATCGAGAAAATCCTCGATCTCGGCTTCGTGGGCGAACCGTCGCGCATCAATCCGGACATCTTGAAGCCGTTCAACGGCTCGAAGGTGATCCCGGTGATCGCGCCGATCGGCATCGGCGACGACGGTGCGACCTACAACATCAATGCCGACACGGCGGCGGGCGCCATCGCCGCGGCGCTCGGGGCTTCAAAGCTCATCATGCTGACCGACGTGGCGGGCGTGCTCGACAAGCGGAAGCAGCTTGTTGCGACCCTGACGCCGAAGGATGCCTATGTGCTGCTCGGCGACGGCACCATTGCGGGCGGCATGATCCCGAAGATCGAGACCTGCCTGGACGCGATCAAAGGCGGGGTCGACGCCGCACATATCCTCGACGGGCGCATCCCACACGTGCTGCTCTTGGAAATCTTCACCGAACACGGCGTCGGCACCATGATCCGGCGCGACGACAGCGCCTAGTTGCTGAAGTAGCCGATCTGCCATTCCATATCGGCTTCCGAGATCGGGAAGTCGACGCCGTCGCGGGCGTTCATCACCGCCTTGGGCGCGATCATGGCGAGGCGAAGCTGCAGGCGCATGGCGGTGCGCATGGACAGGCCC
>DASQHM010000266.1:0-18205 GCA_035632095.1 Candidatus Cybelea sp. | reverse complement strand
CTTTGGCGATGCCCGTCGGGGGGTGATCGTCGTTGGCATCCACGTGCGGACCGTCGGTGTATTCCGGTTCGATGAAGATCACCGGCGGCAGCGGACCGGACCCGGCCCAGTCGCCGGCGAAATGCTCGTACCGTCGAAAGGGCCTCGAACTGCCGAACTCGGCTGCTGCGAGCGAGCCGATGATGGTCGGCAGCCAACGGGGCATGAGCGCGAAGAACGGCAGGAAGTCGCCCGACTGGTAGGCGCACCAGCCGATCTTTCGGCCATTGAGCCAGTCGTAGACGAGCGGCTGATCGGGCAGCAGGAAACTTGCGTTGTCGCTGATTGCGCTCTCGCCGCTCATGGCCATGAGCCGGTTGGCCTGCGTGCCTGTCGGCAATGCCGAGAACCAGTGATCGCAGACGGCGAAGTTGCGGGCGAAGAAATCGAAGACCGGCACGGCGTCGGCAGGATAGTAGCCCATGACGGGCGACAAATCGGCGGGTGCCGGATCGGCTTTGGCATAGCTTGCGGCGAACCCGCCCAATCCGTCGGGCGAGCCCGGAAACGGCGGGGTGCCGATTTGCGTCGCAATGGCATTCAAATCGTGTGGCGGGTCGGGAATGTCTTGCACGCTCGCGGCAAGCGGATGGATCGGGTAGGGGTCTCCGTTCTGATAGTTGGTCTTGGACGCGAGCCAAACCGGATCGTTGCGCAAGCCTTCGACCGGCATCGGCGCCTTCGCGCCCGGCAGGCTCAGGTAGCCGAGCATGTGGTCGAACGAGCGGTTCTCCATCATGACCACCACGATCGTCTCTATGTCCGCGAGCGGCATGGCTCGGCGCTCCCGTCTCTGTTCTTCAGCTCGGCTGTTCCGGAATCTTGAAGCCGAGGTAGGTGCCGGCGCTGATGCCGAGAATCGCCAGCATATATTGGTTGAACTCGGGCATCTGGTTTAGCGTCACGGTCTGGTACGCGAATATGCCGCCGAGCAGCACGGTCCAGACCAGGTTCTGGAAGCGATGCAGGCTGATGCCGTCGACGTCGGTCAGGATGTCGTCCAGAAACGTCGTGGCGGCGAGGCGCCGCGCCAGCCGGTCACGCTGAAGCAGGAGCGGCGCTAGCATAGCGCTCGGCGCGCCTTGGGTGCGCAAACCGTCGATCCGGGACACGATGTCCTGGAAGCTTTGCAAGGTCGGATTGCTCTTGCCGCGCTCGACCATCGCCGCGCCGAGCGCAGTCCCGGTCCCGATGCCCATCAAGATCAGTGCCTGCGAAGTCAAGGTGTTGTACGTCCCGCAGGCGGCGAACAGATAGACATAGCAGCCGAGGACGATCACGAACCACCAGGCCATTTGCGTTTGCGCCAGACTGAAGGGGCGCCGGAGTTCGCTTCCCCCGGGGCCGGCGGCGCCGGCGAAGTCGATCGGCTGGCTATCGCGCAGGATGTCGCTCGAACGCGCAAGCCAGATCAAGAAGCCGATCACGACCAGCATGCCGATGGCAATGACCGCGCGGATGCCGGCTGAAACGGGCGTGCAGGCCGCCGTTGCCGTTTCGGCGGCCGCCGGCAGCGGCAGCAGCGCGAGCAAGCCGGCGACACCGGCGATGCAGGCGGCAATCTTCCGATCGTGGCGCATGGATGTTCCTCCTCGGGCGTGGGCGGCGGGGCGGCGCGAAGACGACAGCCCCATCAAGACACGAACGCAATGGCGAGATTGAGCAGGAAGTCTTCCAGATCGAGCAGTCCGGGCACGTCCTGCAACAGCGAATCAGCATCGAAGGCCTGCTGGAAGTCGATCGGGCGCGCCGGCGGAATGCCTTCGGCTGCCGAGATTGCATTGCAGACGCTCCGGGCGAGGACCGCGTAACCGACGAGTGTGGGATGCAGGTTGTCCAGACCGAACAAGCCGCCGCCGGTGAAGCCGCCGAAAAGCGCGAAGCCTTGCAGCGGAATGTTCGTGAGATGCCACTCCGACTTGCCGTGCATCACGCGGATCGGCTCCGGATCCCGGCAATGCTTGTCGTCCTGGTTTGCCATAGCGGCGAAGGTGTCGACGATTTCGAGGCCGCCGGCCTCAGCGAAGAGCGACGCCAATCCGTCCCGAATCTCGCCGTTCAACCTGGCGATGGCCGTGTCGATTTCGAAAAGCTCCCGGCCGCTGAGGCCGCCCTGGGTGCCGAGCCTGCCGAGGTAGCCCGGGTAGTATCCGCCGGCGTCGGGACATTTCTGCGGATTGCGCGGCGGCATCAGATTGGCGACTGCGCTCGGCTTCGGCAGGAGGTTTAGATAGATGCGATCCACCGCGCCCGATGTGCGGAGTTCAAGCAGGCGCACGCCCAGATGGCTCATATCGGCGAAGATCTTATCGGCATCGAGATTCTTTCCCGTCGCCTCCAGGCACACGGTCCAGATGCCGTCGTTGATGCCGATGTTGACCAGCAGGCGTTTTGGCCTCCGCGCGGCGACGATATCGATCGGCGCCTCGCGTGCCTGCGGCAGAGCCGGATCGTTCCGCGGATTGAGCACGAAGCAGCCGTTCAAGGCGCAGTGCAATTCGACCAGGCTCTGCAGCTTGAGCGAGGAGCTGCCGGTCAGGTCGCCCAGCAGCGCCGGCAACCGCGCCGCGTGATCGGCATAGGTGAACGTGGCGAGGTCGGCGATCCGGGCCTGGGCAAGGGACAGGTTGTCGAAGGCTTCGGCTTTCGACCAGGGTCCGCCGGCGAGCCAGGCGCGCGCGTTGGCGATGACGATGTCGCGCAATGTCGCGAACTGACCTGGATCGCGCACGATCTGCTCGAAGTCGAACAGGATGGGGCGCGGATAGTCGGGCGACTTGAAGGCCCAGCCGAATGCCCGCGCCACCTGCGCCGGCACCGACCAGGCGGCGAGCGGCGCGGTGATGGTAAGCGAGCGCACGCCGTTGTAGCAGGAGTCGCCGATCGCCATCAGCTCGGGACGCGCAACGGCACCGCCTGCGCCGTTCATACCCCTTGGTCGAGTAGGATTTCTTCCATTGTTCGCCAATTGGAAGTGTGCCAAAAAAGCGCGGCTAAAGTGCCGACGAATCCTAGCATCAATACAACCAGTTCGATGATTGCTTTTTTCGATTTGCTCTTTTTTTGTTAGAGAAGAAAGCGGTCTCCGGGGGCGCTGCAATGGCCGCGGTTGCGCATGGTATCGTCGGCGCTTGCGCCGGCGACGAAAGCCGGCCGCACAATAGGGAGCAGAGTTCGCATGGGCTTTATCCGGTACGTGGCGCTGCTGGCGGTGGCGCTTTCGCTCACGGCCTGCGGCGTCAATGACATCCCGACCTACGAGGAGCAGGCCAAGGCGGCATGGAGCGAGGTGCTGAACCAGTACCAGCGGCGCAGCGACTTGATTCCGAACCTGGTGGAGACCGTGAAAGGCTACGCCGCCCAAGAGCGCGAAACCCTGACCGCGGTGACCGAGGCGCGCGCCAAGGTGGCGCAAATGCAATTGCCGGCGAATGTGGTGACCGACCCCAACGCTTTCCAGCAATTTCAAAAAAATCAGGAGGCGCTCCGCGGCGCGCTGTCGCGCCTGATGGTGGTGGTGGAGCGTTATCCGGATTTGAAGTCGAACCAGAACTTCCTGGCGCTGCAGGCGCAGTTGGAGGGTACGGAAAACCGCATTTCCGTGGCGCGCCGCGACTATATCCTCGCCGTGCAGCGCTATAACACTGAGCTTAGAACCTTCCCGGGCGCCTTTTGGGCGGCGACCCTCTATCGCAACGCCCAGCCGATGCAGACCTTCACCATCGAGCCCGGCGCCCAGGTCGTTCCGAAAGTCGATTTCGGCACCAAGAAGTGACGCGCGTCGCGCTGGCTCTGCTGCTACTGCTGGCGTCGTGGGCGCCGGCCGTGCCGGCGGATCTGCATTTCCCCGCGCTTTCGGGCCGGATCGTCGATCAAGCGGGCATAATCCCGGCGGGCACGCGCCAGCGCATCGACGCGGCGCTGGAGCGCTTCGAGCAGTCGAGCTCCAACCAGGTGGTCGTGGTCACGCTCAAATCGCTCGAGGGCGACGACATCGCCGATTACGGCTATCAGCTCGGCCGCGCCTGGGGCATCGGCCAGAAGGGCCGCAACAACGGCGTGCTGCTGATCGTGGCGCCGAACGAACGCAAGGTGCGCATCGAGGTCGGCTACGGCCTCGAGGGCCAATTGCCCGACGTCATCGCCTATGAAATCGTGCAGAACAAGATCCTGCCGCGCTTTCGCGCGAACGATTATCCGGGCGGGATCGAAGCCGGCGCCGCCGCCATCGTCTCGGCGCTGGAAGGTACCTACAACCCGGCTCCGGTCAGCAAATCGGCAACCCGCCAGGGCGTGCCCGGCGCGCTCGGCGTGCTGCTACCGGTGGTCTTTTTCCTCCTCATGGTGCAAATCGCCGGGCGCTGGCGCCGAGGCGTACTCAGCCGCAGCCCTTACGGTCCCTGGGGCGTGCGCCGCGGACTCTATGGCGGGCCGATTATTTTCCCCATGGGCGGCTTCGGCGGGGGCGGCTTCGGCGGCGGTTCGGGCGGCGGCTCCTTTAGCGGCGGCGGCGGTTCCTTCGGAGGCGGCGGCGCCTCGGGTAGCTGGTAGCGGGGCGCGGATGGCACGGCTCACGGAACCCGAAAAGCAGCGAATACGCGCCGCGCTTTCCGGCATCGCCGCGCGCACCGGCGCCGAATTGCTGGTCGTCACCGCCCGCGCCTGCGATCGCTATGCGTTCCCGCCGCTGCTCGCCGCCACGCTTGTCGCCCTCCTGGCGCCGCTGCCGATCTGGTGGTTCGCGCTGATCGACGATCCGTTGACCGCCTACGCAGTGCAACTCGGCGCGTTCATCGCCGTCGCCGGATTGCTCCAGTGGCCGCCGCTGCTTCGTTTGATCCTGCCGCATCACATTCGCCGCGCCCATGCCCACCGCCTGGCGCACGATCTGTTCCACCGGTTCATGATGGCAGGCGCGCGCAAGAACGGTGCCGTGCTGCTGTTCGTGGCCGACTTCGAGCGGCATGTGGAGGTGCTGGCCGACCACAGAGTCCACGGCGAAGTCGCCGACGGAACCTGGGCGCGCATCGTCGCTGCATTTACGGCCGAGATCGGCAGCGGCGCCGCCGGCGCGATCCTGGCCGCGGTCGAGGCGATCGGCGCCGAACTGACCCGGCATCTGCCGCGCGCCGAGGGCGAGCCGCCGGCCCACGAGCATCTGATCGAGCTTTGAGCGGGGGCGGCGCACCGGTATCTTCGCCGCCATGACCGCCTCGACCCGAACGCCGCATCGGAGCGCCCCGACCCACCGGCAAAGCAAGGATCCGGCGGCACTGGCGGCGGCGTTGCGCGAAGGGGCGCGGACCGCGCTTGCCCGCGCCATTACGCTGGCCGAATCGACCCGCGCCGATCATCGCGCCACCGCCGAGGCGGTGCTCGCCGCCGTGCTGCCCTGTACCGGACAGGCAGTGCGGATCGGCATCACCGGCACGCCGGGCGTCGGAAAATCCACGTTCATCGAAGCCTTCGGCCGCCATCTCACCGGCGCCGGCCACCGCGTGGCGGTGCTCGCGGTCGATCCGTCGTCGCGCCGCTCGGGCGGCTCTATTCTCGGCGACAAGACGCGCATGACCGAGTTGGCGCGCGATCCGCGCGCGTTCATTCGACCCTCGCCCGCGAGCGGCACGCTCGGCGGCGTGGCGCGGCGTACGCGCGAGGCCATGCTGCTGGCGGAGGCTTCCGGCTTCGACGTGATCCTGGTGGAAACGGTCGGCGTCGGACAATCGGAGACGGCAGTCGCCGACATGGTCGATCTGTTCCTGCTGCTGCTGGCGCCGGGCGGCGGCGACGAGCTGCAAGGCATCAAGCGGGGGATCATGGAGCTGGCCGATCTCATCGTGGTCAACAAGGCCGACGGGGATTTGCTGAAGCCGGCGCGGATCGCGGCTACGGAATATCGCTCGGCGCTGCATCTCCTTCGCCCGCGTTCGCCCCACTGGCAGCCGCAGGTGCTGCTGGCATCCGCACTCGAGCGGACGGGAATCGAAGAGGTGTGGGATACTGTCGAAAGGCATCGCGGCATCCTGACCAGGAGCGGCGAATTGGCGACGCGCCGGGCCGACCAGGCCAAGGCTTGGCTATGGAGCGAGTTGACCGAGAATTTGACTGCCGCGTTTCGCACGCACCCGGCGGTCGCGGCGGCGCTGCCGGGTTTGGAGGCGGACGTGGTCGCGGGCCGCGTCGCGCCGTCGGCGGCTGCGCGCGCGCTCATGACGCGATTTGCCGGCGGTTCGGCCTGACTTGAAGGAAAACTCCGTGGTGAATTGCCTCTCATGAAGCACGCAGGCGCCGAAAGTCTCGACCGGATCGAAGGCTTGCTGCAGCGCATCCGCGCCTACGCGGGCCTGCGCGAGAAATCGCGCGGGGTGTTTTACGTCAAGCAAAGGGCGGCCCTGCATTTTCACGAAGACCCTGCCGGGCTTTTCGCCGATCTTCGGCTTGAAGGCGACTGGGATCGGCTTCCGGTCAACACCAAAGCTCAGCAGGCAGCGTTGCTGGCGCGGATCGCCAAGCTCAAGTCGGCGTGAGTTTCGGAGGCGCCCAGTCGTCGCTCGCTTGCCAGGAGGACAGATCATGGATCGAACGCCATCGCCCATCTCGCTCGCGGCCGCGCTCGCCCTCCCGCCGGCGCCGGGGCGGCGCTCGGCCGACGTGTTCGTCGACGGCGATCTCGACATCAGGTTCGCGGCTCACCCGACCGATGGACCCCAGGTCCCCCATGAGCGCGACGAATTCTACATCGTCACCAGCGGAACCGGCCGCTACCGGGTGGAGGACACTGTGACCTCAGTCGGGCCTGGGGACCTTCTCTTCGCCGCGGCTCATGCCGCGCACGGGTTCGAAGGCATCTCGAAGGACTTTTCCGTCTGGGTCGTGTTCTACGGTCCGAAGAAATAGAGGCCTTCACGCGGCTGGGCGCAGGACAGCGCAATCCCCGGACGAAATCGCTGTCCTCCGCCCCCTTGACGGCTCCGGACAATGGCCCTAAAACTCGCCCCTCGTCGCTGGCCGGAGCCGGTCTCCGCCTTTGATCTTTAAAGGTTTTTTCGAGGTACGCCATGACCCGCCGCTGCGAATTGACCGGCAAGACCGTGCTTTACGGGCACAACGTCAGCCACGCCAACAACAAGACCAAGCGCCGTTTTCTCCCCAACGTGCGGACCGTGACCATGATCAGCGACGCGCTCGGCCGCTCGGTGCGGCTCCGCGTCTCGGCCCATGGGCTTCGCAGCGTAGAGCACAACGGCGGACTGGACGCCTGGCTGCTCAAGACCTCCGACATCAAGCTCTCGGCCAACGCCAAGCGCATCAAACGCGACGTGCAAAAGGCGCTGGCGGCAAAAGCAAGTTGACGCGCGCCCACCGCATCGGTTCTATCCGCGGCGCCAGATGGCGCCGCTTTTCGTTTGCGGCTCCGCCATGCTGATGCGGACCGTGCCGGTGCCGATCGATGAAATCTACGTGCCGGTGAAATTCCGCGACACCTTGGATGCGAAGAAGGTCGAGGCGATCGCCGAAAGCATCCTGGAGAAGGGTCTGCAATCGCCGATCCAGGTGCGCCGCGACAAGGACCGTTACGTGCTGGTCACCGGATTGCATCGCCTCGAAGCCTGCCGCGCTCTCGGCAACAAGACCGTCGACGCCCTCATCGTCAGCGCACGCAGGGTTTGAACGCCCGAGTCCGGCGGCTCAATGCATCGTCTGGCGCTTGCGCCCCGGCGTCGCCTCGACGTGCTTCGTTTCCTTCTCGTCGAACAGTTCGGCTAGCTTCTCCATCATGGCGCCGCCGAGCTGCTCGGCATCGACGATGGTGACCGCCCGGCGATAGTAGCGCGTCACGTCATGGCCGATGCCGATGGCGATCAGCTCGACCGGCGAGCGGGTCTCGATCCAATCGATCACCTGGCGCAGATGCCGGTCGAGATAATTGCCCGGATTGACGGAGAGCGTCGAATCGTCCACCGGCGCGCCGTCCGAGATCACCATGAGGATGCGGCGCTGCTCGGTCCGCCCGATCAGCCGGTTGTGCGCCCAAAGCAGCGCTTCGCCGTCGATGTTCTCCTTGAGCAGGCCCTCGCGCAGCATCAGCCCGAGACTCTTTCGCGCGCGCCGCCACGGCGCATCCGCGGTCTTGTAGATGATGTGACGCAGATCGTTGAGGCGGCCCGGATTGGCCGGCTTGCCGTCGGCAAGCCACGCCTCGCGCGCGTTGCCGCCCTTCCAGGCGCGGGTGGTAAAGCCGAGGATCTCGACCTTCACCGCACAGCGTTCGAGGGTGCGCGCCAGAATGTCGGCGCACATGGCGGCGACGGAGATCGGGCGGCCGCGCATGGAGCCGGAATTGTCGATCAGCAGCGACACCACCGTGTCGCGGAAATCGGTTTCCTTCTCCTGCTTGTAGGAAAGGGGCAGCACCGGATTGACCACCACGCGGGAGAGCCGCGCCGCGTCGAGCATGCCTTCCTCGAGGTCGAATTCCCAACTCCGCGTCTGTTTAGCCAGCAGGCGGCGCTGCAGGCGGTTGGCGAGGCGGCCGACCATGCTCTGCAGGTGATGCAGCTGCTGATCGAGATGCGCGCGCAGCCGCGTCAGCTCTTCCGCGTCGCAAAGATCGGCCGCGTCCACGATCTCGTCGAATTTGCTGGCGTAGGCGTGGTAGGCCGGTTCGTCCGAGGCGCTGTTCGGAAAGTTCGGATATTGCGGACGGCGGCCGCGTCCCGCTTCCTCGCCGGCGCCCTGCACTTGCTTCTCGCCGCCGAGCCCGGCCTGAGCCTCGGCCGCTTCCTCGCCGGCGCCTTCGTCCGCGTCGGCGTGACGCGAACCGGCCTCGGCCGCGGACGAGCCGTCGTCAGATTGCCCGTCGCCCTGGGATTCCGGCTGCTCGGCGCCTTCGCCGTCGCTCTCGGACTGTTCGTCGTTCAGTTCGTTGCCGTCATCGTCAGCGAGCTCCAGGTCCACGAGCAGCCGGCGCGCGATGCGCGCGAACTCGCTCTGGCTTTCGATCTTGTCGAACAGGCGGCTCAGATCGTGACCGCCCTTTTCCTCGATCCAGTCGCGCCAGAGGTCGACCATGCGGCGCGCCTGGTCAGGAACCGCCGCACCGGTCAGCCGTTCACGCACCATGAGCGCCACCACGTCGGCGAGCGGCGCTTCGGAGCGCTCGCGCACGCGGGAATAGCCGCGGGCGCGGCATTTCTCCTCCAATGCAGCACAGAGGTTGTCGCTGACGCCCTTCATGGCATTGGCGCCGAGGGCCTCGACCCGCGCTTGTTCCGCCGCTTCGAACACGGCGCGCGCCATGCCGCCGGCGGGCATGAGCCGGTTATGCAGCTTTTCGTCGTGATGGCGGAGCTTCAGCGCCATGGCGTCGCCGGTGCCGCGGATTTGCGCCACGTCGGATGCCGGCAGATCGCGCGCCGGCAACGGCAGGCGTGCGCGATGGCCGCGCAAGCCCGGCGTTTCCGGCCCGTAGGTGACCTGCAGGTCGGTCTCCTCGGCGAGCGCCCGCATGGCGGCGCCTACAGCGCGCTTGAACGGCTCGGTCGGACCTTCGGGTTTGCCCATCGGGCCGCGCTCGTGCTCAGGCGATATCGACGCGGGCCGAGGACTCGGGCAGATCCTCGCCGAAGCTGCGCTGGTAATATTCCGCCACCGCCGCGCGCTCGATCTCGTCGCACTTGTTCAGGAAGGTGACGCGGAAGGCGAAACCGATGTCGCCGAAAATCTCCGCATTCTGCGCCCAGGTGATGACGGTTCGCGGGCTCATCACGGTCGAAATGTCACCCGCCATGAAGCCGGCGCGGCTCAAATCGGCCACATGCACCATGGCAGCGACGGTCTTGCGGCCCTTCTCGCTGTCGTAGGACGGCACCTTGGCCAGCACGATCCCCACTTCGTCGTCGTGCGGCAGATAGTTCAATGTCGCCACGATGTTCCAGCGGTCCATCTGGCCTTGGTTGATCTGCTGGGTGCCGTGATAGAGGCCGGTGGTGTCGCCGAGACCGACCGTGTTGGTGGTCGAGAACAGGCGGAAACTCGGATGCGGCCGGATCACGCGATTTTGGTCGAGCAGCGTCATCTTGCCCTCGACCTCGAGCACGCGCTGGATCACGAACATCACGTCGGGCCGGCCCGCGTCGTATTCGTCGAACACCAGCGCGGTCGGGTTCTGCAGCGCCCAGGGCAGAATGCCCTCGCGGAACTCGGTCACCTGTTGGCCGTCGCGCAGCACGATCGCGTCGCGTCCCACCAGGTCTATGCGGCTGATGTGGCTGTCCAGGTTGACGCGGATGCAGGGCCAATTGAGCCGGGCGGCGACCTGCTCGATATGTGTCGATTTGCCGGTGCCGTGATAGCCCTGGATCATGACGCGGCGGTTGTATGCAAAGCCCGCGAGGATGGCGAGCGTGGTCTCGCGGTCGAAGCGATAGGCTTCGTCCACGTCGGGCACGTGATCGCTCGTCTTGGAGAACGCGGGCACATGCATGTCGCTCTCGATGCCGAACATCTGGCGCACCGATACCTTGATGTCGGGCGTCGCGTTCGCCTGGGCAAAGTTTGTGCCCGTTGTGCTCGGGCCCGAGACGTTCGGGGTGGTCATGGACTGGCTTCCATTCCTAAGTGTGGGACATCAGCGGGTGAGTTGCCTGAACTGCCTGCCGCGGCGCTCGGCGGCCTTGCAGACGGCACTGACGTCGCGGGTCAGGTATAGCCGCAGCTCATCAAAAATGTATAGGCCTGATTGATCCTCTTGAGCCGCTCCTCGGCCGATTTGTCCCCGCCGTTGGCGTCCGGATGATAGCGCTTTACGAGCTGTTTGTAGCGCGCCTTGATGTCCTGAAGCGTCACGATCGGCGCTAGGTCCAGGTCGGCCAGCGCTTCCCGTTCGGCCGGCGCGACCGGCTTGGGAGCCGGCTCGCCGGGACGCGGCCCCGGGCGGATCCCGATCTCGGCCATGAAATCGAACGGGTCGAACCATTCGCCGCCGGCCACCGGCTCGCTGCCGACCGCGCCGAGGCGCCAAGTCGGGCGGTGCCAGGTGGAGTTACCGCGCTGATAGGCCTCGATTTCCGCCTGACTCATGCCGGCGAAGAAATCCCAGGCGGCGTTGTAAAGCCGTACGTGGCTCAAGCAAAACCAGTAATGACCCATGGCCGGGTCGCGGGCGCGCGGCGCGCGGTATTCCCCGGCCTCGCGGCAATCCGGATGGTCGCACAAGCGCGGTGCGGCATCGTCGTATGCCGGAGCGTGGTCGAGGGTCCCATTTCGGCGTGGTCGGGCCATCGTGAAAGTATCGGTGCTGGCTGTGACAGGCGCAAGATCGGGGGCAGACTCAACGGGGTGGATCGCGGTCGCTGGTAACGATAATTCGGCCAAGGTAAATGGATTGGCCTGGGTGTTTTGGCCGGTCAGAGGCCGCCGCCACCCTTCGGGCAACCGTATGGCTGACACCACGGCGGAATGTCGAATGTGCTGCTGACCGACCGGACCGTGATGGTGTCGCAGGTGCTTAGGGCGAGCAGCACGCACACCATGGCGGCAATCCGCGCAGCTGTCGCAAGACCAGGCCCCATTGTCGAACCCTATTTTCTGGGATTACGAGCATTCGCGAACACGTGACCCTGCCATGAGGCGACACCCGGCGCAAACCCTTGACTTGCGGCTTCGAGGCGGCAAGCCTTTGCTTTCCATTGGCTAAGCCCTTGTCATCGCGCATGACCGTTGCCGCCAGCATAACCGCCAAATTGACCGCGGCCTTTGCGCCCGTCGATCTGCAGATCACCGACGAAAGCCAGCGTCATGCCGGGCATGCGGGTGCGCGCCCGGGCGGCGAAAGCCACTTTCATGTGCGCATCGTCTCCGCCGCCTTCGCGGGGCAGTCCCGCCTAGCGCGGCAGCGGCTGGTATATCGGGCTTTGGCTTCCGATCTGGCGGGGCCGATCCATGCACTCGCGCTGGAAGCCCTTACGCCGGACGAAGCCGCCAAGCGCTAAGACGCCCTGCCCCAAGGCCGGGTCAGCCGCAATCGATTCTCGATCAGGTCTTTCTGATTTCTCGCAACATTTGATATTGATTTTTTAAGTTGGCAACCTACAGTATACGTTAGATGCGGATTATGCGCTAAATCATGGGTGGTAGCCCCCAAGGCCTTTCATTCTTCCGATGGACGCTATTCCCCCGCAATTGCTGAACATTCGTCTGGGCCGGCGGCGCACCAGCGTTCGTCTCGAGCGCTGCGAGCGCGAGGTGCTGGACGCGATCTGCGCCTCCGAAGGCCTCAACCTGCACGAATTCTGTAGCCGCGCCGTGTCCGAGCGGCGGGAACGAAGCGCCACGGCGCGTATCCGCGCGGCCTTGCTCGACTATTGCTTCGGTAGGCTCGGCCGCGGCGACGGGCTCAATCGGCCGCCTCGTGGCGTTGCGGCGGACGAATGCGGAGCTGCGTGAGCTGATTGCGCTGCCGGCGCAGAATCTCGAACGTGAATCCATGCACGGCGAAAGTCTGCCCGACGTCAGGGATGGCCTTCGCGGCGTCGATCACCAGTCCGGCGACCGTCGATGCCTCTTCGTCGGGAAGCGACCACTCAAGCTGGCGGTTGAGGTCGCGGATCGTCACCGTACCGTCGACGATGTAGCTGCCATCGCCTTGCTGGCGCACGCGGCCGCCTTGCGTGTCGCGCTCGTCGCGGATGTCGCCGACGATCTCTTCCAGGATGTCGACCAGGGTCACCATGCCCATCAATGCGCCGTACTCGTCGACGACCAGTGCGAAATGGGCGCGGCGGCGGCGGAATTCGTTGAGCTGCTCGCGGAGCGTGGTGGTTTCCGGCACAAACCAAGGCTCGGCGGCGATGCCCGCGATGTGGATGCGGTCGACTTGGCCGCCCACGCTGTTCAAGGCGCGGAGCAGGTCGCGCGCATGCAGCACGCCGATGATGTTGTCCGGATCGTCGCGCCAAAGCGGCAAGCGCGTATGCGCCGATCCGAGCACCACGGCCACGATCTCGGACGGCGGCAGGTCGGCGTCGACCATCTCCATGTTGCGGCGGTGCACCATGACGTCGCCGATCTGCACCAGATCGAGGTCGAGGATGGAGCCGAGCATGTCGCGCTCCTGCTTGACCATCGAGCCTTCGATGGCGTGGAGCGCGAACGTTCCACGAAGCTCGTCCGACACGGAAATCAGCTCCTGGGCGTCCGCCGTGACGTCGATGCCGAACAGCCGCAGCGTGAGCCGCACCAGCGCCTGCACCGCCTGAACCACGGGCGAAAACAGGCGGACCGAAAAGCGCGCCGAGCGTGCCACCGCGAGCGCCGCCTTGTCCGGCTGGTGGATGGCGTAGGTCTTCGGCAGCACTTCGGCGAAAATCAGGACCAGCGCGGTCATGACCAGTGTGGCATAGACGACGCCGGCGCTGCCGAAGATGCGGATCAGCACGCTGGTGGCAAGGGACGAAGCGAGGATGTTGGTGACGTTGTTGCCGAGCAGGAGCGCGCCGATCAGCTGATCCTTATGCTCGGTTAGTCGGCTGACGATGCCGGCGCGCCGGTCGCCTTCGTGTTCCAGATGGTGCATGCGCGCCCGCGACGCGGCAGTCAGCGCCGTTTCCGAACCGGAGAAGAAGGCGGAAATCGCCAGCAGCAGCAAGATCGCCAGGATCGATGGCACTATGTCGCTGCCGAACATCGCGGCGATGACGCCAAGCTCGTTCATGCGATCAAGTCGCGCTCCAGAACCGACAAAACCTGCGCTTCGCTCACGTCGCGGCTCAGGAAGGCATTGCCGATGCCGCGCGCGAGCACGAAGGTCATGCGCCCGTCCCGGACCTTTTTGTCCTGGCGCATGTGCCGGTAAAGCTCGGTTGCCGTCGCCCGCACCTGGCCCGTTGCGGCGGTCGTCGGCAAGCCGACGGCGGCCAGGTGGCGGCGCACGCGATCCGCATCGCCGCGCGGACAAAACCCGAGATCCGCGGACAGCTCGAACGCCAGCACCATGCCGATGGCGACTGCCTCGCCGTGAAGCAGCGAACCGGAGTAGCCGTGCTCCGCTTCCAGGGCATGGCCGAACGTATGGCCGAAGTTGAGCAGCGCGCGAGAGCCCTCGTCACGCTCGTCCTTCGCCACGACCTCGGCCTTGGCGCGGCAGGCGACCTCGACCGCATGAAGGCGCGCCGCCATGTCGCCTTCGAGCACGGAAAGGCCGTGGCGCTCGAGCCAGGAGAAGAACGCCGCATCGCCGATCAGGCCGTACTTCACCACCTCGGCATAGCCGGCCAGGAGCTCGCGGCGCGGCAGGGTGTCGAGCACGCCGATATCGGCGAGAACCAGGCGCGGCTGATGGAACGCGCCGATCAGGTTCTTGCCGTGCCGGCTGTTGATTGCCGTCTTGCCGCCGACCGAGCTGTCGACCTGCGCCAGCAGCGTCGTCGGCACCTGGACATAGCCGATGCCGCGTCGAAGCACGGCTGCGGCAAATCCCACCAGATCACCGATGACGCCGCCGCCGAGCGCCAGCACCAAGTCGCTCCGTTCGACCTCAAGCGCCAGCAACTCGTCGATCAGCGCCTCCAGATGGCCGAAGTCCTTGGTGGCTTCGCCGGGCGGCAGGGTAACGGCCTCGGCCTCGATTCCGGCGCCGGCCAGGGCTTCCTCCAAGGCGGGCAAGTGCAGTTTGGCGACATTGCGGTCGGAGACCACGACGACGCGCTTGCGCTTCAGCAGGGGCCCGAGTTCACGGCCGGCCATGCCGATCAATCCTTGGCCGATGCGAATGGGATAGCTTCGCTCGCCGAGCGCTACGTCCACCGTGGCGATCTTGCCGATGCCCGCCGTCATGAGGCCGCATTGGCCGATAGGCCGAGCCGTTCGATGATCGCCGAAATCACCTGTTCGTGCGGACCGTCGCCGCTATCGACCGTGATATCGGCCTCGGCATAGACCGGGTAGCGTTCGCTCATGAGCTTTTGCAGGACCTCGCGCGGCTCGCCTTGCTTGAGCAAGGGGCGGTTGGTGCGGCGCAAGCATCGGCGCAACAGCACATCGAGCTCCGCCTTGAGCCAGACCGAGGTGCCGCGCTCCTGAATCTTGGCTCGCGTGCCCGGATCCATGAAGGCGCCGCCGCCCGTGGCGAGCACGAGCGGCGGCCCGTCCAGCAACCGGAACATGACACGCCGCTCGCCGTCGCGGAACGCGGCCTCGCCGTGGCGTGCGAAGATCTCCTCGATGGTGCAGCCGGCGGCGGCTTCGATCTCGCTGTCGGCGTCGACGAAGGGCAGGCCGATCCGCTGCGCCAGCCGCCGTCCGATGGATGTCTTGCCGGCGCCCATGAGCCCGACCAGCACGACGCTGCGCGCGGCGTTCGGGACTGGCGTGTCTTCGCTTTGCGGGGAGCGCTCGGGCGTGAGCTCGTTCATGTCGTCTCGACTCGCAACACGTGCTGCGCCTCAGGAATGGGCCCTCAACCATGAGGACGATCTCCGGCCCCACCGTTGAACCCGGCGGGACCGACGGATAAGCTATCCAAATTCCGCCATAAAGGAAGTCTAGCACGTCCGGACCGGCGCGTCCTTCCTGCCTATGCGCCGCACGCTGGCTGCCGCAACCCGAGATTCAGAGTCTCATGCCCAAGTTCGCGCTGTTCCTGCTCGCCATAATCGTCATTGTGCTGGTTGGGGGTGTCGTCGTGTTGAGCACGCGCGACATACCGCCGCCGACGGCGCATGTGGAAAAGCCGATTCCGAATGATCGGTTGCCCAAGTAGACCTCGACTTTTCGCCGCCGCAGCCTTCGGCGCAGTGCTTGTCGTTTCGGCTGCCGAGGCGCAGACCGGGCGCCCGGTGCAATTGGTGCCGCCGCCCGGCAATGCCGGCCAACCGCCGGCGGCCGCCACGCCGCCTACCGCCGCGCAATCCGGGCCGCCCGGCGTCAGCACCCTGCCGGCCACTGTGTCACCGGCCAATCCGCCCACGGCCAAGACACCGGCCGCCAACGCGCCGCCGCCCGGCGCGGGCGGAACCGCGGATCAGAGCGACATCCAGGTGAGCCGGCTGGTCGCCCCGGAAGTGGCTTCGCTCGGCACGCTCGACCAGGCCAACGGGGCTCTGCCGTTGAATATGTGGCGGGGCTCCCAGCGCGACAACATAGCCCTGCTCTTGGCGCGCTTGGGGCCGAGCACGTCGCCGGTCCTGCAATCCCTGGCGCGGCGCGTGTTGCTGAGCCCTGCCGGACCACCGGCCGCCGCGCTGCAACAAGGTGGCGGCGCGGACCAACAAGGACCCGATCTCGTGGCGCTGCGCATTTCGGCGCTGGATGCTCTCGGTCTCATCGACGACGCGTCGGAACTCGCACGCCTGGTCGGCACCCGCGACGCCAATCCAGCATTCCTCCACGCCGCGATCGTCTCCGACCTGCTGGCGCGCCGGCCGCGCGAGGCCTGCGGCCGCGTCGCCGTCCTGCCGCAGACAGTGCGCGACGTGGAATGGCAGAAGCTGAACGCGTTCTGCCGGTCGGTGAACGGCGAACACGAAGCCGCCTCGATTTCCGCCGGACTGTTGCGCGAGCAGAACGTCAACGACCCGGCCTTCTTCGCGCTGCTCGGACTCATGAACGGCGAGGGCGATTCGCGAATCGACGCTCTCGCATCGCCATCGCCGCTGCATCTTGCGATGTTCGAAGCCGCGAGTAAGCCCATACCGGCGGAGGCGTTGCGAAACGCGCGGCCGCCGGTTCTCGCGGCCATCGCCCATATGAAGGCGGCTGCGCCAGCCGTGCGCGTGACCGCCGGCGAACGCGCCATCACCTATGGCGCCATTTCCGGCGAGACCTTGTCCGAGATCTATGCCGCACAGACCTTCAAGCCGGCCGACCTGGCGAGCCCGGCGGGTGCGTCCGCGGTCATGCGCGAAGGGCTCGGCAACGCGCTGCTCTATCAGGCGGTCCAGGCGGAGAAGGTTCCGGCTGCCCGGGCGGAGGCGCTGAAAGCCGCATTCGCTCATGCCAAGGGAAACGGCGCGGCGCCACCGCTTTGGATCTTGACCGTGTACCGGCGCACGTTGCTTGACTTGCAGCCGGAACCGGACATCGCCTGGTTCGCGCCCGACATGACCCGCGCTTTGCTGGTGCTCGGTGAGATGCAGCACGCACGGATATGGGCCACCGCAGTGCAAGGCGATGCCGTGAATGCGCTCGGACCGTTTTATGCCTTGGCGAATCCGGAAGCGCCGCCACCCGACTCCGACATGTTGCGCAATTGGCATGACGCGGGCGGCACGAGCGAAAATTCCGCGAGTGATCTTCGCGCGTCGCTGCTCTATACGCTCCTCGAAGGGGTCGGCAAGCCCGTGCCTGCGGACCGCTGGCAGGCGCTGTTGTCGGCGCCCCTCGGCCAAGGCTCCGCGATCCCGGCCCCGGCGGTATGGCACGGCATGAATGCCGCCGCCGCCGACAATCGGCTCGGCGAGACCGTGCTCTACGTTTTGCTGAGTTTCGGCGACAGCGGTCCCGCGGCGGCCGATCCCGCGACGCTCAACGCGACCATCGGCGCGTTGCGCCGGATCGGTCTGGACGACGACGCCCGCGCCATCGCGGTGGAAGCGGCGTTCGGGCGCGGACTTTGAGCTTGGCCGCCGCCGAACGGCACATCGAAGCCTTCCTCGAAATGATGCAGGCCGAGCGCGGCGCTGCGGCCAATACGCTCGCCGCCTATCGCCGCGATCTCGATCACGCGGAGGGCTGGTCCGTGCGGCGCGGGGCTATACTGGCAGAGGCCGATACGCCGCTGTTGCGCCGCTACATGCAATCGCTGGCCAAGAGCGGCCTTGCGTCCGGCACCGCCGCGCGCCGCCTCGCCGCCCTGCGCCAATTTTTCCGCTTCCTCTTCGCCGAGGGTGTGCGATCGGACGACCCCGCGGCGGCGCTGGACAGTCCGCGCCGCGCACGTCCGTTGCCCAAGATCTTGAGCGAAGCGGAGGTCGAAGCGCTGCTCGCCGCCGCCCGCCGCCGCGACGGCGCGGAAGGCGCCCGGCTGGTCGCGCTCATGGAATTGCTGTACGCCACCGGTCTCCGGGTCTCGGAACTGGTGTCGCTCCGCCATTCGGCGGCGGCCGGCGATCCGCGCTTTCTCGTGGTCCGCGGCAAGGGCAACAAGGAGCGCATGGTGCCGATCAGC
>DASQHM010000265.1:0-31534 GCA_035632095.1 Candidatus Cybelea sp. | reverse complement strand
GACAACGCCAAGGCGCTCTACGATTCGCTGAAGAATGAGCGCCCGGACCTGAGCCGGTTGCGCTATGGCGTGTTCGGATTGGGGGACAGCACTTATTTCGACACGTTCAACAACGGCGGCAAACAATTCGACGAAATCCTGGCCGAGCTTGGCGCGACGCGCATCGGCGATCGCGTGGAGCACAATGCGAGCGGCGACGTCATTCCGGAAGACGCGGGCGTGGAATGGGCGAAGGCGTGGGTGAAACAGATCGAACCGGTGCCGGCCGAGGCGGGCTGAGCGTCGAAAAATAAATGTCTGGGGGAGAAACCGCATGAACAGGCCCGAGACGATCGCGCCGCTCGTGCTGCCGCGAGATTACAACGCCGCGTCGCATTTCATCGACCGGCATCTTGCGGATGGGCGAGGCGCCAAGGTCGCGTTCATCGACGACCGCGGCAGCTGCACCTACGCCGAGCTTCAATCGCGCGTGAACCGCGCCGGCAACGCGCTACGCGCGCTGGGCCTTGCCATGGAACAGCGCGTGATGTTGTGCATGCTCGACAGCGTCGATTTCGTCGCGGTGTTTTGGGGCGCGATGAAGATCGGCGCCGTCGCCGTGCCGGTCAATACGCTGCTCACCACCGCCGAATACGACTACATGCTGCGCGACAGCCGCGCCGCGGTCCTTGTGGTGTCCGACGCGCTTTACGACCGGTTCCGCCCGATTCTGGTGGGGCAGCCCTATCTGAAGACGGTGATTGTCGCCGGCACCCATCCCGAGGCCGATCCGCGCGGCTATCGAACGCTCGGTCCCTTGATGGAGCGCGCAAGCCCGCATCTTTCGGCCGCGCCGACCAGCCCCGACGACGTAGGCTTCTGGCTCTATTCGTCCGGCTCCACCGGCGCACCCAAGGGCGCGCTGCATCTGCATCAGGATCTGGTGCAAACCGCCGTGCTTTACGGCGAGGGCGTGCTGGGCATAAGACCGGATGACGTTGTTTTCTCGGCAGCGAAACTCTTTTTCGCCTATGGTCTCGGCAATTCGATGACCTTTCCGCTGCAAGTGGGCGCGACGGCCGTGCTCATGGCCGAGCGCCCGACGCCGGACTCCGTGATGCAACGCTTCGCGCGACATCGTCCGAGCATCTACTACGGCGTGCCGACGCTGTATGCCGCGATCCTTGCCGATCCTTCGCTCGATCGCTCGAAGGGTTCCGACCGGCTGCGCATCTGCGTGTCCGCCGGAGAGGCGCTGCCGGAAGACGTGGCCAAGCGTTGGAAGCAGCGCTTCGGCAGCGACATCCTCGACGGCATCGGCTCGACCGAAATGCTGCACATCTTCCTGTCGAACCGGCCGGACGCCATTCGCTACGGCTCGACCGGCAAAGCCGTGCCCGGCTACGAACTCAGGATCGTCGATGAGTCCGGCGATGACGTGGGCGCGGATGAGATCGGCGAGCTTCTGGTGCGGGGACCGTCGAGCGCCACCGCCTACTGGAACAACCGCGCCAAATCCCTGGCGACCTTCCAGGGCGCATGGACTCGCACCGGCGACAAATACATCCGCGACAAGGACGGCTGGTACACCTACGCCGGCCGCACCGACGACATGCTCAAGGTCGGCGGCATTTGGGTTTCGCCGTTCGAAGTGGAATCAGCGCTGGGTACCCACGAGAACGTGCTCGAAGCGGCAGTCATCGGCCGCGAGGACGCGGACAAGCTGATCAAGCCGCAGGCCTTCGTCGTGCTGAAGCCCGGCGTGACCGGCTCTCCCCAACTTGCGGACGCGCTCAAGGACTACGTGAAGAGCCGCCTGGCGCACTACAAGTATCCCCGCTGGATCGAATTCGTGCCCGACTTGCCGAAGACGGCGACCGGCAAGATCCAACGCTACAAGCTGCGACAGCGCGGGTGAACGGCGCCGGATTCCTTGTTGCCGCCGGCCGGCGCCTCGAATACGCATGGCTCGGCCCCTCGCCGGCGCAATCGCCGACGATCGTGTTCCTGCACGAAGGATTGGGCTCGCTCGGCCTTTGGCGCGAGTTTCCGGGGTTGCTCGCGGAGCGCACCGGCTGCGGCGCGTTGATCTACAGTCGCGCCGGATACGGCAATTCCGATCCGGTGCCGTTGCCCCGGCCGATTACCTACATGCACGATGAAGCGCTGGTGGTCCTGCCGGAGGTGCTCGCTCGATCGGGCGTGCGAAGGTTCATTCTGTTCGGCCATTCCGACGGTGCGTCCATCGCCCTCATCTACGCAGGCGGCACGCCGGCAGGGGACCTGCTCGGCCTGGTGCTGGAAGCGCCGCACGTTTTCACGGAGGACATTTCCGTCCGCTCAATTGCTGCGGCAGCCGAGGCCTACCGGACCACCGACTTGCGCGAGAAGCTTCGCCGCTGGCACGGCGAGAATACCGATGTCGCGTTTCAAGGCTGGAACCAGGCGTGGCTCGATCCGGCCTTCCGCGCCTGGAACATCGAGGAGTATCTCGCGCCAATCCGCGTGCGCTCGCTGGTGATCCAAGGCGAAGGCGACGAATACGGCACGGTGGCGCAAGTCGAGGCGATCCAAAGGCAATCGGGCGGCAGCGTTGCGGCGCGCGTTCTGCCGGATTGCGGCCACAGTCCCCATCGCGACCGACCGGCCGAGGTTCTCGACGCGTCGAGCGCATTCATCGCGGAGCTGCTTCGATGAGGACATTGCTTGCCGCCGTCGCCGTGTTGCTTTCGAGCGTGGCGCAGGCGCAAGAATGGCCGGCCTACGGCGGCGACGACGGCGGCTCGCGTTATTCGAACGCGGCGCAAATCGACCGCAGCAACGTCGCGCAGTTGACGGCCATCTGGACCTATCACACGGGCGAGGCGGAGCGGCGCGGCGAGCTGTTTCGGCGCGCCGCCTTCGAGAACACGCCGCAATTCGCCAACGGCAAGCTGTTGGTGTGCTCGCCCTTCGACCGGTTGATCGCGCTCGACCCTGCAAGCGGCAAGGAGATTTGGGTCTTCGATCCAAATCTGCCGCGCACGTTGCGGCCCGGCAATCAATTCGTCTGCCGCGGCGTTGCCGTTTGGCATGACACTTCGGCATCGGCCAAAGAGGCTTGCGCGACGCGCGCCTTCATGGCGACGGTCGACACGCGCCTTTTCGCCATCGACGTCGAAACCGGCAGGCCATGCGCCGGTTTCGGCCATGACGGGTTCGTCGAATATCCACCGGACATACCGCCGCTCTACAACGGCGAGTATCAAAGCACCTCGGCGCCGACCGTGGCCGGCGGCGTGGTGCTCGTCGGCACCGCGATGGACGACGCGACGCGCGTACGCGCGCCGCTCGGCCGAGTCTATGCTTACGACCTGCGCACCGGCGCGCTCCGCTGGTCGTTCAGCCCCATTCCGCAAAGCGCCGACGATCCGGCCGCCGCCACCTGGGAAGGCGGGAGCTGGGCCAGGGTCGGCGGCGGCGAGATGTGGTCGACCGCATCCTTCGACGCGGCGCGCAACCTGGTGTTCCTCCCGACCGGCGGGCCGACCGGCACCTTTTTCGGCGGCACCCATCCCGGCGCCAATTTGCACACCGATTCCGTCGTCGCGTTGAACGCTACGACAGGCAAGCTCGTCTGGTCGTTTCAAACCGTGCACCACGACATTTGGGACTACGACCTGGCGGCGCAACCGAGCCTCGCCGTCGTGCATCGGGACGGCCGCGATATACCGGCGGTGATCGAAGCCACCAAGATGGGTCTGGTGTTTGTGCTCGATCGCGAAACCGGCAAGCCGATATTTCCGGTGGAAGAGCGCGCCGTGCCGAAGAGCGACGCTCCGGGAGAGGCGGCCGCCGAGACCGAGCCGTTCCCCGTCGCGCCGCCGCCTATCGTGCCCGAAACGCTCAAGCCGGAAAACGCTTGGGGCATCCTGTGGTTCGACAAGCGCGCTTGCGCCAGGCAGATCGCGGCGCTCCGCTCCGACGGCCTATACACGCCGCCGAGCGTGAAGGGCACCGCCGAGTTTCCGTTTACCGGCGGCGGCGTGAACTGGGGCTCGGGCGCGGTCGATCCCAAGCACGGCCTCTACATCGTCAATACCAATCGGCTGATTCACCTCATTCGACTGATTCCGCGCGCCGACGTGGCGAAGGAACGGGCCGCGGCCGCGGGAAAGACCGAAATCGGCCAGCAACTGGGCGCACCCTTCGGGTTCGAGCGGCGCGTGTTGCTGTCGCCGCTCGGATTGCCTTGCAATGCGCCGCCGTGGGGCATGCTGACCGCGGTTGATATCAACGCCGGAACGATCAAGTGGAACGCGACGCTCGGCACCGTGCCGGAGAATACCTGGGCGCCGCCGTTCAAGCTCGGAACCCCGGGCTTCGGCGGGCCGATCGTGACCGCGGGCGGGCTGGTCTTCATCGGCGCCGCGCTCGACAGCTACATTCGCGCCTTCGACGTGGAGACAGGCGCCGAGCTTTGGAAGGCTCGCTTGCCGTTCGGCGGCCAGGCGACGCCGATGACCTATGAGGTGGACGGCCGGCAATACGTGGTGATTGCAGCGGGCGGGTTCCCCCGGTCCGGGAACAAACTCGGCGACGCGGTCGTCGCCTTTGCCTTGCCGAAATAGGCGCCATGGCCGGGCGCGACTTTTGGGTGTCCGCCCGATCCACTATGGTATGCGGATGACGTTCCGCCCCACCGACGCGCAGCGGCGCTATCTGGAACGCGGCCTGGCACAGCCCGGCGGCAAGCTGCCGCTGTTCGATCACGAAGGTAGGCAATTCAACGTGCAAACGGTGCGCGCCTGCATCCAGCACGGCTGGGCGGAACCGTGGTTCGCCAATCCGCTCAAGCCGGACTGGCTCGTCTGCCGCATCACCGAGACCGGGCGCGCGGCCCTGACCGATGGGCGTACATGACGCAGCGGCTCGGCTTGGCGGCCCTGCTCGCGCTGTCCTGCCTCGGTTGGTGGAGCGCCGAGGCCGCGCTCAGACCCAACGAATTCCATGTCGCGCCGCCAGCGCGCAACGATCCGGGCTTGCGCCAGCCGATCGAACAGTTGGTGGAACAAGCCAGGCGCGGCGATGCGAAAGCGCAATTTCTCGTCGGTCTCTCGTTGCAATACGGGATTCATGGCCGAACCGATGTCAACGAAGCACGCGCCTGGTATGAGAAATCCACGGAGCAGAATTTCGCTCCGGCGCAAGACGCGTTGGCGTTTCTGTATCTGACCGGCGGCGGCGTTCCGCGCGATCCGGCGAAGGCCGTCGCTTTGCTCGAAAAAGCCGTTGCGCAGCACGATGCCTTGTCGGAATCCAATCTCTCCATACTGCTCGGCCTCGGCCTCGGCACGACGCAGGATGTGCCGCGCGCCGTGGCACTCGCCCGCGACGCCGCCGAAAAGGGTGTGCCGGAGGCGCAGCTTCGTCTCGGCGCATTGTATGAGTCGGGTGACGGCGTGCCGCGCGATCTGGCGCAGGCAAAGCAATGGTACGAACTCGCGGCGGCCCAGCACAATCCGCTCGGCGAGCGCGCGCTCGGCGACCTGTACAAATACGGCACGGGAGTGCCGGTCGATTACGCCGCGGCCATGGACTGGTACCGCCGTGGCTCGGCCGACGGCGACGCGGATTCAGGCGCATTGCTCGGAACGTTTTACGAGGCCGGCGTCGGCGTCGATCGCGATCTGCCGAAGGCGATCGGGCTATATCGTCAAGCTGCCGACGCGGGAAGTTCGCGCGCGCAGGTCTTCCTGGGCGATCTTTATCGAGAAGGCAACGGCGTGGCGGAGGATTACGGCCAGGCGCGAGCGTGGTACGCGAAAGCCGCGGAACAATCCGATCCCGGCGGCCAATATGGGATGGGCGTGCTCTACTACGAAGGCGAGGGCGCCAAGCGCGACTATACGGAAGCGCGCTCTTGGCTCGAGCGCGCCGCCGGGCAGGACGAGCCGCGAGCGAAGAACCTGCTCGGCGTCATTTGGGAGAACGGGCAGGGCGTGACTCCCGACGCCGGCAAAGCCGTCAGCTATTACCGTGCCGCCGCGGACGCCGGTGTTGCCGAAGGCCAATACAACCTCGGCAGGCTTTTCGCGGCCGGCGAGGGCGTCGAGCGCGATCCCGCGGCCGCAGTTGTCTGGTTCGAGAAGGCCGCCGCGCAGGACTTGGCGCCGGCGCAATATCGCCTGGCGCTGGCGCTCGCTTATGGGCGCGGCGTGGCGAAGGATGTGTCGCGGGCCGTGAACGAGATGACGGATGCCGCGAAACAGGGTTTCGCCGAGGCCGAAGCGCGGCTTGGCGTTTGGCTGTCGGAAGGCGCTCTTGTGCCGCGCGACGACGAAGCGGCAATCTCCTGGCTCGGCAAAGCGGCGGCGGCGGGCCAGGCGCTCGCCCAATTTCATTTGGCCTTGCATTACGACCAGGGCACAGGCGTCGCCGCCGATCCGGCAAGGGCGGCCGATCTCTACCGCAAAGCGGCCGAGCAAGGAAACGCCGATGCTGCGTTTGGCCTGGCAGGCCTTTACGATACCGGTCGCGGCGTGTCCCGGGACCGGGCCGAAGCGGCGCGTTGGTACTTGCGGGCGGCCCAAGGCGGTCAAGCCTTCGCCATGTTCAACCTCGGCGACATGTATCGGACCGGCCAAGGCGTGCCGCAGGATTTCGCCGAGGCTTACGCGTGGTGGGGACTCGCGGCCCGCAAGGGCGTTGATCAGGCGCGCGCCAGTATTGCGCTGTTGCGCCAGAGCATATCGGCGGACGATCTCCAACGCGGCACGGCATTGATGCGGGAGAGGCTCGATGAATAGCGATCAAGCCCGAATTCGGCCAATGGGAAGCTTGCGTCGTGAATCCTGAACTCGGCCATCTCGGGATCGCAGCGGCGTTCTGGATTTTGATCCATCTTGGGCTCGCTGCGTCGCCCTTGCGCGCCGCCATCGTGGCGAGGATCGGCACGCGCGGATTTCAAGGATTGTTCTCGCTGCTCTCCGCCGCCGGGTTGGCCTGGCTCGCCTGGAGCTACCGCAGCGCCATGCAGCCGGATGCGTTCTACGGCTTGCGCGTCGTCGACGGGTGGATGCTCTGGGTGCCGCTGATCGCGATGCCGTTTGCGCTTTTGCTCCTTGTCGGTTCGCTCACCGTGCCGAACCCGACCTTGACCCAGGGCGAACGCGCCTTGGCCCAGCCCGAAGCGGCGCGCGGTATCCTGCGCGTAACGCGTCATCCGATGCTGTGGGCATTCACGCTCTGGGCGCTGGCCCATCTGATCGCCAAGGGCGACGCCGCATCGCTGATGTTCTTCGGTAGCTTCGCGTTGGTCGCGATCAACGGCATGCACAGCATCGATCGCAAGCGTGCCGCCAGCGATCCGAAAAATTGGGCGCGCTTTGCCGCGGCCACGTCGATCCTGCCTTTCGCCGCCATCGCTTCGGGCCGCAACCGCTTGGTTTTCGCGGAACTCGGCTGGTGGCGCATCGGGCTCGCGTTCGCCGCCTGGGCCGTGATTCTTCTAGTCCACCCCTACGTGTTCGGCGTGGCGGCGTTTCCCGGCTGATCGGAAAACGCATCTTGCAATTCGCTTGATGCCGTGCGATGCTTAACCAAATGGTTAAGTGTTGACGCGAGGACGCCATGCCGGATTCCGGCGCCAATCTCGATCGAACCTTCGGTGCGCTCGCCGACGGAACGCGCCGGGCGATTCTGCTCCGCTTGGCGTCCGGCGAGACCAGCGTCAGCGAATTGGCGCAGCCTTTCGCCATGTCGCTGCCGGCGGTGTCCAAGCATCTGGCCGTGCTGGAAAACGCCGGTCTCGTGGTGCGCATGCGCGACGGCCGGGTGCGCCGCTGCCGCATGGAGGCCGGGCCGATCCGCGAGGGAGAAGCCTGGATTGTCAAGCTTCGCCGGTTCTGGGAAGGCCAGTTTGACGCCTTGGAGCGTTACCTGGCTCGGACCGCGCCGAAACCCGCCAAGAAACCCAAGCCAAAAGGAGGTGCGCGATGAGCGGCAACCAAGCGGCGAGCCAAGTCGGTGCGCAGGATTCGGTACTCCTGCTAAGCCGAAAATTCAAAGCGCCGCGCGAACGCGTTTGGCGCGCCTTCACCGAGCCGAGCGCGTTGCGGGAATGGTGGGGACCGGAGGGCTTCACATTGCCCAAGGCCGAAGTGGACTTGCGGCCGGGCGGCCGCTTTGCCTTCCAGATGCGCACCAATGAGGGCGATTTCCACAATCTCAGCGGCACCTACAAAGAGATCAAGGCGCCGGAGCGGCTGGTGCTGTCGTGGGTCTGGGCTGAAGGCGCGATGGCCGGAGTCGAGACCGAAGTGACGCTCGAATTCCGCACGCGGGGAGACGGAACCGAGCTTTCGGTGCGCCACGAGCGCTTCCGCACCCGCGACGAACGTGACAACCACGACGGCGGCTGGAACTCCAGCCTCGATCGCCTAGCCAAGGTGTTGGCAAAGCGCTAAGCCGCGTCGGGCGCTTTACGCGAACCAGGTGCGATAGCGCCTCTCACGCGGCTCGTAGGCGACGATGCGGTGGTTGTTCGTATCGACCATGTAGACGTTTTCGGCATCGGCGGTGACGCCCGCCGGTTCGCCGGCGGGCAGGCAGACCGGATCCGCGCAAAAGAATTCGTTGTCGTCGAAATCGGAAACGCGGCGCGTTTCGAGGTCGAGCGCGCGAATCACGCCGTTGTAGCTGTCGGCCACCAGCAGCGTTCCATCCGCGAAGCAAAGGCCGAGCGGATGCTGAAAGCGCGCCTCGACGAAATCGCCGTTCTGGTGGCCAAAGTCGAAGAGGCCGGTTCCGACCAGGGTTTGCACCGCCGGTGCATCGCCCGATCGAAGCGCGCGCACCGACGACGTTTCGCTGTCGACGAAATAGAGCACGGACCGGTCCGGCGAAAGCGCCAGCCCGCTCGGCTGCGCCAGCCGTGCCTGCGCGGCCGGACCATCCTCGATCGCCTCGCCGCCGTCGCCCGCCAGGGCACGCGCCGTTCCGTTCGCCAGATCGATCCGGCCGAGCTGGTGCGTGCCGGCATTGGCGAAGTAAAGCGTATCGCCGTCGAGTTCCAAGTCCCACGGCGATGCCAACGCGGTTTCGAGCGAGGGCGCGGCTTGCGGCAATGCGCCGCCGCGCCGGCCCATTCCTGCCAAGGTCGTCACGCGGCCGGCAGCCAGATCGATCTTGCGAATGGCGTGATTGCCTGTATCGGCGACGTAGATCACGTCGGCGGCGCAGATCAGGCCTTGCGGCCGGTTGAAGGTCGCTGTCCTGAGATTGCCGTCGTCGAAACCCAAGGCGCCCGATCCGATGCGTCCGGCTTCGCGGCCTTTCTCGCTCAACATCACGATCTGATGATGTCCGCCGTCCGTGATGGCCCAGCGCTGCAGCCTGGTCGAGGTGGCGAGCGGCTTCATCTTGCCGGGAAACGCCAGTGCGCCATCCGCAGTGCTGGTGCCGGCAAGGGGGAGGGGCGAGGGCTTCAGTTGACCGCCGTTGCGGGCGCGTTCGATCATCTCGCGTACTGCCTGCAACAGCTTCTCCGGGTCTGGTTCGCCGGAATGCTGGCCGACCACGCTGCCGTCGGGTGCAATGAACACCAGCGTTGGCCAAGCCCGCACGGCAAAGGATTTCCATAGTTGGAATTCCGGATCGTGTGCGACGGGGTGCGTGATGCCGTAGCGTGCGATCGCGTGCGCTACAGTCCGGCCGTCATGTTCGGCGGTGAATTTCGGCGAATGCACGCCGATGACCGCCACTTCTTCGGGAAACGCTTCTTCGACCTTGCGCAGCGAAGGGAGAATCTGCATGCAGTTGATGCAGCAGAAGGTCCAGAAATCGAGAATCACCACCTTGCCGCGGAGCGATTGCAGCGACAACGGCCGGGCGACGTTGAACCATTCGATGCCCGAACGAAGGATTTCCGGCGCGCGCACCGAACCTTGCATGAAGCGCTCCTAGTCTTGCCGCCGCGCGGCCCGCTCCGAGATCATGCGCAGCAAACCGACGGCGCCATTCGGCAATATCCACACGGTCAAGATTAGCATGATGCCGTAGACCGGCCATGTCAGGTTCTTCGAAATGTCGTTGGCGATGCGCGGCATGTAGACCAGGAACAGCCCGCCGAGGACGGCGCCGGAAATCGATTCCGCGCCGCCGATGACCGAGCCGACCAGAAGCGTGATGGCGAAGAAGAAGGTGAACGTGTCGGGCGCGATGAATTCCATCATCAAGGCGCCGAGCGAGCCCGCCACGGCGGCGCAGGCGGCGCTCAATCCGAAGGTGATGGCCTTGCACCGGGCGACCTGGATGCCCATGGCAGCGGCGGCGATCGGATCGTCGCGCACGGCGATCATGGCGCGGCCGAACCGTCCGTTCACCAGGTTTCGCGCCAGCCACCACATGACCAGCAACGTGGCGGCCGTGACAAAGTACCACCACTCGTCTGGACTGAGCGGCAGTCCGGCCGGCACCTGGGGGCGGTCAAGATAGAGTCCCTGCACGCCGCCGGTGATGCCTTCGAGCCAGCTCGATTTCAGCACCTGCGGCACCACCAGCGACAGGGCGAAGGTGGTGAGCGCGAGATAGATGAACTCGAGACGCGATGCGGGATAGCCGATAGCGACGCCGGCAAGGAAACCGACCACGGCGGAGGCTGGAAACGTCGCATAGGCGGGAATGCCCAATCGATTGCTCAGGATCGCGGTGGTGTATCCGCCAAGCGCATAGAAGGCGCTGTGACCCAGGGAGAATTGGCCGTTGTACCCGATCAGCAGGTTGAGGCCGATGACCGCAATGGCGTAGATGCCCGCGAAGGTCAGGGTATAGGTGGCGAAGCCGCCGAGCACGAACGGCAGCATGGCGGCGAGCGCGATCGACGCCGCAAACCCGGCGCGGCGCGGAAATGCTCGATCGGGGCTCCACTGGCGTTTGGCGGAAGGGGGCAAACGGCCTCGGACATGGCGTGGAAAGACGCCTATCATCCTTAAGGCCGGGCTGAGTTTCTGTCCATCTGTGCGCTGCAGCATCCCTCATGCTGGACAGGCTTCCGACCCCCCCATTAAGATTTCGCGCAATCCGGCCGGGGGGCGGCCAAACAACAACGGGGAGACTTCCGATGAGATTGCGATCCATTCTATTGGCAGGTGCCATGGCGTTTGCCGCCGCCGCGGCGGCCGCGCCGGCCGGCGCGGTGACGTTCAAATGGGCGAACGACGGCGATTCCAACTCGATGGACCCTTACGCCCGGCAAGAAACATTCTTGCTGAGTTTCGACCAAAACATCTACGACCCGCTGGTGCGCCGCGGCGCCAACTTCAAGCTGGAGCCGGCCCTGGCGAAGGATTGGAAACGGGTCGCGCCGACCACGTACCGTTTCAACCTGCGGCCCGGCGTGAAATGGCAGGATGGCACGCCGTTCACCGCCGATGACGTGATCTTCTCCTATGAGCGCGCCGCCGGACCCGGCTCGAACGTCGCCTCCGACTTCGTCTCCGTGAAGGAGATGAAGAAGATCGACGACCTGACCATCGAGGTCGAGACCAAGGTGGTGGATCCGGTCTTTGTCGAGCAGATCACCGCCTGGGGCATCATGTCCAAGGCCTGGGCCACGGCGCACAACGCGCAGAAGACCGCCGATCTGACCAAGAACGAAGAGAACTACGCGACCCGCAACGCTATGGGCACCGGGCCGTACATGCTGAAGAGCCGGGAGCCCGACGTCCGCACCGTTCTCGAGGCCAATCCGAACTGGTGGGACAAGCGGCCGGGCAACGTGACCGAGGCGATCTTCAATCGCATCGCCAACGATTCGACCCGCGTCGCCGCATTGCTCTCGGGAGAGGTGGATTTCGTCTACACGGTGCCGCCGCAGGACGTGGAGCGCATCCGCCATACCCCCGGCACGAAGATCGAGGAGACGCCGGAGCTGCGCACGGTCTACCTCGGCTTCGACGTGGCGCGGCCGGAGCTCCTGGAATCCAACATCAAGGGCAAGAACCCCTACCAGGATAAGCGCGTCCGCCAGGCTTTCTATCTGGCGATCGACGTGAACGCCATACAGAAGAACGTCATGCAGGGCCAGTCGCATCCCTCGACCCTGATGGTCGGCCCGGGCGTCAGCGGCTACAACGAGAAGCTCGACGTGCGGGCGCCCTACGATCCGGAGAAGGCAAAGAAGCTTCTGGCCGATGCCGGATATCCGAACGGATTCGAGACCGGCATGGATTGCCCGAACGACCGCTACGTGAACGACGCGCGCATCTGCCAGGCGGTGGTCGCCATGCTGGCGAAGATCAACATCAAGGTGAACCTGCTGGCGCAAACGCGCGCCAAGTATTTCGCCAAGATCCTGGGGCCGGGCTACAACACCAGCTTCTTCATGCTCGGCTGGACGCCGATCACCGTCGATGCCCACAATGCGTTCGAAAATCTCCTGCACACGCGCAACGTGGAGAACAAGATCGGCACGTTCAACGTGAGCGGCTGGTCGAATGCGAAGTTCGACAGCTTGGTCGATACCATGAAGAGCGAGCTCGACTCCGAAAAGCGGTTAAAGATGATCGACGAGGCCAACGAAATCGTGAAGGATGAGCTGCCGACAATTCCGCTGCATCAGCAGATCATCGTGTGGGCCATGAAGTCGAACGTCAACGTGGTTGAGACGCCGGACAACTTCTTCCAGCTGCGTCACGTTGTCGTGAAATAACGTGGGCCGTCGCGGCGTCACAGCGTCGCGGGGAGTTCACGTGCCGGATGTCGGCGTAACCATGCGGCTCGGGCCTTCGGCCCGGGCCGCGGCCGGCCCAGGTTGACCGATGCTCGCCTTCGTCCTCCGCCGCCTGTTGCAGTCGATCCTCGTCATGCTGACCGTCGCGTTGGTGGCCTTCGTGCTGTTCAACTATGTCGGCGACCCGATCAACTCGATGGTGGGCCAAGACGTATCACTGGCCGACCGCGAGGCGTTTCGCCAGCAATTGGGCCTGAACGATCCGGTGGTCGTGCGCTTTGCGCGCTTCGTCGGCCAGTTCATCGGCGGCAACTTCGGCGTCTCGTATCGCATGCAGGAGCCGGTCGGCAAACTGATTGCGGAGAGATTGCCGGCATCGCTTGAATTGAGCTTCGTGGCGGCGCTGTTCGCGCTGCTGGCCGGTGTGCCCATGGGCGTGTACACCGGGCTTTATCCGCGCCGCTGGCTCAGCCGGCTGATGCTCAGCGCCTCGCTCGTGGGCGTATCGCTGCCGACGTTTCTCATCGGCATTCTGTTGATCGTGCTGTTCAGCGTCGTCCTGCCTTTGTTGCCGTCGTTTGGGCGCGGCGATGTGGTCAAGATCGGGTGGTGGTCGACCGGATTTCTGACCGTGAGCGGTCTTAAGGCGCTGATCATGCCCGCAATCACACTCGGGCTGTTCCAGATGACGCTGATCATGCGCCTGGTGCGGGCGGAGATGCTCGAGGTGCTCCGCACCGACTACATCAAATTCGCGCGCGCCCGGGGCTTGACCAACCACGCGGTCTATTTCGGCCATGCGCTCCGCAATACCTTGGTGCCGGTGATCACGATCACGGGATTGCAGCTCGGCGCGATCATCGCATTTTCGATCATCACGGAAACAGTGTTCAACTGGCCCGGCATGGGCCTGCTGTTCGTCCAGTCCCTGCAATTCGCCGACATTCCGGTGATGGCGACATATCTCGTGCTGATCGCGTTTTTCATCGTGATCATCAACCTGGTCGCCGACCTGCTCTATTTCGCCGTGGATCCGCGGCTGCGCTCCGATCTGGGCGCGCGGGCGATCTGACATGGCGCTGGCCCAGCAGATCACCGACCGGTTCCATCGCGCGATGGACAGCGACATCTACTACAGTTTCCGCCGCTCGCCGTTGACCATTGCCGCTGCGGCCACGACGTTCGTCATATTCTTCGCGGCGGCGTTCGCGCCCTGGATCGCGCCGCACAATCCGTTCGACTTGGCGAGCCTCGATCTTTCCAACGCGCTGAAACCGCCGTTCTGGAGTCAGGACGGACTCATGGCGTTTCCCCTCGGCACCGACGATCAGGGGCGGGACGTGTTTTCGACCATCATGTTCGGCGCCCGCATTTCGCTGATCGTCGGCGTTTGCTCGGTGGTGTTCGCCATGCTCCTTGGCGTTACCCTCGGATTGATGAGCGGCTATATCGGCGGCGCGGTGGACAGCATCATCATGCGCATCGCCGATGTGCAGCTGTCGTTTCCGGCGATCCTGATCGCGCTGATGATCGACGGCATCGTTCGCGGCGTCGTTTCCTCTCAGCGCTACGAGGAAATCGCGTTGTTCGTGCTGATCGTATCGATCGGCCTGGCATCCTGGGTGGCATATGCACGGACCGTGCGCGGCTCGGTGATGGTGGAGCGCAACAAGGAATACGTGCAGGCTGCGCGCGTCATTGGCCTTTCGCCCACCCTGATCATGATCCGGCACGTGTTGCCGAACGTCACCGGACCGGTGCTGGTGATTGCGACCATCAACCTCGGCATTGCTATCATCACCGAAGCGACCTTGTCGTTCCTCGGCGTCGGCATTCCGCCGACCACGCCCTCGCTGGGCACTCTGATCAATACGGGCAACAACTTCCTGTTCTCCGGTGAGTGGTGGATCACCTTGTTTCCTGGCGCCGCGCTGGCGATCCTGGTGCTTGCGGTCAACCTCTTGGGCGACTGGCTGCGCGACGCCTTGAACCCGAAGCTGCGGTAAAGGCGACCGTGAGGACACGAAGCAATCAGCCGCTGCTCGACGTCCGTGACTTGAAGGTGGAGTTCTTCACCCGGCGCGGCGCGCTTACGGCGCTTGACGGCGTTTCGTTCCAGATCGACCGCGGCGAGGTTCTGGGCGTGGTCGGCGAGAGCGGCGCCGGCAAGTCGCTCACCGGCGCTGCGATCATCGGGCTCCTGGAGCCGCCGGGGCGCATCACAAAAGGCGAAATTCAGCTGGAAGGCCGCCGCATCGACAACCTTTCCTACGACGACATGCGCAAACTGCGCGGCCGGCAAATCGGCGCGATCTTTCAAGACCCGCTGACCAGCCTCAATCCACTCTACCGAATCGGCGATCAGATCGTCGAAACCATTCGCACCCACTTGCCTATGAGCGAGGCTCAAGCGCGCAAGCGGGCCATCGACCTGCTGCAGGAAGTCGGAATTCCATCGGCGGCGGAGCGAATCGACCACTACCCGCACCAGTTCTCGGGCGGCATGCGTCAGCGTGTGGTGATTGCGCTGGCGCTGTGCGCGGAGCCGCGCCTGATCATCGCCGACGAGCCGACCACGGCGCTCGACGTGTCGATCCAGGCGCAGATCATCACGTTGCTCAAGCGTCTTTGCCGCGATCATGGCACAGCCGTCATGCTGATCACCCATGACATGGGCGTCATCGCCGAGACGGCGGACCGCGTCGCGGTCATGTATGCGGGCCGCATCGTCGAGATCGGTCCGGTGCAGCAGGTGATCCGGCACGCGCTGCATCCCTATACCCAGGGCCTGATGGGCGCGATCCCGGCCGTGGGCGCCGACGTGGAAAAACTGACGCAAATCGAGGGCAGCATGCCGCGGCTTACGGCAATTCCCGCCGGTTGCGCCTTCAATCCCCGTTGCCCGCACGTCATGGACCGGTGCCGGACCGAACGTCCGCCGCTTGTCGGCTTGGGTGGGGCCTCGGTCGCCTGTTGGCTGCATACCGGCAGGGCGGAGGCGGCCCGTGCCTGAGCGCGCGGCCGCAGGGAGGCAAATGCCGATCGCGCGGCCGGGCGAGCCGCTGCTTCGCGTCAGCGATTTGAAGCGATACTTCGACGTTTCGCCGCCGCTTCTCAATCGTCTGCTCGAACAAGGCGGGCGTCGCATCGTCCATGCGGTCGACGGTGTCAGTTTCGCGATCCCGCGCGGCGAGACATTCTCGCTTGTCGGCGAAAGCGGTTGCGGCAAATCCACCGTGGCGCGGCTCGTGGTCGGGCTCTATCCGCCGACCTCAGGTTCGATCCTGTTCGAAAATGTCGAGCTGGGCGATCCGCGGGCGCGCCGCCGCAATGCGGCTATCCAGGCGCGGATGCAGATGATCTTTCAAGATCCCTATGCGTCGCTCAATCCGCGCTGGCGGACCGCCGACATCATCGCCGAGCCGCTCAGGGCGCGCAAACTGGTGCGCGGCGCGGCGGCGGTCCGGGCGCGGGTCGGCGAACTGCTGCGTCAGGTCGGCCTTGCCCCGTCGGACGGAGAGAAATATCCGCATGAATTTTCCGGCGGCCAGCGGCAGCGTATCTCCATCGCGCGCGCATTGGCCGGCGAGCCGGAATTCCTGGTGTGTGACGAACCCACGTCGGCGCTCGACGTTTCTGTGCAGGCGCAGATCTTGAACCTGATGAAGGATCTGCAGCGGCGCCTCGGCCTGACGTATCTTTTCATCAGCCACGATCTGGCGGTGGTGTATCACGTGTCGAATCGCGTCGGGGTCATGTATCTCGGCCGCATCGTCGAAACCAACGCGACGCAGGATCTGTTCGCACGGCCAAGCCATCCCTATACGCGGATGCTGCTCGACGCCATTCCCGACCTTGAAATGAGCGGGCGTGCGCGAACGCCGGTGGCGGGGGAGGTGCCAAGTCCGATCAACCCGCCGTCGGGTTGCGCCTTCCACCCGCGGTGTCCTCATGCGAACGATCGTTGCCGGGTCGAAGTGCCGAAGCTGAAGCAATCCGCCCGGGGCGGGGAAGTGGCGTGCCACGCCTTCGATGAGGGCCGGCTGCCTGCATGGCACGCGACGGTTCGGCAAGGCTGAATTCGAGGGCGCGATGACCGAGTCATCTCCGGTCGAATGGTCGGAGCTCATGGCGCACACGGCCGGCGACGAAGCGCTGGCGCGCGAGCTGCTTGCGTTGTTTCTGAATTCCGCCCGGCGCTATATCGACGACATGGCGGCGGCGCCGGACGGCGAGACGTGGCGCCGCCTTGCGCATACGTTGAAAGGCGCCGCGCTCAGTGTCGGTGCGCCGCGCCTTGCGGCATTGGCGCTAGCGGCCGAGCGACTCGACGATCGCGGTTCGCGCGACCGGACCGTGCAGAACCTGCGCGTCGCGCTCGACGCGGTGCGGCGCTATGCGAACGGCATTTGACCGCCTCGGCCGCTTAACGTCGCGTGACAGGTTGACGGACCGAAGCTATCCTCAATCGGACGATTCGCGTTGTGCGTCAAAGGGAAGGAGCGGGTCATGGCGCTGATCGAGCGCATTGTCGGCTTCCAGGACGAGATGACGGAATGGCGCCACCACATCCACGCCCATCCCGAGACGGCGTTTCAGGAGCACAAAACCGCGGATTTCGTTGCGAGCCGCCTGGAATCCTTCGGCATCGACATTCATCGTGGCTTGGCGAAGACCGGCGTCGTCGGCATGCTCAAATCAGGCTCCGGCAATCGCGCCATCGGATTGCGCGCCGATATGGATGCTCTTGACCTCGATGAATTGAACGAATTCGAGCATCGCTCTCGCCATCCGGGCAAAATGCACGGCTGCGGCCATGACGGCCATACCACCATGCTGCTCGGCGCCGCCAAGTATCTGGCCGAGAGCCGCAACTTCGACGGCACGGTCTACTTCATCTTCCAGCCCGCGGAAGAGAACGAAGCCGGCGGCCGGGTGATGGTGCAGGAAGGGCTGTTCGAGAAGTTTCCGGTCGAAGCCGTATTCGGCATGCACAACATGCCGGGAATCGACGTCGGCAAGATGGCGGTGCGCGTCGGCGCCATGATGGCCTCCGCCGACTTCTTCTTCATCACCATTCGCGGCGTCGGCGCCCACGGCGCGTTCCCGCATTCCGGCATCGATCCGATACCGATCGCGGCCGAAGTGGTGATGGGGCTGCAGAGCATCGTAAGCCGCAATGCCGATCCGATGCATTCGGCTGTGGTCAGCGTCACGCAGATCAGCGGTGGCCATACCACCAACGTCATTCCGGAAGAGGTGAAGCTCGCCGGCACCACGCGCGCCTTCCGCCCGGAGGTTCAGGACCTGATGGAGCGGCGCATCCGCGAGATCGCGCAAGGCATCGCCAAGGCGCATGGCGCCAATGCCGACGTGCGCTACGACCGGCGTTACCCGCCCACGGTCAACTCGGCCGACGAGACCGAGATCGCCGCCGCCGCGGCGGCTGCGGTCGTGGGAGCCGACAATGTGCTGCGCGATCTGCCGCCGGTGATGGGCGCCGAGGACTTCGGCTGGATGCTCAAGGCCAAGCCCGGCAGCTACGTCTGGCTCGGCAACGGCAGGAACGATGGCGGGTGCATGGTGCATAATCCGCGCTATGACTTCAACGACCGGATCCTGGCTATCGGCGCAAGCTACTGGTCGCGCTTGGTGGAACAGGTGCTTCGGGCGCCTTGAGTTGCCCGGCGGCGATGCCCGAGTACCTGTGATGGCGGTCACATAAGATGACGACGGGGCTGTCTAGACTGCATCGCGCTGGGGAGCCTCGCTGCCGCGGGCAGGCGAGGAACGGAAATGGCTGCGTTCATACCTGGCGGGGTCGGCGCACATGAGCTTTAAGGTCAAATTCTGGGGCGTGCGCGGGAGTATCGCCACGCCGTCGCCTAGGCACATTGCCTTCGGCGGCAACACCAGTTGCGTCGAAATCGCCATGGGCGGCGAACGGGTCATCCTCGACGCCGGCACCGGCATCCGCAATCTCGGCCATTGGATGCTGCGCAAGAACATCATGAGTGCGCATTTGCTGATGTCCCACACCCATTGGGATCACATCAACGGTTTCCCGTTCTTCTCGCCGGCGTTTCGCAAGGACCGCACGTTCAAGATCATGGCCGGCCATTTGTACGATCGCGGCGGGATCAAGAGCATCCTGTCATCGCAAATGGCGCAGCCGACCTTTCCGGTGCCGCTCGAAGTCATGGCGGCGAAGATGACCTTCGAGGACTTCCGTTGCGGCGAAAGCTTCTCGCTGCGCCACGGCATCAAGGTGCGCACCGCACCGCTCAACCATCCCGACGGCGCGACCGGATACCGCTTCGAGTATCAGGGCAAGGCCGTCTGCTATGTCACTGATACGGAACATAAACCAGGACAGCAGGACCAGAACATCCTGGGCCTGATCGCGGGCGCCGACGTGGTGATCTACGACAGCACCTACACCGACGATGAATTCACCACCAAGGTCGGCTGGGGCCATTCCACCTGGCAGGAAGGCGTGCGCCTTTGCAAAACCGCCGGGGCGAAGATGCTGATCATCTTCCACCACGATCCCGACCACGAAGACCTGTTCATGGAGCGGCTGGAGAGCGAAGCCCGCTTCACCTGGTCGCATGCCTTGGTCGCCCGCGAGAACATGCGGCTTACGGTGGCGTAGCTCCGCCGGCTGCGCGAGCGCGGGCTCTCACACTATCCGCCCCTCGAACGGATTTCGGTTCTGCCGGTCCTCGATTTCGACCACCCAGAGATCCGGGTCGCGGCCCACTTGGCGGGCGATATAGGCGTCCGCTTCCGGCTCCGTGACCGGATTTGCGCCGGTGCCGCGCGTCCAGACCAGCTCGCCGGACGCCGACCGGCTCTGCGAGAGCACGGTGCAGCCTTGTTCGAAACGATTGAGCTTCAACAGGATCACGCCGGCGTCGGCATCGCCGCGGCGCGCCACGGTGCACATGATGCCTTCGGCGGTGCAGCGGCGAACGGTCGCCTGCACCCAGATGCCGCTTTTCAACCGCGCTTCCATAGCCGTTCAGTATAATCCCGGATGGCAGGACCGAAGGAGGAGACCATGGCGCGCCGCATCGTCGATCTGTCGATCTATCTGGAGAACGACGTCATTTCCGATCCGCCGCCCTTCGGCCCGAAGATCACCTATATGCGGCACAAGGATACGTTCGCGCAAATGGCGCCCTTCTTCCCCGGCCTGAAGCAGGAGGATTTGCCGGACGGCGAGGCCTGGGCCGTCGAGCGCGTCGAACTCATTACCCACAACGGCACGCATCTCGACGCGCCCTATCACTTCCATTCGACCATGAACAAAGGCGAGCGCGCCATCAGCATCGACGAGGTGCCGCTGGATTGGTGCTTCCAGCAGGGCGTGAAGCTCGACTTCCGCCACTTCGCCGACGGGTATGTCGTCACCGCGAAGGACGTGGAAGCGGAACTCCGGCGCATCGGGCACGATCTCAAGCCGCTCGACATCGTCATGGTGAACACACGCGCCGGCTCGCGTTACGGCCATGACGACTACGTGCAGGCAGGCTGCGGCATGGGCTACGAGGCGACCATGTACCTGCTCGAACGCGGCGTGCGGCTCACCGGCACCGATGCGTGGAGCTGGGATGCGCCATTCGTCTACACGGCTGAGAAGTACAAGGAAACCGGCGACGCGGGATTGATCTGGGAGGGGCACAAGGCGGGCCGCCAGATCGGTTACTGCCACCTGGAAAAGCTGCACAACCTCGAAGCCGTGCCTGGTGACGGTTTCACTGTCGCATGCTTTCCGGTGAAGATCCGCGGCGCCTCCGCAGGCTGGACACGCGCCGTCGCGATTTTCGATGCTTAGGGACACCGCGCGCCCGCAAAATAGCCGCACTTGCTAGGCGAGAATGTTCCGTTCGTGTACGCGCTAACGGACCTCGACCTCGGCGTGCTAGAACCCGCCGGTTACGGTGAGGTAGCGGCCATGAACCAGCATAAGACGGCTCCACCCGTCGACGCGACGCCGACTGCCTCCGGCATGCACAATCGCAACGATGTGCAGCACTTCGAAGGGCTGCGCCTGGACGAACAGATCGGCCATCTGGTTCGGCGCGTGCATCAGCGCTGCTCGGCGGTGTTTCAAGCCCGCATCGGCGACGAGCAGATCACGCCGACGCAATTCGCGGCGCTCGTCAAACTCGAAGAGGCGACGGAGTTGTCGCAGAACCATCTCGGCCGCTTGACCGCCATGGATCCTGCCACCACGCAGGGCGTGATCAGGCGATTGCTCGACCGGCGCCTGGTCGCCACGCGCGACGACGCGGATGACCGCAGGCGGACGCTCATCAGCTTGAGTCCGCAGGGCCGCGCCCTGGTGCGCCGCCTATTGCCGAACGCGCCGGAAATCTCGAACACGGTGCTGGCGCCGCTGACGCCGGCAGAGCGCACGACCCTGGTCGCGCTGTTGAAGCGATTGGGTTGAGCGGCGCTATTCCGCCGCCTGGCGCGGCAGGGTCAGCAGGCAATCGTCCGCCAGCGGCTCGATCGGCGTGAAGTCCCGATGCGCGATCCATTCCGGACGCTGGAACCGGCGGATGCAGTTCTCTACCGAGTTGGCGCTGATGTAGACCGCGGTGCGGTTCCACGGCGACATGTTGGGCGCCGAGCCATGCACCAGATTGCAATGGAAGAACACTGCCGATCCGGCCTTGCCCTTCGGCGAGACGATGCCGCCCCGCGCCACGAGCCGCGCGATCGTCTGGTTGTCGATCGTCCACAACGGGTAGCTGGTGGTCGCTACGTCGTGGCCTGCCTCGATGCGGCCCTCTTTGTGCGAACCGGGAATGAACATGAGCGGCCCGTTGAACTCGTTCACGTCGTCGAGGAACACGGCGAGGTTCATGGCGCGCGGCGCCGGCATGTCGTCGTCGGCGAACCAGGTGCCGTAATCCTGGTGCCACTGCCACACGTCGCCATCGAACGCGGCCTTGGCGTTGATCTTGAACTGGTGCATGTAGACCCCGCTCTTGAGGAGCTGCATGGCCGGTTCGATCAGGCGCGGATGGCGGCCGAGACGCCGGAACGCTTCGTTGTAGGTGTGGGCGGCGAAGGACGTGCGCACCACGTCGCCGGTCCGCTCCCGCACGATCTCGCGCCGCCGCTCGGCGAAGATTCCCGGCACTTCCGCCATCAGGGCCCCGACCTCCGCCGGCTTGAACAAATCCGGCAGGAACACGAAGCCGTCGCGCTCGAATTGCTCGACCTGGGGGGCGTTTAGGCGCATAGGCGATCCTTCCCTAACGAATTTGCGCAAGACTAGCGCCGTCGCGCGCCAACGGCCAGCCGCACCCTGCGCCCCGGGCAATTGGCCGCACCGCGATGTGAAATTGTGCGTTGCACATAATGGCGGGGTGAGATATTCCCCAGCGGCGCCTGCGCTCTATATGACGCGGGACGTGCCGGCCGGCCGCGTCAGGGGCAATCCGATGGCGAGTTTGAGTTTTGGCTTGGTGTTTTCGGACCTCTACGAGCGCGAGGGGCTGCTCAAACTCGATCGCGAATTTCTCGGCTTCCTCGGCGCTGCGGACGCAGCCTTGCGCGCGCGCCTCGACGCGGGCCGCGCCGATCCGGCGTCGCTCGCCGCCAAGGCCGAATCCGAGTTGCTGATCGCGCTCGGGCCGCATGTGGAAGATTTTCTGGCAAGCCTGTTCGGCATCCGGCCCGAGGCCTCGGCGCTGGCCGCCCGTCATCATGAATTGGCGCCGATCTATGGCTGCAAGCGCATGTTCGTGCAGAAGCGCGCGCTGCGCCAGGTGAAAGCGGACGACGCGGCAAAGGTCGACGGATTGGCGCACGAGATCTCGCTATCGGCTGCGTTCGGCGAACCGTTCGGCGAGCTTGCGTTCGCCCGCAACGTGACGGCGTGGGAACAGGACGAGGCGGCGCATGCGGCCGAATTGAGGCTGGCCGCGGAATATGCCGCGTGGGCGGTGCAAACGCCCGCAGGCCGCGCGCGTAACGCCAGGGGTGTGTTGTTCAAGGTGCCAGCGAAGCTCGACTACCGGCATCTGGTGCCGATGCAGACCGATTCTGCCGCGGGCTTCGTCGCACATACGATCGCTCCGCACCATTTGCGCCGCCGCGAAGGGTTCGCGCTCACGGACCCCGGCACCGATCTGAACGGCGCGCTGGACCAGGCCAACTACTGCATCTGGTGCCATAACCAGGGCAAGGACAGTTGCTCGAAAGGGTTGACCGACCGCAAGACTGGCGCGTTTCAAAAGAGTCCGTTCGGCGTGACCCTCGCCGGTTGCCCGCTCGAGGAGAAGATTTCCGAATTCCATGTCTTGAAGACGGAAGGCCACGCCTTAGCGGCGCTCGCCATGATCGCGGTCGACAATCCCATGGTCGCGGCGACCGGCCACCGCATCTGCAACGATTGCATGAAATCGTGCATCTACCAGAAGCAGGAGCCGGTCAACATTCCGCAGGTCGAGACGCGCACGTTGAAGGATGTGCTCGACTTGCCGTTCGGCTTCGAGATCTACAGCCTGCTCACGCGCTGGAACCCGATGAATTTGCGCCGCCCGGTTCCGAAGGCGCCGAGCGGGCGGCGCGTGCTGATCGCCGGCATGGGACCGGCCGGGTTCACCCTGGCCCACCACCTGATGAACGACGGCCATTCGGTCGTGGCCATCGACGGCCTGAAGATCGAACCGTTGCCGGCGGAGATATCCGGCGTCGACCAGCGCGGCATGCGTCGGACGTTTCGCCCGGTCCGCGACGTCAACGAGCTTTATGAGTCGCTCGACGATCGGGTCATGGCCGGGTTCGGCGGCGTGGCCGAATACGGCATCACCGTGCGCTGGGACAAGAACTTCCTGAAGCTGGTGAGGCTGCTGCTGGAACGGCGCCGGCAATTCGCGCTGTTCGGCGGCGTGCGCTTCGGCGGAACGGTCAGCGCCGACGAGGCCTTCGCCATGGGCTTCGATCACATCGCACTCGCCGCCGGCGCCGGGCGGCCGACCGTGCTCGACATGCCGAACGGATTGGCGCGGGGCGTTCGCACCGCCTCCGACTTTCTGATGGCGTTGCAGCTCACGGGAGCGGCGAAGACGGACTCCATCGCCAATATGCAATTGCGGCTGCCGGTCGTCGTGGTCGGCGGCGGCTTGACGGCCATCGATACGGCGACGGAGTCGCTCGCCTATTACCCGCTGCAGGTCGAGAAGTTCCTACGCCGCTTTGAAATCCTCGCGGCCGAGCGGGGTGAGGCGACGGTGCGGAAGAGCTGGACCGCGGAAGAGCAAGGCATTGCCGACGAATTCATCGCTCATGCGCGGGCGATCCGCGCGGAGAAGGCCGCGGCGTTGCGCGATGGCCGCGCCGCTCGCATCGTCGAATTGCTGCAAGGCTGGGGCGGCGTCACCATCGCCTACCGCAAGCGGCTGACCGACAGTCCGTCCTACACGCTGAACCACGAAGAGATCGAGAAGGCTTTGGCGGAAGGCATCCGGTTTGCCGAAGGCCTGTCGCCGGTGCGCGTCGAAGTCGACCGGTTCCGCCACGCGCGCGCACTTGCCTTGAAGACACAAATACGCAGCGCGGACGGCGCCTGGAGCGACGGGGCAGAGATCGAATTGCCGGCGCGCGCGATTCTGGTCGCGGCGGGAACGCAGCCCAACACGGTGCTGGCGCGGGAAGACGCGCGCAATTTCGTGCTCGACGGCCGTTATTTCCGCGCCTGCGACGAGGACGGCGATCCGGTCAAGGTGGAGCGATCCAGCGCCAAACCGAAGGATGTGCGCGTGTTGTTGAATCGTCGTGCCGACGGCCGCTTCATCAGCTTCTTCGGCGACCTGCATCCCTCCTTCTTCGGCAACGTGGTCAAGGCCATGGGCGGGGCGAAGCAAGGCTATCCGGCCGTGAGCGCGGTTCTCGATCGGGTGCGGCCCGCTTCGGCCAAAACCGACGACGATTTCTTCGCCGCGCTCAATCGCGAGCTGAGGCCGCGGGTTCACGAAGTCATCCGCCTCACGCCGACCATCGTCGAGGTGGTGGTGGAAGCGCCGCTTGCGGCGCGCCGGTTCCAGCCGGGGCAGTTCTACCGCCTGCAGAACTACGAAGCCAATGCGGCCCTGGTCGAGGGTACGCGCCTCGCCATGGAAGGCATCGCGCTCACCGGCGCGTGGGTCGACAAGGGGCGCGGACTGATTTCAACCATCGTGCTGGAAATGGGCGGTTCGTCCGATCTATGCGCCGGCCTCGAACCGGGCGAGCCCGTCGTGCTAATGGGACCGACCGGCTCGCCGACGGAAATCGCCCACGGCGAAACCGTGGCGCTGGTCGGCGGCGGGCTCGGCAATGCGGTTCTGTTCTCCATCGGCCAGGCGTTCCGCGACGCAGGTTCGAAGGTCGTCTACTTCGCCGGCTATAAAAAGGTCATCGACCGCTACAAGGTGGCGGAGATCGAGCGCGCGGCCGACGTCGTGATCTGGGCTTGCGACGAGGCGCCCGGCTTCAAGCCGACCCGGCCGCAGGACCGCGCCTTCGTCGGCAACATCGTCGAGGCGATGCGCGCCTACGGCTCCGGCGCGCTCGGCAGGCAAGATGTGCCGCTGGCCGACGCCGATCGGCTTATCGCCATCGGCTCGGACAAGATGATGGCTGCCGTCGGCGCAGCGCGACACGGCGTGCTGGCGCCGCTGCTCAAGCCGCATCACTTCGCCATCGGCTCGATCAATTCGCCGATGCAATGCATGATGAAGGAAATCTGCGCCCAGTGCCTGCAGCCGCAGACGGATCCGAAGACCGGCGTCACGACCGCCGTGTTCTCGTGCTTCAACCAGGACCAGCCGCTCGACTGCGTGGACTTCGCCGCGCTGGACCAGCGGCTGCGCCAAAATGCCGTGCAGGAAAAGCTGACCGCCCAGTGGATCGATCGCTGCCTGATCCGACTTCAGCGCCGCCCCGCCGTGGCGTGAAGCGTCAGTGGCCGAAGACCTTCCTTAGGATCGCCGTCGTCTGCTTCGCCGGGTCGTCGCGGATCGCCGCTTCCTCGCGCCCGAGGTAGAGAAACGCCCCGTCGATCGCCTTGCCGAGCGTGTAGTTGGTGAGATCCGCCTTGGCGTCGGGAACCATGGGGATGTTCTTGTACTGCGCCATCATCTGGTCGTAGCTCTTCACGGCGCCGACCTCGGACAATTGCTGGTTCACGACCGGCCGCATGCTGTCGGCCAGCGGGCCGGACATTTTATTGCGAAAATACTGCGTTGCCGCGTCCTTCGGGCCGTTGTAGATGGCGCGCGCATCGTCCACGGACATTTCCGATATCGCGTTCCAGAAGAGCTGCTTCGCCTTCGGCATGGCGGTTTCGGCGGCGCGGTTCAGGCGCAATTCCAGATCGTCCGCCATGTGCGACATCCCGACCTTCTTCAGCGCCGATTGGACCGTGTGCAGCGCCGAGGGCAGGGGGATGTGCACGTCCGGACTCTTGTTGAAGCCGTCCGCCTTGCCGAGCGTATCGACGACGCGGCCGGTGCCTACCTTGAGCGCGTCCTTCAGTCCCGCGGTGATATCGCCGGTGCTGAGGTTGCCGCCGCCGGAAGGGCGCGCCTTATTCAGCAGGCTCTTGCCCTGATCCATCAGCGAGCCTTGGCCCTGGGCGCTTGCCAGCGGCAAGGTCAGGGCTGCGACCAATACGAGCCAGCGCAGGGTCATCGGAGCGTTCCTCCTTCGTCGCGGGCCGGTCAGATGTAGACCATCTCGGTCATCATGCCACCCGCCATGTGCACGGCGTTGTGACAGTGCAACAGCCAGCGGCCGGGCGGCGCGTTCGCGGTGACCAGCCAGCTTGCCGTGCCGCCCATGCCGCCCACCAGCGTCGTGTCCTTCCGCAGGGGTTTCGCCAACGACCTGCCATCCACTTCGACCAGATCGAACACATGGCCGTGCAGGTGCATGGGATGATCCATCATGCTGTCGTTGCGGAAGCGGATCAGCACGCGGTTCCCCGAGCGTACCTGCACGGGCGGAACGTCCGGCCAAATCTTGCCGTCGATGGTCCAGTCCGGATCGCCCATGGTTCCGCCGTTGAGAACCATATTGCGCGTCAAATCCGCAGCCGGCAATTTGAGGGTACTTGCCGCGCCGGCAGCGGCGTAGCTGAAGACGTTCGCGCCCTTTAGGACGGCCGCGGGCCGCACCGGCTCCGCAGCCTCGTAGCCTACGGTATGCACGCGCACGGCTTGCTGCTTCGCCATCGCGTCGTTGGCGATGGACTGGAGCAGCCAGGCGCCGCGTTCCTTGACTTCGAACCACGCGTCGTAACGCTCCGCCGCGCCGATCCGCAGCACGTCGACATTCACCGGCGCAGGCAGCGCGTTGCCGTCGCTATGCGTTACTTTAAGCCGATGGCCGCCGAGGCGGACGTAATGGGTCCGGTTCGGGCTGGCGTTGAGTATGCGCAAGCGCACGCGCTGGCCGGGTTTGACCAGGATCGGCGCGTTTTTCGGATACGAGCCGCCGTTGACGCAACGCGCCACATAGGCGACCTCGTCGCCCATGCCCATGGCGTGAGCGCCGCCCGGCGCGCCGTGGTCCATGTGCGACATGTCCATGCCGGGCATGTCGTGGCCGGCGCCCTTGGCCGGTGCATGATCCATGTGGGCCATGTCCATGCCGGCCATCATGCGGCGATGCATGGCGAGTTCCGGCGCATCGCTCGGCGCGAGCATGGGGGCGCCGCTGTTTCCGGCAACGGCGGCCGCGAAGGACTTCAGGTCTGGCACTTCGTGCAGCACAATCACCGCCTCCACATCGGCCGGTTCGTCCTTAGGATCGACCACGATCAAGGCGCCGAACAACCCACGCGCCTGCTCGACAACGGGATGGCTGTGATACCAGCGCAGACCCGACGGCTCGGCCTTGAAGCTGTAGACGGTCTCTGCGCCGTCGGGAACGGCGTCTTGCGTCACACCTTCCGCGCCGTCCATTCCGTTCGGCAGCACCATGCCGTGCCAGTGAATTGTACCGGGCCTGCCGCTGCGGTTGACGAAGTTTGCGCGCAGCATCTGCCCCAGGCCGACGCGGATCAGCGGTCCGGGAACCATGCCGTTGTAGGCGAGCCCGTCGAAATCGACTCCGGCGGCCGGCGCGAAACGAAACGGCGCCGCCGTCAGCGTTATGTCGAGCGACTCCTGGTCGAGCGCGCGCGCGCTCGGCGGCCGCAACGTCATGGCGCTGAGCGCCGCGGCGCCGAACAGAAACTCGCGCCGGCGTATTTTCAATGCGTTGGAACGCGTCTTAGGCCACCTTTCGGGCGCGTTGCGCGGCGCTTGGAACCTGCTTCAGCGCCGGCATGACCTTTTCGGCGAAGACCTTCATGTTTCGTGCGGCCTCCTGGTGCGGCATGCCCGCATAGGAGAACACGCCGACGAACGAATCCGCGCCCGTGCGATCGCTGACGGCGAGGATTTTCTCATAGCATTGCCTCGGCGTGCCCCAGATCTGCAGTTTCATGAAGAAATCGATGGCGCCTTCGTCGCCGTACTGGCGGATCTTGTCCGACATCTTGCCGTAGTACTCGTAGCCCTTGGTGGTCTTCAGGTGATCCTTGCCGAATTCATAGTGCTGCAGCACGGTCGACCAGTAGCCGCCGATATAGCGGCGGGCCATCTGATAGGCCCGCGTTTCGTCCTCGTCGCAGAACACCCAGCCGGCGGACACCGGCGGCGGCGCCTCCGCGCCGTTCACGTCGCGATAGACCGTGCGATACGCATCGAGCTCTTTGGTCACCTCTTCCCACGGCTTTTGCGGAATGATCAGAATGCCGATGCCGAGCTCGGCCATGATGCGCGACGATTCGGGCGACACGGCCGCCGCATAGGTGCGGCCCTTGAAGCTCTTGCAGGGAGAGGGGCGGATCGCCGCTTTCGGCTGCTTGACATAGACGCCGTCGAATTCGCAGGTGCCCGTCTCCAGGCCCTTGAGAATCATCTGCGCGGCTTCGACGAAACGCTCGCGGCTTTCGCCCATGGGCACGCGGAAGCCTTCGAACTCCACTTTTCCAGCGCCGCGACCGAGGCCGAGAATCAGGCGCCCGCCGGAAATGTTGTCGAGCATGGAGATTTGCTCGGCGACGCGCATGGGGTCGTGCCAGGGCAGCACCACAACCATGGAACCGAGCTTCACCGACTTGGTGCGCCCGGCCATGTAGGTGAGGAACTGGAGCACGTCGGGGCACATGGTGTAATCGGTGAAGTGATGCTCGACGCTCCACACCGATTCGAATCCCATGGGCTCGGCGGATTCGGCCAGGCTCAGATCTTCCTGATAGACGTCAAAGTCCGGCCGCGTCCGGCCGGGGTTTTGAAATATGGCCGCCATGCCGACGTGCATTGCCCGGGCTCCCCTGGTTCGCGATTTCCTGCCGGCAATTGTGAAGTGACGTTGACGTAAACGTCAACCACGGCGCCGGTCTCGGACGTCAGCCGCTGCGGCGGAGCTTGACCGCGGTGCCGTAGGCGACGACTTCCGACATCTGTTGTCCGATCTCGGAGGAATCGAAGCGCATCATCACCACGGCGTCGGCGCCTTTGTTCTTTGCTTCGTCGCACATGCGCTCGATGGCGTGCTCGCGCGCCTTGGAGAGCATGGCGGTGTATTGGGTGATCTCGCCGCCGACGATCGACTTCAGGCCGGCGAAGAAATTGCCGACCACGCCGCGGCTGCGGACGGTGATGCCGAACACTTCTCCGAGCGTCTCCGACACGTCGTATCCGGCGATGCGCTCCGTCGTCGAAATCAACATGGCCCCCCTCCCGGTGCTGGTCCCGAACCGGAGTCTAGCGAATGGTTAAGGTTTTGGTAACGGTAACTGTCGCCTAATGGAACACGTCAATGAGAGCGCCGGCCCCGCGGCGCGCAACCCATGGCCCAATACAATCTCGATCGCCTTGCGATCCTCCTCGTCGAGGACAATTCCTATATCCGCTCGCTGCTGCACACGGCGCTGAAGGCGCTCGGCATCGGCACAGTGAAGACCGCCAAGGAAGGCGGCGAAGCGATCGAATTCATAAAGCTCGTGCAGAGCAATCCTGTGAAGGCCGGCATCATGTCGATCGACATGATCATCTCCAATTGGCAAATGTCGCCGGTGGACGGCTCCATGTTCCTGCGCTGGGTGCGTCGGCACAAGGAGAGCACGGACCGTTTCGTGCCGTTCGTGATGCTGACTGGCTATGCCGATGAAGACAAGGTGGCCGAAGCGCGCGATCTCGGCGTCACCGAAATGCTGGCCAAGCCGTTCTCGGTCGACACCGTCGCGAACAAGGTGCTGCAGGTCATCGAGCGGCCGCGGCAATTCGTCCATACGTCGAACTATTTCGGTCCCGACCGCCGCCGCCAGGTGCTGCCATACCACGGCGACGACCGGCGCAAGCTCAAGGAAACCGATGAGGCGGTGGAGGTGGTGTATGACAGCGCCGGCGCCTAGAAAGCAGGTCAAGGTCCGCTTCTATCGACTGCGGTCGCGGTTGAAGGAAAAATGCAGCGGAGGCAACGTGAAGGCGGGCGAAACCGGATCGCTCGCCGCCGAAGCGCTCGCCAAGGCGGAAGCCGAATTCGAAAAGGTGGCGGAAGATTATCCGGATTGGGTCGGCGGCTATCTCGGCGCGCTGTACAAGGAGTTCGAAGCGGTGAAGCCGCGCGCGGCCGACATGCGGCTGCCGAACTTCCACCGCATCAATCAGCTTGCCCATGAACTGAAGGGCCAGGGCGGCACCTTCGGTTATCCGCTCATAACCACCTTCGGCAAATCCCTGTACGACGCAACCGTGGGCCAGTGCGGGACGACCGACAACCATGTCGAGATCCTCAAAGCGCACATCGACGCCATGCAGGCGGTCATCAAGGGCCGGGTGAAGGGCGAGGGCGGCGAGATCGGCGCCGAGTTGCTCAAATCGCTGCAATCGGCCATCGAGAAATACAGCAAGGCCGCAGGGTAAGCGCCGGAATTGGGGACCTCACCCTTTGACAATCTCTGGGTGAGGCCAGTTGTTGCCGCAAGCTTCGAGAGGAGAACCATCACCCTGAGCTTGCCGAAGGGCGAGGGCTACACAAGCCCCGTCGCCGGACTCCGTGCCTGGCGAGAACAGCATCGCGGCCGCCTTGGCCCCAAGTCGGCGTTTCACCCATCTGTCACAATACACACCTATTCTTCCCGGAAGGACGTGAGTCGCAACTTTTGGGAAGCCCCCATGTCAGGTCCGTCAGCAGTCACTGGCCCTGCCGAGGCTCCACAAGCCCCGAGCGGCGGCGATGATCGAACCCCTGGCGGCTTCATCCTGCCGGACAGCGCCGCGCAAGCCGGGAAATCCGCTTCCAACAGCGGTGCTTCGCCTCACCTCCTTGCGCTGCCTCCTGAACCGGGCCTCCATGACGCGGCCGGGGTGCCATCTATATCCCCGCCCGCACCACCGCCGGATTTCACAAACCAGCCGGAAATTCGCTTGAGCCCGGAACAGGTGAACGCACTCAGGGCGTTTCTCGCCAATCCCGGTGCCGTGGCGAGCGCGCCGCAGACGGGCGCGACGGAGCCGACGCGCTCCGACAATGTCCTAAGAAACGTTCCCTGGACTCCGCTTTGCGACAACGGCTATCCGGACATTTCCAAGGAATATTCGGAGGCCTTGGGCTTCGTGGCCGCAAATTCACTTCTTTTCATCGGGACAGGCGGCTTGGGCATCGTGGCCGAAGGCGTCGAAGGTCTCGCTCTGGCCGGGCGGATGCTTCTTGCCGGCGAGGCGCGCGCGGCTTTGACCCAACTGACGCTTTCTGCGGGCGCGGGCGCCGCGGGGGCCGCGGGGG
>DASQHM010000264.1:0-2133 GCA_035632095.1 Candidatus Cybelea sp. | reverse complement strand
CGCCAACGTGAATTCCGTTCGTGGTGAAATTGTTCGGCGCGTTCGTGCCCGTGACGCTGAAGGTGCCGCTGGTGTCGAAGATCGGATCGGCCGCCGCCGGCTGGACGCCGATGAGCGCGAGCAGACCAATAGATGCAGCGGAAAGGAGTTTTGCAGCGTGGGATATCATCGAACCCTCTCGTGTCTCTAGTGCCGGGACCATCACGGTCTCCGGTGTGTCGGTGTGCAAGAATCAAGCCACGGCGCCAGTCAAAAAAATCAGAGCCTTACGTCGCGGCTTCGCTTCCGATGTAAACTTTTCCGCGGCATCGCCCGGCGACTGTATTGTTTTTCGACGTGGGCGACTCACGGCGGGGAGTCTTGCCTCGCCAATCAAGCGAATTTCTCCGAAAGCCCACCCCTGACGCGAACAGGGTGCGGCTGCGCTGTCGGCGACGGCGGCAATGACCGGCGTCCTGGCGATGCTTCGCGGCGTTTTCAGACGAGCGCGAATCCTTCGTAACCGGCAGCCGCGACGTCCTCGCATTTCTGGCGGTATTTCGGGGCACCACCCGCATAGGCCATGAACGTGCGCTTCAATCGTCCGGGGACGTTCTTGTTCACGCCGGTCATCCACGAATCGACTTGCATCAGCAACAGCCGCGCGGCGGTCTCGTGCACATGCGCTGTCCATTCCTTCTCGGCCGTTGCGGTCGCCTCGACCCGCTTGAGGCCTTTCCCCCGCATGTAGCTCAGCAGTGCCGTGACCCACTCGACATTCTGCTCGATGCAGCGTGGCAGGTTGCAGAAGGTCGCCGCGTTGTGCGGGCCGACCAACGTCAGCATGTTGGGGAAGTCCGCCACTTGAAGGCCGAGATAGGTCTGCGGACCGTCGGCCCACTTCTCTCTCAGGCGCACTCCGCCGCGGCCCCGGATATCGATGCGGTCGAACGAGCCGGTGATGGCGTCGAAGCCGGTGGCGTAGATGATCATATCGAAGGCTCGTTCCTGGTCGCTGGTCTTGATGCCCTTTTTGGTGATGCGTTCGATCGGCGTCTCGCGCAGATCGACCAGTTCCACATTGGGCTGGTTGAAAACCTCGTAGTAGCCGCTTTCGAGCGGAACCCGGCGCGTACCGAAACCGTGATTGGTCGGGATGAGTTTGTCCGCAAGCTTCTGGTCCTTGACGCGGCCGCGGATCTTCTTGGCGACGAAGGCGGTCATGGTGTCGTTCGCCGCCTTGTCGACGAGCACATCGCGGAAATTGCCCTGCCAGAAGGCGAACCCCGGCGTGTTGTACAGCTTCTCGTAGAAGGCCTCGCGCTCCTCGTCCGATACCTCGAGCGCATTCCGCGGATCGGCGGCATGGACGAAGCAGCCCCAGGTCTCGCGGCAGCGGGCGAAGATGGCGTCATAGTCGGCGCGGATCCGAGCCATGGTCGCGGCGTCGATGCGGCTGTTGCGCAGCGGCGCGCACCAGTTGGGCGTGCGCTGGAACACTGTCAGGTGGCCCGCGGTCTTGGCGATCTCGGTGATCGCCTGAACCCCGGTGGCGCCGGTGCCGATCACCGCCACGCGCTTGCCCGCGAAGCTCACGGGATGATGCGGCCAAAGGCCCGTGTGCCAGGCCTCGCCCTTGAAGTCGGCGATGCCTTCGATCAACGGCATGGTCGGCGCCGAAAGCGGCCCGACAGCCGTGATCAGGAAACGCGCCCGCGCGCGCCGGCCGTTCTCGAAGGCAACCGCCCATTCGTTCGCCGCTTCGTCCCAAGCCGCGGACTTGGCACGTGATCCGAATGTGATGTCGCGGCGGAGGTCGAACTTGTCGGCGACGAAGTTGCAATAACGGAGGTTCTCGGGCTGGCCGGAGAAATGTTCGGCCCAATCCCATTCCTTGAGCAGCTCCTCCGAGAACGAAAAGCCGTAGGTCCAGCTCTCCGAGTCGAACCGCGCGCCGGGATAGCGGTTCCAGTACCACGTGCCGCCGACGTCGCCGCCGGCCTCGTAGACGTGCGCGTTAAAACCGGATTGCCGCAACAGGTGGAGCTGGTACATGCCCGACAGGCCGGCACCGATTACGATCACTTCCCAGCGCTCGACGGCACCGGCGCCGTTCGCCGCTATTTCATTGGTCCGTTCGGTCATTGTTGCGCC
>DASQHM010000263.1:0-13963 GCA_035632095.1 Candidatus Cybelea sp. | reverse complement strand
CCGCGCGCCGGAGCCGCTGCCGTTGCCGGGCCCGTTTCCGGTCGAGACCCAGCGCGCCCTCGGCCTCAAGTTCATGACGGCGCTCGGCTTCGATTTCGAGCATGGAAGGCTCGACGTCAGCCTGCATCCCTTCACCGGCGGCGTGGCGGACGACGTGCGCATCACCACGCGTTACGCCGATTCCGATTTCGCTCGCGCCCTGATGGGCGTGCTGCACGAGACCGGCCATGCGCTCTACGAACTCGGACTGCCGAACGATTGGCGCCACCAGCCGGTCGGCTACGCGCGCGGCATGGTGCTGCACGAGAGCCAGTCCCTGCTGATCGAGATGCAGGTCTGCCGTTCGGCGGAATTTCTAAACTACGCGACGCCGCATATTCGCGAGGCGTTCGGCGGCGACGGCGCCGCCTGGTCGCAGGAGAACCTGGCGGCGCATAGCGGCCGGGTCGAGCGCGGCCTCATTCGCGTCGATGCGGACGAAGTCACCTATCCGCTGCACGTGGTTCTGCGCTACCGGCTCGAACGCGCCATGCTGGCGGGCGACCTGCAAATCGCCGATCTGCCGGGAGCCTGGACCGAGGGCATGCGCGAATTGCTCGGTGTGACGCCGCCGGACGATCGCGACGGCTGCATGCAGGACATTCACTGGCCGAGCGGCACGTTCGGCTATTTCCCGACCTACACGCTCGGCGCGATCGCCGCCGCGCAGCTTTTCGACGCAGCACGCAAGGCGGACCCGGCGATCGTGCCAGGCATCACCCGAGGCGACTTCCGGCCGCTGCTCGCCTGGCTTCGCGTCAACGTGCACGGCCTCGGCTCTCTCTACGGCACCGACGACGTGCTGCGGCGCGCGACCGGCGCACCGCTCGGCGTCGCGGCCTTCAAGGCGCATTTGGAGCGTCGCTATCTTTCGTGAAGGTCAGTAGAGGCCGGCGACTCTTGCCCTGAGCGCCAGCAGCGCTACCACGCCGTCGAGATGGGGCGTCGGCACGTCCGCCATGCGGCCAAAGTCCTGCACCGAAGCGAGCAGCGCATCGATCTCCAGCGGCCGCCCGCGTTCCATATCCTGCAGCATGGATGGCTTGTGCGGCGGGCGTTGGAGCTTAGAGTCCGTCGCCTGGTCGAGATCGGTTTCCACCGTGACGCCATGCGCCTTGGCGACGGCGATGGCTTCCGCCATCAACCGGCGGCAAAGCTGCAGCACGTCCGCCGCGCCGCCGATTTGTGCGAGGGTCCCGTGGGTCAGCGCGGCCACGGGCGAGAATCCCACGTTGCCCGAAAGCTTGGTCCAGATGGCGGTCCGGATGTCCGGCGTGACGGGCGCGTCGATGCCGGCGCGGGCGAGGGCCGCGCTCAAGACCTTCGCGCGCGCCGACAAGCTGCCGTCCGGCTCGCCGAGGATGTAGCGATTGCGGCCGGCCGAGGTGTTTCGCACCACGCCAGGCTCGATGACTTCGTTGCCGGAGTAGACCGCGCAACCGAGAGAACGTTCGGGCCCGATCAGCCGCCAGAGCTTTCCGCCCGGATCGAGGCGTTCGAGCCGTTTGCCTTGGAAGCGTCCCGGCTGGCCGTAGAAATACCAGAACGGTATCCCGTTCATGGCGAAAAGGACGGGCGTATCCGGTCCGAGCAGCGGCGCGATGCGTGACGCCACGTCGCCGAGCGCCGGGGCCTTGACCGCGACGATCACGGCATCCTGATTGCCCACATGCGCCGGATCGTCGGTCGCCTGAACCTTCGCCGTGAAATCCTGGTCTTTGCCGAGAAACCGCAGGCCGCGCTCGCGCATGGCGGCCAAATGGGCGCCGCGGGCGATGACCGAGACGTCTTCGCCCGCGTGGGCCAGCCGGGCCGCCAGGTGGCCGCCGACGGCCCCGGCGCCGAATACGCAAATCCGCATGTTAGCCTCATGTATTGCGTGGTTAATCTAGCCCGGATCGCACCGGGTGTAAGGCTTGCGCCGCCGGAGGGCGGTGATTAGGCTTCGCGGCTGGTTTCCAGGAGGTCGTTTTGCGCTACGTGAGCACCCGCGGCCGGGCGCCGGTCCTTGGGTTCGAGGACGTATTGCTGGCCGGTCTGGCCCGCGACGGCGGCCTCTATGTGCCCGAATCCTGGCCCAAACTCGACCCGGCGACCCTGAAGGGCTTTGCGGGGCGGCCTTATCACGACGTGGCTGCGGCAGTCATGCGCCCCTTCCTGGGCGGCGCCGTCGACGACAAGACCTTCGACACCATGGTCCGCGAGGCCTATGCCACGTTCGACCACGCCGCAGTGGCGCCGCTGGTGCAGCTCGGACCCAACGATTGGGTGCTGGAGCTGTTTCACGGACCTACGCTGGCGTTCAAGGATTTCGCGCTCCAGCTGCTCGGCCGGTTGCTCGATCACACCCTGGAGCGCCGCCGCCGGCGCGCGACCGTGGTCGGCGCCACGTCCGGCGACACGGGCGCCGCGGCGATCGAAGCGTGCCGCGGCAAGGACGCCATCGACGTCTTCATCCTGCATCCCGAAGGCCGCATATCGCAAGTGCAACGCCGGCAGATGACCACGGTGCCGGACGCCAACGTTCACAACATTGCCGTGCAGGGCACCTTCGACGATTGCCAGGCGCTGGTGAAAGCCATGTTCAACGATTTGGCGTTCCGCGATGCGCTCAATCTTTCCGCGGTCAATTCCATCAACTGGGCGCGGGTGATGGCGCAAATCGTGTACTACGTCACGGCGGCGGTTGCCCTCGGCGCGCCGGACCGGGCAATCGCGTTTTCGGTGCCGACCGGCAATTTCGGCGATGTGTTTGCCGGCTACGGGGCGAAGCAGATGGGGCTGCCGGTGGCGAAACTGCTGGTCGCCACCAATCGCAACGACATCGTCGCCCGGTTCTTCGACAGCGGAACCTATCGGGCCGGCAAAGTCGAAGCGACCATGAGCCCGAGCATGGATATTCAAGTCTCGTCCAATTTCGAGCGCTTGCTGTTCGATCTTTGCGGCCGCGACGGCGCCGCCGTCGATGCGTATATGAGCGAATTCGCCGCCAAGGCCGAATACCGCGTCGGCGACAATCAACTCGCTCAGGCGCGTCCGGTGTTCGACGCGGCACGTATCAACGAGCCGGAAACGGCCAAGACCATCGCCAGGGTCCTGGCCGAAACCGGCTGGCTGCCCGATCCGCATACGGCGGTCGGACTTGCCGCAGCAAAGATGAAACGAGGCGATCCGTCCGTCCCCATGGTCACGCTGGCAACAGCCCATGCGGCGAAGTTTCCGGACGCTGTCGAGCGCGCGACCGGCATCCGTCCGCAATTGCCGCCGCGTCTCGCGGACTTGGGCCGGCGCCCGGAACGCTGCGAGAGATTGCTCAACGATGTCGCGCAGGTGAAGGCTTACATTCGTGCCAATAGCCGCGTCGCGGCAGGAGTGCATTGATATGGCGGTTCAAGTTACGCGGCTCGACAACGGTTTGCGCGTCGTGACCGAGCGCATGGCCGAATTGAAGACCGCGTCGGTCGGCGTCTGGGTCGATGCCGGCGCCCGCTTCGAGACACCGGACGTGCATGGCGTCGCACATCTCCTGGAGCACATGGCGTTCAAGGGAACGGCGCGGCGCAACGCGCGCCAGATCGCCGAGGAAATCGAGGCGGTCGGCGGCCACCTCAATGCCTATACGTCGCGCGAACAGACGGCCTATTACGCCCGCGTGCTTTCCGAAGACGTGCCGCTCGCGGTCGACATTCTGTCCGACATCCTGCAGCACTCGATCTTTGCCGACGATGAATTGGAGCGCGAACGGCAGGTAGTGATCCAGGAAATCGGGCAGGCCAACGACACGCCCGACGACATCATCTTCGACTATCTGCAGGAGCGGGCGTTTCCCGATCAGGCGCTCGGCCGGCCAATCCTCGGCACCCTGCACTCCGTGGCCGGCATGTCGCGCGATCAGCTTGCGGGCTTCATGCGGCACCATTATCACGCGCCGCGCCTGGTCGTGGCCGGCGCGGGCGGGGTCGAGCACGAACATCTGGTCGATCTGGCGGGAAAAGCCTTCGGCGCGCTCGGCAACGGGGAGGTAACGATGGCCGAGCCGGCGCGCTACGCGGGCGGCGAGAAGCGCGAAGCGCGCGACCTGGAGCAGGTGCATGTGGCGCTGGCATTCCAGGGCATTCCTTACAAGGACCCGGATTTTCACGCGGCGCAGGTCTATGCAACGCTGCTCGGCGGCGGCATGAGCTCGCGCCTTTTCCAGGAGGTCCGCGAATCGCGCGGCCTCGCCTATTCGATTTTCGCCTTCACCGCTTCGTACAACGACACCGGCCTGTTCACCGTTTATGCGGGAACCGGCGAGGATCAGTTGCCGGAATTCACGCCCGTCGTCGCCGAAGAGATCCAGAAGACGACAAAATCAGTCGGCGATGAGGAGGTGGCGCGTGCCCGCGCCCAACTCAAGGCCGGTCTGCTCATGTCGCTCGAAAGTTCGTCGGCGCGGGCCGAGCAGCTTGGGCGCCAGATGATTCTTTACGGCCGTCCGTTGCCGACCGAAGAGATCGTCGCCCAAGTGGATGCGGTCGATGCCGCCGCGGTGTGCCGGGTCGCCAAGCGGATTGTCGGCGGCGGGAGGCCGACGGTTGCGGCGCTCGGCCCGCTCGACCGACTTGAAAGCTATGATCGTCTCGCGGCAAGATTTGGCTGAGATCGGCGGGGGTCGTGCCCGATGGCATTGCTTGACCGGTTTTCGCGCGGCAATACCACGCCTGTTCTGCATGGCGAACGGGTATTTTTGCGCCTGCCCCAAGTGGCGGACTGGTCCGGCTGGGCGCAGCTTCGGGCGGAAAGCCGCGATTTTCTGACGCCTTGGGAGCCGACGTGGCCGTCCGACGCCTTGACGCGGTCGGCGTATCGCCGCCGCCTGCGGCGCCATTTGCGCGAGGCGCGGGAGGACACCGCCTATGCCTTGTTCGTCGTCCGCCGCATCGACGAAGCGCTGCTTGGCGGCGTGACGCTTTCGAACGTGCGGCGCGGCGTCACGCAATCGTGTTCCGTCGGCTATTGGATCGGCCGGCGGCACGCGCGGCAGGGTTACATGACCGAGGCCATGCGGGCGGTGATCAGCTTCGTATTCGAAGAGCTGCGGCTTCGCCGGCTCGAAGCCGCGTGCCTGCCGGGCAACGAGCCGAGCAAGGCGGTGCTCCGCCGCGTGGGCTTCACCGAGGAAGGCTTCGCGCGTCAGTATCTATGCATCGACGGCGTCTGGCGCGACCACGTGCTCTTCGCCATGCTCGCCAACGATCCGCGCCCGCGCTGACACCGAATTCACGGCGCTGGCGCGAAGCGCGCTACGCGTGGCCGGCCGCGCCCGATAAACGGCTCACGTCGATGCCGAGCTTGGCGACCGCGCGGGGCCATTTCTCGCTCAAATTTGGGCTGAAGATAAGATCGTCGTCGGCCGAGACGTGTAGCCAGCCGTTGGCCTGGATTTCCGCATCGAGCTGTCCGGGAGCCCATCCGGCGTAGCCAAGCGCCAGCAGGCGCCGGCGCGGGCCCTGGCCTGCGGCAATCGACTTCAAAACGTCGATCGTCGCCGTGAGGGCCAGATTGTCTCCGACCACGACGGTCGCATCGCGCACATAGTCGGCGGAATGCAGCACGAAGCCGCGACCCGTATCGACAGGTCCGCCGAAATGAACGGCGATCCGCTGCTCGGCCGGAATTTTCTTGATGCCGAGCTGTCCCATCAAATCGGGGAAAGTGATTTTGTCGAGCACCTTGTTGACGACCAGTCCCATCGCGCCGGCTTCGGAATGCGCAAAGAGATAGATCACGGAGCGCTCGAATCGCGGATCGCCCATGGTCGGCATGGCCACCAAAAGCTGACCCTTCAGATACCCGCCGTTATCGTCCTGCTGCATGGGCTGGCGCCTCTGGCACGGTGCGCATGTCCGGCCTCTGCCGGTCAAGACAATGTTACCCGCAGATCATTTAATAATATTTATATCGGGAATGCGGCAATACAATGGCTTCACCGCCCCTTGGAGGCGCGCAATGGCCCGTCCGGCAACAGTTATTTTGTGGCTCCTCGCGTGCGCCTCAATCGCGCGGGAAGCCCAAGCGGCGGATCCGAATGCGGGCGCGGCGTCGGCCTGGGCGGAAACCCCCCAGGTGGCGCTGCGACTGGTATCGAGTGTCGTGGCGGTCGGCGGCGGCCAGCCGGCGAAAATCGGCCTGCAGGTGCGCCTCGAACCCGGCTGGAAAATATATTGGCGCTCGCCGGGCGACGCCGGCGTGCCGCCCGTGTTCGATTGGAGCGGGTCGCAGAACCTCGCGGGAGCCGACGTGCGCTGGCCGTTGCCGCACCGCTTCCAACTTTTCGGGCTGGAGACCTTCGGCTATACGGACGAGGTCGTCCTGCCGGTGCGCGTCAGCCCGGATCTCGCCGGAGCGCCCGTCGCTCTTCGATTGCACCTCACGTACGGCATCTGCAAGGAAGTCTGCATTCCCTACGAAGCCGACCTGGCGCTCGACCTGCCGCGAGGGCCGGCGACGCCGAGCATCTATTCCGATCTGATCCGGCGATATGACGCCTTGGTGCCCAAGCGGGACGGTAGCGCTGGGTTGAGAGTCGTGCGGGCGGCGTTGGAAACGCGGGATGGGCATGCGTCGCTCGTGGTCTTAGCGCACTCGGACCGCGCCTGGACTTCGCCCGATCTGCTGATCGAGGCGCCGCCCGGCTACGCCTTCGCGCACCTCCGGCGGGTGGCCGGAAACAACCCGAACGAAGCGCAATTCGTCGCCGATTTGGCCGGCAAGGCACCCGCCGACCGGCTGGCGGGGCAGGATGTGACCGTCACCCTCGCCGACAAGGGCGACGCCGTGGAACGCACGCTCGCGGTTGAACGATCGGCCCACTGAGAATTGACTCAACCCGCCCGGCGCACCGTAGCCTTGCCCGGCGTCTGGTGCTAGGTTGCTGCCGTTCCGGTTCCCCGAACCACACGGCATCGATGTATTTGGCTCACGCAAAACAGGCGAGGAAAACATGACCATAAAAGTTGGCGATCCGCTTCCCGAGGCGACCCTGATGACTTTGACCAAGGATGGTCCGACGCAGGTCAAGGTATCGGAGTATTTCAAGGGAAAGAAAGTCGCTCTGTTCGCCCTGCCGGGCGCATTCACGCCGACCTGCTCGGCCAAGCATCTTCCCGGTTTTGTCGATCACGCCGGCGATTTGAAAGCCAAGGGCATCGACAAGATCGCCTGCCTCTCGGTCAACGACGCCTTCGTGATGGGCGCCTGGGGCAAGGCCCAGAACGCGACCGACAAGGTGGACATGCTGGCGGACGGCAACGTGGAGTTCACGCGCAAGATCGGCCTGACCCTCGACGGTTCGCGGTTCGGATTGGGCGAGCGTTCGCAACGCTACTCCATGATCGTCGACAACGGCGTGGTCAAGTCGCTGAACGTGGAAAAGCCGGGTGCCTTCGAGGTATCGAGCGCCGATTTCATGCTGAAGCAAGTCTGATCCTCGAGCAGACGTTGCGGTTTCGCAAAGGGGGGCTTGCGGCCCCCCTTGGTTTTTGTCGTGCGTGATCGGCGCGGGCTTGGCTCGATCATTCGGCTCGATGCGCATCCTTCATGCCTTGGCGCGCAAGGGCATCCGCCCGCTCGTTCTCGGCATGGCCGGAATGGCCGCGCACCCAAATGAATTCGACCTCGTGGCGCGCCAGGGCCGCATCGAGCCGCTGCCAGAGATCGATGTTCTTCACCGGCTTGCGATCGGCGGTGCGCCAGCCTTTGGCTTTCCAGTTGTGAATCCAGCGCGTGATGCCGTCGCGCAGGTAGAGACTATCCGTGTGCAGCCGCACGTGTGCCGGACGCGTCAACGTCTCCAGCGCCATGATCGCCGCCAGAAGCTCCATGCGGTTGTTGGTGGTGTCGGGATCACCGCCGGCGATTTCCTTTTCGACGCTGCCGAAGCGAAGCAGTGCGCCCCAGCCGCCGGGTCCCGGATTGCCCGAACATGCGCCGTCGGTGAAAATGTCCACCACCTTGCGCGCGGCGGTCATGCGTTGGTCAGATCCAGCCCGTAGGCGCCCGGACCCATCACGGCGCGGTGAAAATTCAGCTTGTAGAGATACTCGAGCGGGTCCTTCGGCTTGACCAGGGCGCCCGGCACCGGATTGAGCCAATCGTAAAGCCGGGTCAGCAGAAAGCGGATCGCGGCACCCCGCGCCAGCATCGGCAAGGAGTGCAGCTCGGAATCGGTGATCGGCCGCACCTTGCGGTATTCCTGCAGCAGCAGCCGCGCTTTGGTGACGTTGAAGGCGCCGTCGGTCTCGAAACACCAGGCGTTCAGGCAGATCGCCAGGTCGTAGGCGAGAAAATCATTGCAGGCGAAGTAGAAGTCGATCACGCCGCTCAGACGTTCATCGAGGAAGAACACGTTGTCGGGGAACAGGTCGGCATGAATCACTCCGCTTGGCAGCGTCTCGGGCCACGCCGCTTTCAGCGAATCGATTTCGCGATCGAGGTCGGCGGCGAGCCCCGGCCGCACCTGGTCGGCCCGGTCGCGGCACGATGCGAAAAGGCGGACCCAGCCGTCGAGCGAGAAGGAATTCTCGCGATGCATAGGAAAATCCGCGCCCGCCACGTGCAGCCGGCCCAATGCTTCGCCGACGCGCGCGCAATGCTGCGGTCCCGGCCGGCGCGGCCAGACGCCCCGCAGGAACTCGATCAACGCCGCAGGACGCCCCGCCAACGTGCGCAGCGCCGAACCGTCGCGGCCATGGATCGGGGTCGGACACGCCAGACCTTTTGCGGCCAGATGATCCATCAGGCCGAGAAAGAACGGCAGGTCCTCGGCCCGCACCCGCTTTTCGTAAAGCGTGAGGATGTAGATGCCGCGTTCCGTCTGCAGCAGAAAGTTGGAATTCTCGACGCCTTCCGCGATGCCTTTGCACGATACCACGCGCCCGATGTCGTATTGGGCGATGAAGTCGAACAATTCTTCGTCGGCGATTTCGGTGTAGACGGCCATGGACGTGCTGCTTCAATCCTCGAGCGCGCGCGGCAATTTGAATCGCACGCTCTCCTCGGCCGTCGCCACGCGTTCGAGGCGCACGTCGTAGCGGGCGCGAAACGCGTCGACGACTTCCTCCACGAGCACTTCCGGAGCGGACGCGCCGGCGCTGATGCCCACGGTGCGCGCGCTTGCTAGGCTCGCCCAGTCGATGTCGGCCGCGCGCTGGACGAGCGCGGCGCGGGCGCAGCCGGCCTTGCGCGCCACTTCCACCAGGCGCAGCGAGTTCGAGGAATTCGGCGCGCCGATCACCAGAATGGCGTCGCAGCGGCCGGCGATGGCCTTCACCGCCGCCTGCCGGTTTGTGGTGGCGTAGCAGATGTCTTCCTTGCGCGGGCCCCTGATCCCCGGAAACCGCGCCTGCAGGGCGGCGACGATCTCGATGGTTTCGTCTACCGAAAGCGTCGTCTGCGTGATGTAGGCAAGGCGCTTCGGATCGGCGGCGCGGAGATTGGCAACGTCGGCCAAGGTTTCGACCAGCAGAACCGCGCCTTCGGGCAATTGGCCCATGGTGCCGATCACTTCGGGGTGCCCGGCGTGGCCGATCAAGACGATCTGGCACCCGTCGGCGAAATGGCGCTCGGCCTCGCGATGCACCTTGGAAACCAATGGGCAGGTCGCGTCGAGATAAAACAGCTTGCGCCGCTCGGCGTCCGCGGGCACCGATTTGGGAACGCCATGCGCCGAGAACACCACCGGCGCATCCTGCGGCACCGCATCGAGTTCGTCGACGAAGATGGCGCCGCGCCGCTCCAGGCCTTCGACCACGAACCGGTTGTGAACGATCTCGTGGCGCACGTAGACCGGCGCGCCGTATCTCGCCAGCGCCAGCTCGACGATCTGGATGGCCCGGTCGACGCCGGCGCAGAATCCCCGGGGGCTCGCCAGCAGCAAGTCCAGGGAAGGGCGGGCAGCAGCGGATGGAGCCGACACGGACGCGGCCGAGGAAGACGGCATGAAACGGCGATCCAATTCGCTCGATACGGGAGAGTTTCCCCCGTTCTTGTTTATTTGCCGCCGGTTCCGTAAAGTCGGCCCCGGCAACGGCGGCGATGGCGGCAACAAGCTAGTACAGGCCCCGTCCGCTTGTACAGACACCACGCCGAGGAGGGTAAAGGGATGGCCGAGGCACTTGTGGCGCAAAAGGCGCCCTATCCGGTCCAGGTCGAGGCCGGCAAGGTCTATTTCTGGTGCGCGTGCGGGCGCAGCGCGAAGCAGCCGTTTTGCGATGGTTCGCACAAGGCCGTCGGCATGGAGCCGGTGAAGTATCAAGCCACCGAAGCCAAGACGCTTTATTTCTGCGGCTGCAAGAGAACCAAGACCAGGCCGCTTTGCGACGGCACGCACAAAACCGTCTAATGCGGGTTCCTGCGGGTTTCCGGGCGCGGCTTCGAACCGCGTCCGCAACGTCCCTTGTTCTAATCACGGTTTCGGCGCTCGGCGGCTGCAGCATGTTCGGCGGAAGCAAGCACGACGTTTGCCCGCGCGCCAGCATCCTCGGGGATGCGTCGCAAGTCGTGCTCTACAAGAGCGGGGAGGGGCGCGACGTCACCGACATCACCTACCAGGGCGAAGTGACCGCGCTCGCCGGCGAATGCGAATTCAGTTCGAAGGGCAAGGTCATCAACATGACGGTGACCATAACGCTTGTGGCGACGCGCGGCCCGGCGGCGAGCGGCGATTCGGTCCAGCTGCCGTTCTTCGTCTCCGTCATCGACAAGCGCCAGCAGCGCGTGATGAACAAGGCCGTGTTCGAGAGCCCGATCCCCTTCAAGGACAACCGGCGGCGGAGCGGCGTCGCCGAGCAGATCGCCGAGACGATCAACGTCGAGCAGGGGCGCACATCGGCCGACTACGAGATTCTCGTCGGCCTGCAGCTCAACGAAGAGCAGCTCGAATTCAATCGCAAACGGCGCGGTTCGCAGTAGAACATTGGGACGAGTCGCTAGGCTCGCCTGGCGCTCCGGCGGGGCTTCGGGCCGGGACGGCGGCCACGGGACTTGGCGGGGCTCCTCCGGGGTCGCGAATTCGTACATAACTGCTTGAAATGGCGGAAGAAATTCCGCCAGCGGGTTATCCACTGGAATTGTCTGGAACGCGGCCCGGTATCGTTGACTAAGCCCGGGTCCCCTCTATCATCGGCCCATCAATGCGGCCGGCGGCCGCATCGACCATACAGACGATCTCTGCGGGAGAGTCCGACGGCGTGCGTGCCGTCGGCGCCGAAGGAGCAACCGCCCCGGAAACTCTCAGGCCCCAGGACCGCAGGGTGATGGCACTCTGGAAAGCAGGCGGCGCGAGGATTTGCGCCGCTTCACCGAAGGCGTAAGCAGCGCGGGCGATTGGCGCTGCGAAATCTCTCAGGTACTCGGACAGAGGGGGCGACCGCGTGGCGTTCCGCATCGAAGCGGGCGAAGCGCGGTCGGACCACCCTACGCACCGCGCCCCGGAGTGCCCGAGTGACCGATCCGTCTACCGACCTGAAACGGACACCGCTGCATGCCTTGCACGTCGAGCTCGGCGCCAAGATGGTGCCGTTCGCCGGTTACGATATGCCGGTGCAGTTTCCGCGCGGCATCTTGGCCGAACACGATCACACGCGGACTTCCTGCGGCCTGTTCGACGTCTCGCACATGGGGCAGGCGTTCCTCGCTTCCGCTGCGGACGTGGCCGGCGCCCTGGAGACACTTGTGCCAGGTGATCTCAAGGCGCTCGCGCCGGGACAGATGCGCTACACCCAACTGCTCAACGAGCAGGGCGGCATTCTCGACGACTTGATGGTGACGCGGCCGCTCGCTCCGCAGGCGAGCGAATTGTTCTTGGTGGTCAACGCGGCCTGCAAGGACTCTGACTTCGCGCATATCGCGCAGCGTCTGCGGGGGCGCGCGACCTTGCGCCGCGCCGACGAGCGGGCATTGATCGCGCTGCAAGGTCCTGAAGCGGTTCACGTGCTGTCCCGCCATTGCGACGGCGCGGCGGCGCTCAAATTCATGCATGCCGCGCCGCTGGTCGTTGCGGGCATCCCGTGCCTGGTGTCCCGGTCCGGCTATACGGGCGAGGACGGCTTCGAAATATCCGTGCCGAACGAACGCGCCGAAGGGCTTGCGCGCCTTCTGCTGGTGGAGCCCGAGGTAATGCCCATCGGCCTTGGCGCCCGCGATTCGCTTCGGCTGGAGGCGGGGCTTTGTCTATACGGGCACGATATCGACGCGACGACCACGCCCATCGAAGCGGGTCTTGCCTGGAGCATCTCCAAGCGCCGCCGGGCCGAGGGCGGATTTCCCGGCGCGGCGGTGCTGCAGAAGCAATTGGCGGACGGCGTGTCGCGGAAGCTCGTCGGCATCCGCGCCGAAGGCCGCCAGCCGGCGCGCGACGGCGCCGAAGTGCAGGATGCGGCTGGCGCCAAGGTCGGCATCGTCACCAGCGGCGGCTTCGGTCCGACGGTCGGCGGCCCCGTGGCCATGGGATACGTCGCCACCGCCTACGCCGGCACGGGCACGCTCGTGCGGCTGATCGTGCGCGGCAAGGCGCTGCCGGCCAAGGTCGCCGCCTTGCCGTTTATCGCGAAGCGCTACGCCAAATCCTGAGATCAACCGCAGAGGGCCGATATGAGCGAGATCAGATTTTCCGAAGAGCACGAATGGATCCGCGTCGACGGCGACATCGGCACCGTCGGCATCAGCGACTACGCGCAGCAGCAGCTCGGCGACGTGGTGTTCGTCGAGTTGCCCCAGGTCGGCACCAAGATCAAGGCGCGGAGCGAGGCTGCCGTCGTCGAATCGGTCAAGGCCGCGTCGGAGGTCTACGCGCCCGCGTCGGGTGAGGTGACCGAAGTGAACGCGGCGTTGCCGGACAACCCGGCGCTGGTCAACGAGGACGCCGCCGGCAAGGGCTGGTTCTTCAAGATGCGCCTGTCCGACAAATCCGAACTCGGCAAACTGATGGACGCCGCCGCCTATGCCGCCTACGTGGAGGGCCTGCACTGATGCGCTACCTGCCGCTCACGACGGAAGACCGCGGCGCCATGCTGGCGCGGATCGGGGTGCGCTCGATCGACGAACTGTTCCGCGACGTGCCGGTCGCGGCGCGGCTCAAGGCGCCCCTCGATCTGCCGCCGCACGCCGGCGAGTTGGAGGTGGAACGGCAAATCGCCGCCATGGCGGCGCGCAATCTTCCGACCAGCGCTGCGCCAAGCTTTCTCGGCGCCGGCGCCTATCGCCACCATATCCCGGCGTCCGTCGATCACCTGATCCAGCGCTCGGAGTTCCTCACCTCCTACACGCCCTATCAGCCCGAGATTTCCCAGGGCACGCTGCAGATGCTGTTCGAGTTCCAGACCCAGGTGGCGCAGATCACCGGCATGGATGTGGCGAACGCCTCCATGTACGACGGCGCGACCGCCTGCGCCGAGGCGGTGCTCATGGCGGCGCGCGTCACCAGACGCAAGCGCGCCGTTCTGTCGGGCGGCCTGCACCCGCATTATCGCGACGTGACGCGCACGACCTTGTCGTTCACCGGCGACACGCTGGCCTTCGCGCCGGCGGACGCCGCGGGCAGCGAGGATCTGGCCGGCCGCATCGATGCCGACACCGCGTGCGTCGTGGTGCAGAACCCGAGCGTCTTCGGCCATGTGCGCGATCTCACGCCCCTGGCGGATGCCGCGCACGCCAAAGGCGCGTTGCTTGTCGTCGTGGTGACGGAGGCGGTGTCGCTCGGCGCCATCGTGCCGCCTGGAGCCATGGGCGCCGATATTGTCGTTGCGGAGGGACAATCGCTCGGCGTGCCGCTCGGCTTCGGCGGGCCCTATGTCGGCCTCTTTGCCACGCGCGACAAGTTCGTGCGGCAATTGCCGGGGCGCCTTTGCGGCCAGACCGTGGACCAGGACGGACGCCGCGGCTT
>DASQHM010000262.1:0-7572 GCA_035632095.1 Candidatus Cybelea sp. | reverse complement strand
CAATTTCCGTCATCACGAAAATGCTGAGCGACATGAGGCTCATCACGACGGCGATCATAATGGCGATGATCGCCGTGTCGGCGATCGCGACCGAGATCGCGACGACCACCGCTTCGGCGACCGTGATCGCGACGATCGTCGATTTGCCGACCGGGACCGCGATGATCGAGACCGGGATGATCACCACCACGCCAAGCATGACCGCGACGGCGACCACCACGGCGTCACCGCGGGCAACGGCAGCAGCCAGTCCGGCTCGCGTTCAGGCACGAGCGGTACGCACCGGCGATACGGCGACGATATTGCCATTGCTTCTGGTAGCGGCCGCACTGAAACGGTAACCCGCAGCGGATCCCATTCCAAGTCGTATGCCAGCGGTACGCATTCGTCCGGCACGACCGGAAAGGCTGCGGGCACGGTGCAAACCGCCGCGTCGACAAGCGCGTTGGGCGGCTCGGGAAGCGGGGCTGCCGCGGGCAGCACCGCCTCGAGCGGCGCCGCCGCGAGTACGGCGAGTGCTTCGATTACCACGGGAACCGGTGCGTCGGCCGCCGGTTCAGTACACGGCGGCAGTCATGCCGCGCACGGAAACGGACGGGACTGAACCGGCCCCCTACGGCCGTCGCCTTCCACCTCTCGGAGGTGTTCCGTCCGTCACTACGGCTCCGGCCCGCCCCCCGTTTGGGCCGGAGCCAATTTTTTCCGAAATGTATTTCGGGGGAATCCTAGGCGCCCAAGACCCTAAACGTAGGGCGGTTGGTGCCAGCCTTTCGGCGACTGGGTGAAAATCTCGCGGCCGTCGGCCGTCACGCCGATGGAATGCTCGAACTGCGCCGAAAGCGAGCGATCCTTGGTCACCGCCGTCCACCCGTCGCTCAGCACCTTCACCTGCCAGCTGCCGAGATTGATCATCGGTTCGACGGTGAAGAACATGCCTTCCTTCAGCACAATGCCGGTGCCCGGCTCGCCGTAGTGCAAAATGTTGGGCGCGTCGTGAAACACGCGGCCTAAGCCGTGACCGCAAAAGTCGCGCACCACGGAGCAGCGATTTCGCTCGGCGAACGTCTGGATCGTGTGGCCGATGTCGCCGGTGGTGGCGCCCGGGCGCACCACCTCGATGCCTCGCATCATGGCCTCGTAGGTGATCTCGCAAAGCCGCCGCGCCTTCACGCCCACATCGCCGACGTAGAACATGCGGCTGGTGTCGCCGTGCCAGCCGCCGAGGATCACGGTGATGTCGATGTTCACGATGTCGCCGCGCTGCAGCACCTTTTTCTCGTCCGGAATGCCGTGGCAGACGACATGATTGACCGAAGTGCAGATCGATTTTGGATATCCGCGATAGCCGAGCGGCGCGGGCACGGCCTGGTGGCCGACGATGAAGTCGTGGCACATCCGGTCGAGCGCGGCCGTGCTGACGCCGGGCTGCACGTGGGGCGCGATGAAATCGAGGGTCTCGGCGGCAAGTTTGCCTGCCGCCCGCATGCCGGCAAACGCCTCGGCGCCGTGCAGTTTGATCAAACCGCTACGCCGATCCTCAACCTGTTGCTCGGCAACGTACATCATCGTCTCCGGACTGATCGCCGCGCGCTCGCGGTGCCAAACTCGATCGGCACCCGTCGATCCACCTCGATCCCGTCGAGGCCGACGCGGCAGATATAACATAGTGCTTCAACACCCCTTTCCAAAGCCTTGTCAAGGGCTGCCGCATAGATACCGTCGATGTCCGCCGCGACGGCAAACCGATCGCAATCGGCGCGCTGGACCAGGTAAACCATGACGGCGCGCCGGCCTTGGGCCGCCATCTCGGAGAGTTCGGCCAAGTGCTTGGCGCCGCGCGCCGTGACGCTGTCCGGAAACTCGGCCAAGCCCGGCACGTTCGGGTCGCGCTTGAGGTGAACGTTCTTGACCTCGACGTAACACTCCGGACGGCCGGCGCCGCTCAGCAGAACGTCGATGCGCGAGTTGCGGCCATAGCGAACTTCCCGCCGCAGCTTGGGATAGCCGGCGAGCTCGGGAATGGCTCCGGCGGCTATGGCCTCTTCCACCAATCCGTTGGGATGCACCGTGTTGATGCCGACAAGGTGGCCGCCGACGCGGACCAGTTCCCAGGACCACGCGAGCTTGCGGTCCGGGTTGGCGGCCGGCGAAATCCAGGCTTCCGAGCCGGGTTCGGCCAGGCCCAGCATGGACCCCGGATTGGCGCAGTGCGCCGTAATGGGGCTGCCGTCGTCGAGGGTCATGTCGGCGAGGAAACGCTTGTAGCGGCGCAGTAGCGTCGCGCGCCGGAGCGGCCGTGGGAATCGCATGGCGAACCTATAGACCGGGCTTCGTTTCACGACAATGCGGGGGTTTTGATTGCGGGGCGGGCCGGTGTATAAAGCCTCGCCCCGAGCAAGGGGGCGGAGCCCCCATGTCCGACCGACCGAAAATCGTCACCGCCTGTATGATCGTGATCGGCAACGAGATTCTCTCGGGCCGGACGCAGGACGCAAATCTCGCCTGGATCGCCGTCCGGCTCAACGATCTGGGCGTCCGACTGATGGAAGCGCGCGTCATTCCCGACGTGGAGCAGGTCATCGTCGACACCATCAACGATGTGCGCCGGCGCTTCGACTATGTCTTCACCTCGGGCGGCATCGGCCCCACCCATGACGACATCACGGCGGATTGCGTCGCCAAGGCCTTCGGCGTCGGCATCGGCGTGCATCCGGAGGCGAAGCGAATCCTGGAAGCGCACTACATCCAGCAGAAAAGCGAGTTCAACGAAGCGCGCATGCGCATGGCCCGCGTGCCGTTCGGCGGTACCCTGATCGAGAACCCGGTTTCGAAAGCGCCGGGCTTCCGCATGGAGAATGTCTTCGTGATGGCCGGGATTCCGGCGGTGATGCGCGCCATGTTCGAAAGCATCCGCCACGAGCTGGTCGGCGGGGCGAAGGTGCTGTCGCGGACCGTGAGTTCGTTCCTGCCGGAGGGAAAATTCGCCGCAGGGCTCGGCGCGCTCCAGGTCCGCTATCCGGACCTGGACATCGGCTCATATCCCTTCTATCGCCAGGGCAAGCCGGGCGCATCGATCGTGATCAGGGGCACCGAAGCCCCGATGCTGAGCGAAGCCACCGACGAACTTCGCGCGCTGATCGTGGAGCTCGGCGGCGAACCGCTCGAAACCGATCCGGCTTAAGGGGCGAGGACGTCGATGCGCGTTACTCTCATGGGCGTTTTGGCGGCGTTCTGCCTGGCGGCTTCGCCGGGGGTGGCTCAGCAGCGCGGCAATCCGCCTGCCAACCAGACCGGCCGGCAATTGGTGGCGCAATGCGAGGCGCCGGCCCACCAGGCCTGCCTCGACACGTTGCACGCGTTGACCGCGAAGATGAGCGATGATCCGGGAATGTGCTTGCCGGAGGAATACGATCCGGAGCAGGTTCGCGATGCCTATCTCGATTGGGCCAAGGACAATCCGGACGAACTCGGCAAGCCGGCGGAAGAGACCGTGCGCGAAGCCATGCGCGACGCTTTTCCCTGCGAAGAATAGGTCCCTGCGAAAAATAGGCTGAGTTAAAGGGCGGCGGCGGACAGAGCAGCCGCTTGTCTACCAGAGCCGAGCCATGATCCCGAACCACCAGACGAACATGGCGCCGCCGCACAGCGTCAGAGCCAAGAGTATCGGCACGCCGATGCGCGCGCGATCATGGCGGTGCCCCGCCCGGAGAATGTCGGCCAGATCGTGACCTTCGCGCCGCTTCAGCTCGCTTTTGCGCAGGCCCTCGACGGCGCTCTTCAGCCAGCGGTCGAACCCGGCGTCGGCGCCGGCCTGGCGGCCGCGATCTTCGCCCGAGAGTTCAGCGAGATAGATCCTCGACACCAAATGGCCCTGATCCGCCGCGCGCCGGAACCAGCGCGTCGCGGCCGCCGTGTCCGGCGGCGCGCCCTTGCCGTGATAGTGACGGCGGCCGAGCTCGAATTGCGCGCGCGCTTCGCCGCGTTGCGCCGCCGCAACCAAGTCCTTCATGGTCCGCGTACTGTCGTGCGCCATGTTTTTATGCCCTGTTCGTGACACTAATGCTACGGCGCGGCGACGACGAGGGGAAGAGGCGAAGCGCGGTTGCATGTATCAAATTTATTTTGACGGGGTTGCGTTCTTCGTCTTGCGGCGATCAGATGCGGATCGAACACCGTAGCGGTTGTGGATAAATCCCGCGCCAGCGACAATTGGCCGCGAGGGATGACCATGAACGGCCTAGGCCACATGATCGAGGCGTTGTCGGCGGCGCAGGGCGCGCGGCCGGCCTTGATCCATGGCGGCCGGGTGATGACGTACGGCGAACTCGCGGTTTTGAGCCGCCGTGCCGCGGGCGGTCTTGGGAAAATCGGCATCCGACGCGGCGATCGCGTGGCGTTCTGGCTGCCGAACCTGCCGGCCTATGTGGTGCTGCTGGTCGCATGCGCGCGGATCGGCGCCGTCGCGGTTGCGGTGAACACGCGGTTTCGCGCCAGCGAAGTCGGCGATATCGTCGGCCGCTCCGGCGCCAAGGCGATCGTGCTCTGGCCGGACTTTCTCGGCATTCCCTTTCGCGACATCCTGGCCGATGTGGACCCGGCGGCGTTGGCTAGAGTCCAGGCGCTCATCGTCTACGGCGAGGATGATGGCGGGGCCGGCGGCGGCCCGCATCAACCACTGCCACTGCCCCATGCGCGGCGCATCGCCTACGAGACCTTGATCGGCGCCGAACCGGTCGCGGGCGACGGCAATGGCGCGGACGCCTTCGCCATATTCACCACTTCGGGCACCACCAAGGCGCCGAAGTTCGTTCTGCATCGGCAGCGGAGCATCGTCGATCACGCCCGCGACGTGGCGGACGGCTTCGGCTACGTGCGACCTGCGACGGTGCTGCTGCAGGCGCTGCCGCTCTGCGGCGTTTTCGGCTTCTGCCAAGCCATGTCGGGGCTCGCAAGCGGCGCCGCCATGCATATGATGCCGGCCTTCGACGCCGGGCAGGCTGTGGATATCTTGCAGCGGGAGCGCATTACCCAAATGAACGGCGCCGACGACATGTTCATGCGCATGTTCGCCGCGGCAAAGGGAACGCGTCCGTTCCCGCACTTGCGGTTCTGCGGCTTCGCGGCCTTCGCGCGCACGCCGGCCGAGATGGTGGCGGAAGGCGAGGCGCGCGGCGTGCGCTTTGTCGGCCTTTACGGCATGAGCGAGATTCAGGCCTTGTTTGCGCGCTGGTCCGAGGATCTTCCGCCCGAGCGCCGCGCACAGGGCGGCGGCGTGCCGGTCTCGCCGGCGGCCTCGGTGCGGGTCCGCGATCCGGACTCAGGCCGATTGCTCGGGGCAGGCGCGCCCGGCGAACTTGAGGTGAAAGGCCCGAGCCTGATGGCCGAATATTTCGGCGATGCCCAGGCGACGGCGGCGGCGTTCACCGACGACGGCTATTTGCGCACCGGCGATCTCGGCGAACTGGTCGAGGGCGGCGGCTTCCTCTTTCACACCCGGATCGGCGATGTGCTGCGCCTCGGCGGATTTCTGGTGAGCCCGGCGGAGATCGAAGCGCATCTGCAGACCCACGCGGCGGTCGAAGTCGCCCAGGTTGTGGGCGTTACGACGAGCGCAGGCCCGCGTGCGGTCGCCTTCGTCACGCTAAAGGCCGGCGCCGAATTCGATGAAACCGCGCTGCAGGCGCACTGCCGCCGCGCGATGGCGGCCTATAAGGTGCCGGTTCGCGTGATCCCGCTCGGCGATTTTCCGACCACGCCAAGCGCCAACGGCCCAAAGATCCAGCGGGCCAGGTTGCGGGAGATGGCGGCTCGGGCGATGGCGACTTAACGGGTGCTCTTGCCCGGATGCACGGCGCCGCATCGGCGGCAGGTGCGATGGTCGCGGTTGGCATAGAACGCCTCGAACAGCGGCGGCAGATCGTCGACGATGCTGGCGAGCTGCACTTCGACCCGGTGCAGCAGCCCGTGGCACGAAAGGCAATACCACTCGAACCCGTCGCGCAGGCCCGCCGGCCGCTGGCGCTCGATCACCAGTCCGACGCTGCCGGGGATCGGCCGCTGCGGCGAATGGCGGACGTGCGGCGGCAGCAGAAACACGCTGCCTGCGCGGATCGGCACCTCGCGCGGACGGCCGCCTTCCATGACCCGGAGCGTCATGTCGCCCTTGAGCTGATAGAAGAACTCTTCGAGCGGATCGTCGTGGTAGTCGGTGCGTGCGTTGGGACCGCCGACCACGGTGACGATGAAATCGGCGTCGCGCCAGACCTGGGCATTGCCGACCGGCGGCTTGAGCAGCTCGCGGTGTTCGTCGATCCAGCGCTGCAGGTCGAGGGGCTCGGAATAGAGCGTCACGGCAAGTCCTCCTTCAGCCGTCCGCCGTGGCGGGGGCCGCGTCCGGATTCCACTGGCCTCGGCGCATGCGCGTGATCTTCACCGTGGCGAACAGACCGGCGCGGCGGAACGGCTCGTTCAGCGAGAATTCCTCCGCCGCGGCGCGGTTCGCGACGTTGACGATGAGGCAGCTTCCGGTGCGGCGTTGGCCGTCGTCGTCGAGCAGTGCGCCGCCAAGGACCAGAATATCGCGATGGCGGGCAAGATAGGCGAGGTGTTCGTCCCGCGCGGCCGCTCGAATGGCCTCCGCGCCCGGCCTGTCTTCCTGGTAGATGACGTAGAGCACGCGCCGCCTTTCGTTCGTTCCGGATCGCCGCGATTGTCGGACCATGGGCGGAGCGGAGCAAGCGCCGGCCGCCACGGCGCTAGACGGGTGGGGTGCGCGGAATTATGGTCCGGCGGAGCCGCCGCCGAATTTGGCCCGCTTGGTGGAAGTGCCCGCTTGGTGGAAGTGCCCGCTTGGTGGAAGTGGTAGACACAACGGACTTAAAATCCGTTTCCTGGCAACGGGAGTGCCGGTTCGAGTCCGGCAGCGGGCACCAGGCGACCGAACTGTCGGCATGTCGGAGTCCGTGAGCGCCGCTAGCCGAGCCGGCAAGAAAGCTCGCGGTTTTGTGTCTGGCCATTAGCGCAGCCGACTTGCATTCCGAATTCCTTGGATCACTATTCGCCCGGAACGAGGGTGGAGGGAGTGCACGTGAAGCGCCGAAATTTCATCGCGCTTGCCGGTGTGGGAACGGCGCTCTTGCCGTTCGCGGCATTCGGCGAGGACCAATCCAAGGTCTATCGCGTCGGGCTGCTCGCCAGCGGTCCGCCGATCGACGTAAGCGCTCCGCGCATGGCGCCGCTGATCCGCGGCCTGGCGACGCGGGGCTATGTTGTTGGCAAGAACCTCGTCGTCGAGTCCCGCGGCGCGGCAGGGCACGTCGAGAAACTGCCGCAACTCATCGACGAACTCGTGGCGGCCAAGATCGACGTCTTGGTGACGTTCGGTTATCCGCCTGCCGTCGCCGCCAAGCAGGCGGGCAACGTTCCGACCGTCGCGATCTTCGCCGGCGATCCGGTCGGCACCAGGCTGGTCGAAAGTCTGTCGCGGCCCGGCGGAACGATCACGGGGATATCGGACGTGTCGGTGCAAGTGACTCCGAAACGGCTGGAACTGCTCAAGCGGATGGCGCCCAA
>DASQHM010000261.1:0-23387 GCA_035632095.1 Candidatus Cybelea sp. | reverse complement strand
ACTTCGGATCTCGCGTCCTGGCCCTGATCGATCTTGCAGGCGGCGTCATAGGTCATCAGCCGGCAGGCGTGCAGGCGGGTGGCGGCATCGGCGATCCACCATTGGATGGCCTGCCGTTCCGAGAGCGGCTTGCCGAAGGTGACGCGCTGGGGGACGTATTCGCACATCATGTCTAGCGCGCGCTGGCCGAGACCGATGCACCAGGCGGCCATCTGCACGCGCCGGGTCGAGAGCCGCTGTTGCATGGGCGCGAAGCCGTAGCCCTCCTTGCCCAGCATCTGGCTCGCGGGCACGCGGCAATCTTCCAGCGCGATCTCGTAGGTGAAGGCGCCGCCGATCATGGGTATGCGCCTCAGCACGTTGAATCCGGGCGTGCCCTTGTCGACGAGGAACGCCGAGATGCCGCCGCGCGCCCCTTTGGCCTTGTCTGTGGCCGCCATGACGATCGTGAAGTCCGCGTGCGCGGCGCGGCTGATCCAGATCTTGCGGCCGTTGATGACCCAGTCGCCGCCGTCCTTGACCGCGCGGGACGACATGTTGGCCGGGTCGCCGCCGGCGCCGGGCTCTGAGATCGCAATGGCCGATATGGTTTCGCCGCGCGCATAGGGTTCGAGGTATTTGATTCGCTGCTGTTCGTTGGCGGTCACGATCAGCATGCGAAGGTTCGGCGAATCCGGCGGAAACATGTAGGGCGTGATGGTGCGGCCGATCTCCTCGTTCACGCCCACCATCGCCTCGACCGGCAAATCCGATCCGCCCATGTCCTTGGGCGCGTCCAGGCCCCAAAGACCGAGTTCGCGCGATTTCCCGTCGATCCGCTTGGTTTCCTCGCGCGTCAACACCGCGCCTTGGCCGCTTGCTTCGCGCTCCAGTACGGCTTTTTCGAGCGGCATCAGCTCGTCGCGCACGAAACGAGCGACAAGCTCCTTGAGCATGCGATTTTCTTCGCTGAGCTGGAAATCCATTGCCGTCCCCGTTGCGCCCGCCGTATGCGGCCTTAGCGTAGCAGGTCTGAGCCGCCGCGGGGCAAGGGCGTATCGCCGAAGCTAAGCGCGGCGGCCGGTTCGGTGTTATCATTCGGCCTCTGACTGGCAAGGGGATTCGAGGTTATGAGCAAGACGTTCGATCTGGTGGTGCGCGGCGGCACGTTGGCTGATGGGCGCGGCGGTCCGGTGGTCGAGGCGGACGTAGCCGTTTCCGGCGGGCGCATTGCGGCGGTCGGTAAGGTCGGGGGCAGCGGCGCCGAGGAGATCGACGCCAAAGGCCTGCTGGTGACGCCCGGTTTCGTCGACATCCACACCCACTATGACGGCCAAGCTGTCTGGGATTCCCAGCTTGCTCCATCCAGTTGGCACGGCGTGACCACGGCGGTGATGGGTAATTGCGGCGTCGGTTTCGCCCCGGTTCGCCTGGAGCATCGCGACCGCCTCATCGAGCTGATGGAAGGCGTGGAAGACATTCCCGGCACGGCGCTGCACGAAGGCCTGAGTTGGGACTGGGAAACCTTCGGCGAATATCTCTCGGCGCTGGAATCTCGCCCGCGCGACATCGATGTGGGCGCGCAGCTGCCGCATGGTGCGCTCCGCGTCTACGTCATGGGCGAGCGCGGCGCGCGGCTCGAGCCGGCGAGTACGGCGGACATCGCCGAGATGCGAAGGCTCGCGGCCGAAGCCATGCGCGACGGCGCCATCGGCTTCTCGACCTCGCGCACCTTGAACCATCGCACCGTGAAGGGAGATCCGACTCCTTCGCTGCGCGCCACGGAAGACGAGCTTGTCGGCATCGCCTGCGGCCTGGCCGACGCCGGGCGCGGCGTGATCGAGTTGATTTCCGACTTCGACCCGCCGCATCGCGACAGCGAATTCGCCATCGTGCGCCGCATCGTGGAGGCGTCGGGCCGGCCGTTGTCGTTCTCCATGGCGGAACGTCATAGCGATCCCGGCCGCTGGCGTGAGCTGCGCGGCATGATGGAACGTGCCGTTCGCGACGGCCTGCCGATCAGCGCCCAAGTGGCGCCTCGCCCCATCGGCGTGCTGCTCGGCCTGCAAGGCAGCCGCAATCCGTTTTCGGCGCATCCGTCCTATCGGCCGATCGCCGACAAGCCGCTCGGCGAGCGGCTCGCCATCATGCGCGACCCGTCGTTCCGCGCCCGCATCCTGTCGGAGGGCGAGCACCCGAAGGTGCGGGAATTCATGCGGCGCCTGGCGTCGTTCGATCGCATGTTCCCGCTCGGCGACCCGCCCGACTACGAGCCGCCGCGCGATGCATCGATCGCAGCCATGGCTGAGCGCGAGGGGCGCGATCCGGCGGATCTGGCATACGAGCTGGTGCTTGCCGACGAAGGCCGCGGCTTCCTGTTCGCGCCGCTCGCCAATTATGCAAGCTACAATCTCGACGTCTGCCGCGAGATGCTCGATCACCCGGGCACCTTGCCGGGCCTCGGCGATGGCGGCGCCCATGTGGGCATCATCTCCGATGCCAGCTACGCCACGTATCTCCTGGCCCATTGGGGCCGCGACCGCAAGCGCGGCCGTTTCGACATCGGCTGGCTGGTGAAGCGGCAGACGGCGGACACCGCGCGCGCGGTGGGAATGCTCGACCGCGGCGTCGTGGCGCCCGGGATGAAGGCCGATCTCAACGTGATCGATTTTGACCGGTTGCGGGTGGAGAAGCCGGTGATGGCTTACGATCTTCCGGCCGGGGGAAAGCGCCTGCTGCAGGGCGCGCGCGGGTATCGGGCGACGATCGTTTCCGGCGTTCCCGTGTACCGGGACGGCATAGCCACAGGCGCGCTGCCGGGTAAATTGGTACGCGGGCCGCAAGCGGCACCGGATACCTAGAAAAATCGAAGTTCTTAACGTTATCGCTGGGCATGTAAAGTCACGCCCTCGTTTACTGTAATATTGTCAAGTAATAGTTACACATTTTTGAGGCTGTTAAGGAACCAGTCTTAGGTTTCTCAGCCGCTTATTGGAATGGCATTCCTGTTGCAACGCAAAACGCAACCTTGCGTTATGTGCTGTAAAGGAGGCCGGTATCATGCCCCAGGCAGTTATACTTAAATTCCGCAGCTATGAAGAACCAACGGATCTGACCCAACGGCTTGAGGTCAAGGCGATCGACGTTGCCACGGATCTGCCTGTTGCCTCCCTGCCGCCCGCGCAGATGGCGCTGTGGTTGCGCCAGGAAGGCTACCAGTGGCGTCTAGGCTCGTCCGGAATCTGGGAGCGCGCGGCCTGACCGGCGCGGCAGCATAGACCGACTTATTCGGCCGCCAGGAGCTGCTGCACGCGGCACGCGGCCGGAAGCGTCACGGTAACCGTGGTGCCGACGTTGACTTCGCTTGCGATGTCAAGGCGGCCACCGTGGAGTTCAACCAAACGCTTGGTAAGCGAAAGGCCGAGGCCGGTGCCCTCGTGCCGGCGCGAGTACGATGTCTCGACCTGGCCGAAGGGCGTGAGCACCTTCTCCAGGTCGTGATCGGCAATGCCGATTCCGGTATCGGAGATCGCCACCGCCACGCCGCCGTACTCGGTTTCGCGGGCGACGATACCGACGCGGCCTCCGGAGGGCGTGAATTTCACCGCGTTGCCGATCAGGTTCAACAGAATCTGTTTCATGGCGCGCCGGTCCACACACATTCCGCAGACACGGTCGGGAATGCTCACCGAGATCTGATGCGCTGCGGCGTTGGCTTTGGGCCGAAGGACCCTGAGCGTGGTGTCGATGATTTCGAGCAGGTCGACCGGCTCTTGCTGCAGGTCGAACTTGCCGGCTTCGATCTTGGCCAGATCGAGAATGTCGTTGATGATGTTCAGCAGGTGAATGCCGCTGTCGTGAATGTCGCCGGCGTATTCGCGATAGCTGGCATGACCCAGCGGGCCGAAGGTCTCCTTGCGAAGCAGTTCGGAAAATCCGATCACCGCGTTCAACGGCGTGCGCAACTCGTGGCTCATGTTGGCCAGGAAATCCGATTTGGCGCGGTTGGCGCGCTCCGCCACGACCATCGATTCGCTCAATCGCTCGGCGGCTTCCACCGATTCCGTAACGTCGCGGGCGGTGCCGCGGTAACCGCAGAACCGGCCCTGCTCGTCGAAGAACGGTTTGCCGCTGGTCGATATGTGCCGCGGCGGCTCATCCTGCAGCCGACGAAGGTAGGTAAAGTCCCTGAACGGCTCGCGGCGTTCGAGCGCCTCCACATGGGCCTTCCATATGTCGGCCGCAGGACTGGTGTCGCCCCCGAGTTCGACTCGCGACTTTCCGAGACGCCGCGCCGGATCGCCGCCGAACGCGCGAATGCGCTCGGATATATAGTTGAACCGGTGATCCGGCCCGGTCTCCCAATACCAGTCGGATGCCGTTTCGGCGTAGTCCTTGAACCGCGCTTCGCTCTGAAGAATGCGCTGCCGCGCCGTCTCGCTCGCGACGACCTGCCGGAAATGCAACAGCGAAATGTAGAGACCGATGCCGAGGCTCATGAAAAAGACCATGACGCCGATGCCGATCGAATTGACCACGTTGCGGCGGAAGAACGCGCCCGCGGGCGCGTCGACGACGAAAGCACCCATCACGTCGTTGAGATGCCAGGGAGGCATGCCGGCCTGCATCTTGTTGTGGCAATCGATGCAGTTTTGCTGGCTGGCGAGGGACGGATAGATCGTGCGGAGAAGCATCTCGCCGCCCACGGTAACGAAATCCGTCTCCGGCTGAGGATTGGGCTTGCCGGAGAAACGGCGGATGGCGTCGGCGGTGATCGTGTCGGGCGCGGCTGTGACGATCTCACGGCCGGGTGGTCCGACAAGTCGCATGTGCAGCAGTTCGCCGGTCAGGCGTGTCTTGTTGAATCGATCTATGGCATGCGCGCGATAGGTCGCCGGGACGGGCGCGTCGCCGTTGAGAAATGTGGCTCGGGCGTTGGCGTATTCGCTCACAAAGGCGTCGACCAGTTCCATGGCCGTCACCTTTTCCTCGCCCTTGTTGCGGAGGAACCAGCTCAAATTCGAGACGTAGAATCCGTAACCGACGCCCGCCGAAAGCAGCGCAAGCAGCATCGCCAGGATCAGGAATATTCGGCCGCTTTTCGAACGCAGAAATGCCGCCGACCGGTCGCCGAACGCGGTTCCGTACCAAGCCATGACGCAGCAGCCTCGGTGTTCGCCCCGAAGCCGCCAGCGTGGCGGTAATTGGTTAAGCGGTGCTTAGTTTTGACTGCCATCGCCACGCCGCAACATGACGTAGCAATTCGTGCGAAAAAGTAGGAAAAATCCTTAAAAATCAGCCACTTCGACATAATTTCATTCTAATGGAAATCGCCATGACGTAGCGTCGAGTTTTATCGCGCTGCATCGAGCATTCCGGTCACCGCACGCTGAGATTGATCTTTCGCTTCCGTGGTCGGACGCGGTGGTTCAGCGACGGCGAGGCTGTTGGCGTCGCCTTGAAAGACACCCGCGCCCGCGCGAAAGAGAAACCGAGCGGCCTTCCGAATTTGGCCCAGGAGTCAATGTCACTCGCCAATCGCCGGACCTAGGCGAGCAAGACGATCGGTCCGCTTGTCGCGCGCGCCTCCAACGCTTGGTGAGCGGCCGCTGCGCCCGATAGCGGAAAGCGGTGGCGCACCGGCACGCGCAGCACGCCGCGTTCGACCAAGGCGAAAACATTGGCCGCCATCTGGCGCAGCCGATCCGGGTCCGCCGTGTAGTGGAACAGCACAGGACGGGAAACGCGGAGCGACTTGGCGGACTGCCGGCCGGGATCGATCGGCGGCAACGGGCCGGTCGCCTGTCCGTAGCTGACCCAATGTCCGGTAAGCGCCAATGCGGAATAGTTTTCCGCCTCGGCGGCCCGGCCGAGCCCGTCAAAGGCGACGTCCACACCGCGCCCGCCGGTGGCTGCGAGCACCGCCTCGGCAAAGCGATAGTCGCGGGCGACGATCGGCAGATCGCAGCCATGCTCGCGCGCCAGCCGGGCCTTTTCGTCCGTGCTGACGGTGCCGAGAACCCGTGCGCCGAGGTGCTTGGCCCATTGGCAGAGCAGGATGCCGACGCCGCCAGCGGCCGCATGCACCAGCACGATTTCGCCCGCGCGCACCTGATGCGTCCGATGCAGGAGATACTCCGCGGTCATGCCCTTGAAGAGCACGGCGGCGGCGATCTCGGCGCCGATGCCCGGCGGCACGGCCACGACCTGGGACGCGGGAACGGCGCGCAGCGTCGCATAGGCGCCCGGTACGCCCCAAGCGTAGGCGACGGGGTCGCCCGGCAGCAGATGGTGCACGTCGGGTCCGACATCGACGATCGTGCCGGCCGCCTCCATGCCGATCGGCGCCGGCGGCGTCACCATCCGGTATTCGCCGCGGCGAATGTACACATCGATGAAATTAACGCCGACCGCGCTCTGGCGGATGCGCACCTCACCCGGGCCGGGCGCGGCGACGCTGACGTTCTCGAACGATAGCTGATCGATGCCGCCGAAAGCTTTGAGCACGACGGCCTGTCCCGTCAGCTCTTCGGCCGGCGCACGCGATGCCGCGCGCGCATGGCGGATGGCGGGCGACACGCCGTCGCGCTGCTGACGTAGGTGACGCCGCAACCCTTCGAATCCGGCTTCATAGACGCCGCGGCCGACAATGTCGGCCAACTCCTGCTCGCGGCCGGGTGGCGTGTCGAAGGTCGACTGCCAATGCCAGAACGTGCGGTCGCCATCGGTTATGCGCTTGAGCGTGACCGTGGCGACATAGCGGCGCAGCGGCACCGTTGCGTCCAGGATGCAATAGGTGGAGACGAAGGCCTCGTCCGAGAGCGCGATCAGCTGTTCGCGCACGTGAGCGCCGTCTTGCAGATGGAAATTCCTGACGCAGCCGACCTGGTCGGCGGACTCGCCGCCCTCTATGTGGGAATCCGCCACCGCGGGATGCCAGGCATCGTGGCTGTTGAAGTCGCGGAGGACGGCCCAAACGCGCTCGATCGGCGCATCGATGACGGCGGAGCGGGTGACCCGAAGCATCGGCTCAGCGATGGCCGAAGTAGCTCTTCAACGCGTTGAAGCCCGCCTGGAAGACACCCTGTCCGATGTTCTCGGCGAGCGTCCGCTCCCGGTCCGGCGGCGCGTCGAACTCGGCCCACCATTCGGCGAAGGTACGATTGCCGTCCGTGACCGGCGTTAGTTTCAGCGTTGCCACGTAGTTGTCGACGCCCATGGGCGATTCCAGAATCGAATAGGTGCATTGGAAGTCGTAGTCCGAGAGCGCCAACAATTGCTCCCGGATGCCGCCGCCGTCCTTCAGGCGGAAGTTGCGAACGCAGCCGACCCTGTCGGACGGCCAGTTGCCTTCAATGCGGGACTCTGCGATGCCGGGATGCCATTTCGGCAAGCCGTTGAAGTCGCGTACATGCGCCCAGACTGCGTCAGCCGAGGCGTCGATGACGCTCGAAGTATAGACCTTGATCACGAGCCGCCGCGCTCCGGTTCATCCGGCTTCTTGGCCGGGATGCCGATCGTGCTGGTCGCGATCCGCCCGATGTTGCCGGCATCGAGGCCGATCTCCTTCAGCATCTCGTCGACCAGCGGCGACTGCGCCCGGTAGCGCAGCGCCGAATTGACCAGTTGATCGGCAAAGCCGCCGCCGCCGTCGACCGATCCGCCGCCGCCAGCGCCGCCGCCGAGGCCATCCACGTGCAGGATCTTGATGCTCTCGATACGCTCCATGGGTTTGACGGACTCGCGAATGATGCCTTCGAGCTTGTCGATGAGCCGCAGCCGTGCCGCCGAGCCCCGCGCTTCCAGCGAAAGCACGTTCTGAGCTTCGTTCATCAGGCGCACGGCCTCCGCCGCCACCTCGCTGCGGAGCTTCTCGCCGAGCGCCCGGATTTTCTCCGAATCCGCCTCCGCCTCCGCTTGCGCCCGCAACGCCAAGCCGCGGTCCTCGGCGGCGATCTTCTCGGCCTCGGCGGCAACCTTCAGCCGGATCGCGTCCTGCTCCGCGGCCTGTGCGGCACCGATCAGCTCGATCGCCTTGCGCCGCATCGCCATCTCGGTCTCGCGCACGGTGAAGACCTTTTCCTCCTCCGAGACGGCAAGAGCGCGGGCGCGATCGGCCGCCGCTTGCGCCTCCGACTGCGCCTTCGACTGCCCGGCGACGGCAATGGCGCGTTGCTGCTCCGCCAGCTCCAGCGCTTGGCGCCGCTCGATCTCGGCCGACTGAATCTCCCGCTCCTTGGCGATGCGGTCGGATTCGAGAATCTTGTCGGTCTCGATCCGCGCCCGTTCCACCTGCTCGCGCGCCGTGATCTCCGCCCGCTCGCCCGCCTGCTGCTGCACGGCGCGCTCGCGCGCCAAATCGGCCCGCTGTGTCGCCCGCGCGACTTCGATCTCGCGCTCCTGTTGCAGCCGCGCATGCTCGGTCTCGCGGTCGATGTCGAGCGAGAGCTTCTCCGTCTCCATGTTCTTGTTGCGGATCTGGATCATCGTATCCTGCTCGATGTCGTTGCGGAGCTTCTTGCGTCGCTCGATCTGCTCCGTCAGGCGGGTCAGGCCTTCGGCGTCAAAGGCATTCGACGGATTGAAGAATTCCATGCCGGTCTGGTCGAGTTGGGTGAGCGAGGCGGATTCGAGCTCCAAGCCGTTCTGCAGCAGATCTTCCGCGACGGTCGAGCGCACCCGCCGCACATAGTCGCCGCGCTTCTCGTGCAATTCCTCCATCGACATCTCGGCCGCCACGGTCCGGAGCGCATCGACGAACTTGCCTTCCAGAAGCTCCTTCAGCAGTTCCGGCTGCATGGTGCGCTGGCCTAGCGTCTGCGCCGCATTCGATATGGCGTTCACGGATGCCTGCACGCGAACATAGAATTCGGCGATCACGTCGACGCGCATGCGATCGCGCGTGATCAGGGCCTTGTCCCGGCCGCGCGAGACCTCCAGCCGGAGCGTGTTCATGTTCACCGGGATGACGTCGTGCACGATCGGCAACACGAAGGCGCCGCCGTTCATCACCACCTTCTGCCCGCCCATGCCCGTGCGAACGAACGAGCGCTCCTTGCTCGATCGCAGATAAAGCCAATGGAAGAGCCAGACCACGATCGCGACGACGATCGCGACCACGACCAAGCCGAGGACAAACGATCCGAATTCCGCGCCTGTCATATCAAACTCCCTGGATGCCGCGCAGCGCGCGCGGCGTTCTTGTTTGCTGCATCATCCCGTCCGCGAAAACTTTCCCGCATGCTTCCGCGCGACGCTCTTGAATTGCCGCGCCCGCTCGGTGATCGCGATCTCCGTCGGCAATCGCTCCATGCTCGATGCACCATAGAAGCCGTGGCAGCTGGGGCAATTGTCGAGGACGTAGCGCGCGTCGTCCGGCGTGGCGATCGGGCCGCCATGGCACAGCACGATCACGTCCTTACGCGCGCGGCGCGCCGCTTCGGCCCATTCGTTGATTCGCGGCACGCAATCGACGAGCGTCATCGCCGTCTCCGCACCGATCGATCCGCCGGCGGTCAGTCCCATATGGCAGACGACGATATCGGCGCCAGCTCGCGTCATATCGCGCGCCTGCCCGGCATCGAAAACATAGGGCGTGGTAAGCAGATCGTGCTCGCCCGCGGCCTTGATCAGATCGACTTCAAGGCCATAGCCCATTCCAGTCTCTTCCAGATTGGCGCGGAATGTGCCGTCGATCAATCCCACGGTCGGAAAATTCTGGATGCCGGAAAAGCCGAGATCGGCCAGGTGCCGCAGGAAATGGTCCGTGACCAGGAAGGGATCGGTGCCGTTGACGCCGGCGAGCACAGGCGTCGCGCGCACCACGGGCAATACTTCGCGCGCCATCTCGACCACGATGTCGTTCGCGTTGCCGTAGGCCAGCAAGCCGGCGAGCGAGCCGCGGCCGGCCATGCGGTAACGGCCCGAGTTGTAGATGACGATGAGATCGATGCCGCCCAGCTCCTCGCATTTGGCGGATAGGCCGGTGCCCGCACCGCCGCCGACGATCGGCTGCTTGCGGCGGATCATGCCGTGAAACTTCTTGAGGATGTCCTTGCGTGGAATGCGGGGCATGGCGGCTTTCCGGGAATCCTCAGTTGCGCCGCAATTGGGTGCCGGCGCCGGATCCGCGCGTCACGTCTTGAAATGCGGCGACGAGAGCCTCGGCAAATGCCTGGTCGTTCACGTTGCACGGCAGACGAATGAGCTTGCGATTGGCGCCGCTGCGAAAATTGCCGGCGATGGTGTCGAATAAGACCTTGTCGGCGGCCGGATCCCAGAACGGCTGCCCCGGAGCATCCAGTGCCGAGACGCCGCCATCCGGGATGAGGAAGCGGACTGGCCCATCCATGCGATTGAGCTTGTCGACGATGAAGCGGCCGATCTTGGCGCATTCATCCGGCGTCGTCCGCATGAGCGTCACGTTCTGATTGTGCCGATGGAGTTTGCGGCCGCGAAACTCTGCCGGCACGGTATCCATCGCCCAAAAGTTCACCATGTCGAGGGCACCGCAGGAGCCCACATAGGGGATTCGCGCGCGGATCAGCGCGTCCAAGCGCTCCGGGCCGGCCGACAGCACGCCGCCGACGATCTCGTCGGCGATCTCCGTGGTGGTCACGTCGATGACGGCGGCAAGGAGGCCGGATGCGACCAGTTTCTCCATCGACTGTCCGCCTGTCCCGGTGGCATGGAACACCAGGCAGTCGTAGCGCTCGTCGAGCAGTTTCGTCACCGCCTGGACGCAGGGCGTGGTCACGCCGAACATTGTCAGGCCGACCGCGGGCTTTGCTTGCGAAGCTTGGTTCTCCGCACGCGCATGGGTGATCATGCCGGCAAGAGCGTGCGCGGCATTGGCAAGCACCCGCTCCGAAATCCGGTTGATGCCGGACACGTCGGTCACGGAATACATCATGCAGATGTCGGACGGACCGACGTAGGGCTTCACGTCGCCGGACGCGACGGTGGAGACCATCAGTTTCGGCACGCCGATCGGCAACCGGCGCATCGCCGCCGTGGCGAGTGCCGTGCCGCCGGAGCCGCCGGCGGAGATCAAGCCGCCGAGATCGCGGCGGCGTTCGATGAAATGCGCGAAGGCGGTCGCCATTTCGGCGACGGCGGAGCCGCGGTCGCCGGTGAAGACGGCGCGTTCGCCGCGGGGATGATGGCGGGCGACTTCGCGCGGGTGCACCATGGCGGGCGACGGCCTGCCCGAGGTTGCAAGATCGACGGTGACCGTGCGAAGCCCAAGCTTCTCCAGGCAGTCGCGCAGATAGAAGAGTTCGCGGCCCTTGGTGTCGAACGTGCCGGCGATGTAGGCGGCCCGGCCGGTCGTCGCGGCGACGGGAAACTCCACGACGCCCGCCTGACGCCGGTTCTCCGTAAGCGCCGCCGAGGCCGCTTCGAACGAAGGCAGAGCCTTGGCGCTTTCGGCGCGGCCTTGCAGCAAGTCATCGCGCGGGCCGACCGGCTCTATGCGGCGATCGGTCAGCGGTGCGCCCGGATCGGCGGCGTTCCATCGAGTAAAGCCGCGCACCGCGCGCTCGTCTCCGGCATAGGCGGTCGTTGCGCCGGCGCCGCTCGGCTCGTCGCTCGCCCGCCGGATCGTGTAGATGCGCAATTCGTGCGGCCTTTCTTCGCCGCTGTCCGGCGCGTCCAAATGTTCGCCGGCCTCAAGCTCGTCGTCGGCCGTGCGCACGCCCAGAAGCTGCTCTTGCAGCTCGCGATTGGCGCCCAATTCGCCCGCCGACATGGTGCGGGCGATGCGCCCGTTCACCATGACCGCCACCGAGTTCGCCACGTCGATGGCAACGCCGAGATTCTGCTCGACCAGCAGCACGGATATTTCGCCGTCGCCGGCCAACGACTTCAGCATCTCCACCATCTGCTCGACGATGACCGGTGCCAATCCTTCCGTCGGCTCATCCATCACCAGCAGCTTCGGGCTGAATAGCAACGCGCGGGCGATGGCCAGCATCTGCTGTTCGCCGCCGGAAAGCTGCGCCCCGCCGTGGCCTTTGCGTTCGGCCAGACGCGGAAAGAGCTCATAAGCGCGCGCTATCGTCCACGGTCCGCGTGCGGAGCGCTGAGCAAGCCGCAGATGTTCGTCGACGGTGAGCGAAGGCCAGACGCGGCGGCCCTGCGGCACGTAGCCAATCCCGCGGTTGGTAATCTGGTTCGGCGCGAGGCCGAGAATCTCCTCGCCGCCGAAACGAATCCGGCCGGAAGCCGGCACCAGGCCGGTGATTGCATTGCAAAGCGTCGTCTTGCCCATGCCGTTGCGGCCGACGACCGCGAGCACGCCATGTTCGAGGGTCAGCGACACGCCTTGCAGGACATGCGCCCGCCCATAGTGCACGTCGAGCCGCTCGACTTCGAGAAGCGAGCTGCCGCGTACGGCGCTGCGACGCCGGTTGAACAGCTCAAGCGCCATGGTGATGGCCGCCTCCGCCTTTGCCGCCCATGTAGATCGCCTGCACTTCGGTGTCGCTCTCGATTTCCGACGGGGTGCCGTGCTTGAGCACGTGGCCGTTGTGCATGATCGTCACCCGGTCCACCACGCGGAGCGCTATGTCGAGATCGTGCTCGATCAGCACGTAGCCCATGTGGGTCGGGAAGGCGCGAAGCAGCGCCACCAACTCGCGCCGCTCTCCGGGCGAGAGGCCGGCAGCGGGCTCGTCGAACAGAATGAGCCTCGGCGCACCGGCAAGCGCCATGCCGATTTCAAGTTGCCGCTGCTGGCCATGGGCAAGCGACGACACCGGCTCGTCGGCGATGTGGCTCAGCCGCACGCGCTCGAGGAGATCCTGCGTGGCCAGCCGCGACGGATGACGCGCCCGCGGCCGGATGAAGCCGAATCGCCCGCGGCTTACCCCGCGGGTCGCAAGGAACAAGTTGTCGCGCACGGTGAGATCGCGGAACAAAAGCGACGACTGATAGGTACGGCGCAAGCCCCGGCGGATCCGCTCGTGCGGCGGCAGCTCGGTTATATCCTCGCCGAAAAACAGCACCCGTCCTGCGGATGGCGGAAAATCGCCGGTGATGGCGTTGAACAACGTCGTCTTTCCGGCGCCATTGGCGCCGAGCACCGCCCGCCGCTCACCGACGGCGACGGTGAGCGAGACATCCTCGATCGCCTTGAGCGCGCCGAACTCTCGGGTGACACCCTCCAGTACGAGAGCGTCACCCGAGGCCAGCGGCTTGGCGGCGGGCCGAAGCGACGTCACCAGCGCCATGCGTACCTTTCCCCTTCCGCCTGGGGTTTCCTTCCGTTCAGTTCCTTACGGGCAGTTCGGCACGTCACGATTGCCGAGACCCATCTTGTCGAAATCCGCCTTGCTCAGGCCGAGCGTCTCGCTCACGTTCGGCACCTCTTTGACTACTTTGTTGTAGAATGAGCCGTCAGCGGCCTTGGCCACTTCGGTGATGTAGGTCGAACCGATTGCGTTCCGGTTCTCATCGAGCTTGATATGGCCCGCGGGCCCATCGAACTCGAGCTTGGCCAATGCCGCCTTCAGTTTCGATTGCTTGTCGGACAGGTCGCCGTTGACGGCGTCGAGGCCGAGCAAGACCGCCTGCGTGTTGATGTAGTAGAGATAGGCGAACAGTGACGGGCTCGGGAATCCGTCCGGGAACTGCGCCTTGTAGTCGGCGACGAACTTCTTCCACGCCGGCGTATCGATTCCATCGGCCATCGGGCCGGCCGAGGCGGTTCCGAGCAATGACTCACGCTTCTTGCCTTTGTAGTTCAGCACAGTCTGATCGACCGTGATAGAACCGCCGACGAACGGCTTGTCGATGCCCGCCTGCTCCGCCTGATTAAGGAAGTTCACCGCATCCGAGCCGCCGAGCACGACCACCAGGGCATCGACGTCCGAAGGAATGCCGGCGATGATCGACGAGTAGTCCTTGGTGCCGAGTGGAACCCAGGCCTTCTTCACCACATGCCCGCCCATGGCGCAGTAGCTCGCCATGAAGCCTTGCACCTGCGAATACGGAAAGCCGTAGTCTTCGGCCACCAGCCACATCCGCTTGTAGCCTTTGGAGAGAGCGAGCTCGCCGAGGCCCACCATCCATTGCGCACCCTCGGTATTGAAGCGATAGAAATTCGGCGACGGATCCTGCAGCGTCGTCGCCTGCGCGCCGGAAGAGCCGTTGACGAACACCATTTCCGGATGGGTCTTCGAATAGTTCTTGACCGCAATGCCTTCATCGCCGGAGAGCGGGCCGATCATGATATCGACCTTGTCCTGCTCGACGGCCTTGCGGGTTGCCGCGACAGCCTTGTCGGGGGTTGCGTCCGACGAGTATTTAAGGATCTGAATCTTCTTTCCGCCGGCCATGCCGTTGTGCAGCTTCACCGCCATGTCCACGCCGCGGTGACCGTCCTGTCCGGGAACCGCGAACGGCCCTTCGAGGTTGGTCAGCGCGCCGATCTTGATCGTGTCTTGCGCTTGCGCCGTGCCGACGGCAAGCATCGCCACGCCGACTGCCGTACCGAGCAGTCCTACTTTCCTTCTCAACATAGTTTCCTCCCCTCGAATCGCGGCAATATCGCCGCCGTTGCATGAAAATCCGGGTCGGCGCCCGCGGTGTCTATCCACCCTCCGCGCTCTTGAATTTCGACTGGATGCCGCCGCTCAAAAAACGGTCGCGAAAGTACGCCCACAGCCCGAGCAGTCCGTCGGGCGAGAACAGGACGATCAGCAGAAAGACGCCGCCGATCACCAGGTTGAAACGCTCCCGGGCAATGATGTCGATCGCGAAGTTCTGCACCAGGACGAAGACGATCGCGCCGATGAAGGCGCCGATCGGATGCTTCATGCCGCCCATCACCGCGATGATAAGGATGTTCAACATCATCTCGGTGCTCGCCGATCCCGGCGAGACCCGGTTGTTGTACCAAACCATGAGCACGCCGCCGATCGCTGCAAGCACGCCGCCGACCGAATAGGCAAATACCCGATGCGCGGTGACGTGGAAGCCGAGCGCATTCATTCGCCGAGGGTTCTCGCGCACGCCTTGCAGCGCGATGCCGAAGGGGCTTCGCAGCAGATACTTGACGAAGAAGTATCCGGCGAGGGCCCAGAACAGCGCCAGGTAATAGAAGGGGATCGGATCGCGGAAATTGATGCCGAGGACCGTCGGCGCGTAGACCTGGTTGAAGCCCTCGTGGCCGCCGAATATCGAGTAGTTCTGCTGTGCCAGATAATAGAACGAGACGCCGATGGCCAGCGTGATCATGATCGTGTAGATGCCCTCGGTGCGCACCGAGAGCCAGCCGACCAGCGTCGCGAAGATCGTCGCAACGAGGACGGCAATGACGACGGCGATCTCCCAGGGCCAGCCCAGGCTGCTCGCGCCGCCCTGCGCGGCGCCGGCGACCCCGAAAATCGCCACCATGTAGCTGGCGACCCCGGCGACCGTCATTTGCGCCAGCGAGACCATGCCGCCGTAGCCGCCCAGAAACGTAAGCGAGAGCGCGATCAACCCGAGCGCCATCGCCTGTCCGCCGATCTGGAAGGCGAAAAACGAATTCACCACCCATGGATAGACGAGGACGGCCGCCAGAACGAGAACGTGGCGGAGGCGGATGTGGCCGAGCAGCGCACCGATTCTGGCTTCGATGCCGGGCGCCGCGACCATCGCGACAGTCGCGGAGGACGGGGGAGCGCCGCCCGCCTCCGGGCCGCCGGGGATGCGCGACCAGGCGCGCCGGCCCGCGCCGGTATTCATCGCGCGGCGCCACTCGGCGGCGCTCATGCGGTCCTCCTGCCGAGGATGCCGTTCGGCCGGAACGCCAGCACCAAGACCATGATGAGGAAGGTGAAGACGATGCCATAGGTGGGCGCATAGGACAGGCCGAACTGTTCGGCGAGCCCGATGAGCAACGCACCGATGGCAGCGCCGGGAATGCTGCCCATTCCGCCGACGATGACCACGACCAGCGACGCCAATAGGTAGCGCGTATCCTCGCCCGGCGAGATGGAAAGCGCGGAGCCGCCGATCACACCCGCGAATCCGGCCAACCCGGCGCCGATGGCGAAGGTGATGGCAAAGACGCGCTGCACATTGACGCCGGATGCCGCCAGCATGCCGCGGTCATCGACGCCGGCCCGGATCATCATCCCGACGCGCGTGCGATTGAGGAACCACCAGAGGAGGAAGCCGATGACGATGGCGATGCCGAGCACTACCACGCGATATGTCGGATACTTCGGGATCACGAGAAGCGGAATGGACTTGTAGATCGCGCGCGGCGGATCGAACGAGTAGATCTCGCCGCCGAACCACCACAGCATCAGGTCGGCCAGCACGATCGAAATGCCGATCGTCACCAGCGTCTGCCGCAGTTCCTGGCCCTGCATGAAGCGGAAGATGCTCACCTGAAGCAGCAGGCCGACCAACGCGGACGAGGCGAAACCAACGCCGACCGCCAGGAACCAGTTATCCGTGGCGTCGCCCACGATCCAGCCCATATAGGCGCCGAAGAGATACAGCGAGCCATGCGCCAGATTGACGTTGCGCATCAGCCCGAATATGAGCGTGAACCCGCTTGCCACGAGAAAGTAAAGGGCGGCTAGGGTGATGCCATTGAGCAAGGTCGAGCAAAATTGCTTGGCATTGTCATCGAGCGCCCAAACGGCGAACGCGGCGAGCGGCACGCCGATCACGATCCACCAGAACAGCCGCCGGGCGGAGGTCGTCGTCATGCGGCGGGCAGGCTCCAGCGGTTGCGCGCGGAGCGGATCTCGGGCTCCTTGTGGAAGACGCCGTCCTTCATGATGCCGAGCAGCTTCTTTTGATCGAGCAGGATCGACAGGTCGGCCAGAGGGTCGCCGTCGACCAAGAGCAGATCGGCGAGGAAGCCCTCCTGGACCTGGCCCAGTTCGTCGCCGCGCTTCATGATCTGGCCGCCGAACTTGGTCGCCGAAAGCAGCGCCTCCATTGGCGTCATGCCGGCATATTTGACGAGATATTGCAGGTCCTTGGCGTTTTCGCCGTGGCGCGCCCAGGCAAAGCCGTAGTCTCCGCCAGGCAAAACGCGGACACCGCGCTTGTGCATGGCGCGGAGACTCTTCTCGACCGCCTCCAGCTCGATGGCGTAGCCGAGCTGCACGGCGCGGTCGTGCGGGATGCCCCACTCCTTGCCGTCGTAAAGCAGCCGGACAATCACGGAAAGGCCGGGCGCCACGAACACCTTGTCCTTGTTCGCCTCCAACATGTCGAGCGCCTCTTCGTCGGTGAAGCTTGCGTGATAGATCACCTCGCACCCGTGGCGGAGCGCCTGCTTGATCGAATCGCAGCTTCGCGCATGCACGGCGACGCGCTTGCCCCGCAGCTTCGTCTCGCGCACTGCCATCGCGACTTCTTCGTCGCTCATCCAAGTCGTCCTGGCGTCGGACATCGGGGTCAGGTTGTCGCCGGAGAGGTTGAGCTTGATGGAATCGACGCCGTACTTCAGGAACATGCGCACCACCTTGCGCATCTCCTCCGGGCCGCTGACCACCTGGCCGAAGCTGAATTCCGGATAGGGCAGATGCGGCAGCATGTCATCGCCAAGCGAACCGGCAACGGTGATCTCCTGGCTCGCCGCCATATAGCGCGGGCCGGGAATTAGCCCCTCGTTGATCGCGTTGCGCACCACCACGTCGAGGCGCGGCTTGGCGGTCGCCGCGCCGACGCAGGAGGTCCAGCCGTGCTCGAGATAGGTCTTGGCGACGCCGGCCGTCCACAGCATGTGCTCTTCCAACGGCATGATCTGGATGCCGTCGAGCGTCGCCGCATTGTTCCAGGCGAAATGCGTATGCGCTTCCACCAAGCCCGGCATGAGCGTCGCACCGGCGCCATCGATGACGTTGACGCCGGCCATCGGAACCGTGCCCCGGCCGCGGCTCATCCGCGAGATCCGGTTGCCTTGGATCAGCACCTCGCCCGCATAGGGTGCGGCGCCCGTGCCGTCGATGATGCGAACGTTGGTGAACAGGATATTGGCCATGTCATTCGCCTCCTAAAAGCGCCGCTCGTAGAACCGCCGCAGCAGTTCCGTGCAATCCTCGGGTTTCTCGACCGGAGTCCAATGGCCGCAGCCGCGCAGGACTTCGACCTGCGCGCCGGCGATCCGCTCGCCCATCGCGCGCACGGATTGGGGCGGGGCAACGGCGTCTTCGTCGCCTGTCACGAGCAGCGCCGGGCAACCGATGCGGGACGGGTCGGCCGGCGCCGCGTCGGCCAGCGCGTCGCAAGTCCGCGCATAGCCGTCGGGATCCTGCCGCATGAGGGATTCGCGGACAAAGGCAACCGCCGCGGGACGGCGCGCTTTGGTTTCCGCCGAGGTCGCGGCCCGCACCAGCTCATCGGCGATCGCTTGCATGCCGGCGACCCCTTCCGCGCGCGCTTTCGCCGCGCGCGCCCGGATCGCGCCGCGTGCCGGATCGGACGGCGCCAGGAGCGGCCCGAAGAGCGCCAAGCTGCGCACCAGCTTCGGTTCGACGACGGCGAGGTGCGACGCCACGATGGTGCCGAGCGAATGAGCGACCACGTGTGCGCGCCCAATCTCCTTGGCGCCGAGCACGCGGATCGCGGCATGGAGCATGCGGCCGATCGATAAAGGGCCTTCCACGCGGTAGGAGCGCCCGGAACCGGGAAGATCGAAGCGCAGCTTCAATAGCCGGGTGAACGCCGGCAGGAGCGGCGTGAAGACGTTCGAAGTGCCGCCGAGACCGTGGATCATCAGCACGGCATCGCCCCCGCCGCCGACGGGGGCGTCGATTTCCACGGCCATGCGATCGATCATCTCGGTTGCCACGATCCCATCGTTTCCTGTTCGACCATCGTCAAGCCACGGATGCCGGCCGCAGGCTGCGCGCCGACCGGATTTCGGGCTGCTTGTGAAAGACGCCGTCCTTCATGATCGCGACCAAGCGGGACGGGTCCTGCAAGATCGCGATATTCGCCAGCGGATCGCCATCGACCAGGAGCAGGTCCGCGAGGTAACCCTCCTTGACCTGGCCAAGTTCGCTGCCCTTCATCATGATCTGGCCGCCAAGCTCAGTCGCTGCGCGCAGAGCTTCCATCGGCGTGAAGCCGAGATATTTGACGAAGTACTCCAGATCGGTGGCGTTGGTGCCGTGCTTGATCCAGGCAAAACCGTAGTCGCCGCCGGGCAGGATGCGGATGCCTCGCTTGTGCATCTTCTTCAGCGATTCGATGGCGATCTCGAGTTCGCGGTGGTAGCCCATGTTCTTGGCGATTTCGGGAGTGATGCCCCACTCGGCGGCGTGATGCGATGTCTTGATCAACCAGGCGATGCCGGGAGCGACGAAATGCTTGTCCTTGTTGGCCTCCAGCATGTCGAGAGCTTCTTCGTCGGTGAAGCTCGCGTGATAGATCAGCTCGATCCCGTGGCGCACGCATTGCTTCACCGATTCGCAGGAGCGCGCATGGGCGGCGATGCGCTTGCCGCGCATGTGCGCCTCTTCCACCGCAACCGCGATCTCCGCATTGGTCATCGGGGTGAATTCGGCCGGTATGCCAGCGATATATTCGCCGGAGAGGTTGAGCTTGATGGTATCGACACCGTACTTGAGGAACTTGCGCACGACGCCGCGCATGTCCTCGGCGCCGTTCACGACAGCGCCGAAGCTGAACTCCGGAAACGGCAGATGCGGCAAGGTTTCGTCGGCAAGCCCGCCCGGCACGGTGATCTCCTGGCTCGCGGCCAAATAGCGCGGCCCGACGATCTGTCCCGATTGGATCGCATTGCGGATTACCACGTCGAGGCGAGGTTTTGCGGTTGCCGCGCCGACGCATGAGGTCCAGCCCATGTCGAGGTAGCGTTTCGCGATATGCGCGCACCAGAGAATGTGCTCTTCCGTCGGCATGCGCTGGATCGCGTTTAGGGTCGGCTGGTCGTTCCAGGAGAAATGCGTGTGCGCTTCGGTCATCCCCGGCATCAACAAGGCGCCGGCGCCGTCGATCGCGGTGACGCCTCCGAGCTGAATCGCGCGCGCGCCGCGCGCGACCTTGGCAATGCGATTGCCTTGCACCAGAACTTCACCGGGGTAGGGTTGTGCCCCGCTGCCGTCGAGTATCCGCACATTGGTGAAGAGCACGTTTGCCATCTCAATCCTCCAATGCGTATCGAGGCGGTCGAACCATCGTCACCGGACCGGCTGCCGGGAAACGGTGCTGTACGCAAACCTGGCACGATTTTCGTCGAGCTCACCCGAAAAAGTTGATTGGCAATTCATATCCGTGGTGATGCTTGCGCCCCGCAGGCCACGCAGTGGTATCGGCCGGGGCGCATCGTCCGTCGACGGCGTCGAGGGCGACAACCTCCGCCACCCGTATTCGTCGGGGGAGGCTTTGGCCAGGTTCGAGGCAACAATCAGCGCACTCGACCCAACGCCGCGATCATCGAAAGGCTGCCCCGCCATGCGCGTCCCGCCGACGGGACGCATGGCGCAGCGCCGTTGGCCTCTCCACCGATTCGCGGCGCCCCGCATCAAGGCTCCTCCCGCCGGGGTAGAAAGTCACCAATAAGACAGACGCCTCAAAATAAGACGACCGTCTCACAGCGAATTATGTTTTATCGTAGTCGCAGAGCAGGAAAGACACAAGCGTGACCGGGTGAAGAATGCGCTCTGAGTTCGCTTGGTACGATCAGGGCCGCCAACTCGCCGGGCCGAAGGCCCGAACGCTGCGGCTGCTGCTGGACGAAGCGCACGCGCTGCTGCAAGACGGCCATATACCGTCTGTCGCGGAGGTTGCGGCGCGCGCACGTGTATCGCGCGCTACCGCGTATCGCTACTTTCCAAGCCGCAGCAAGCTCATCTCAGCGATCGTCGAGCACAGTCTGGGGCCGGTGCGCATACTTGCATCCGTCAAGCCGGATGCGCAGGAGCGGATACGGGACTTGTTCGCCCACACCTTTCCGCGCTTCAAGGAATACGAGCCCGAATTGCGCGCCGCTCTCCAGCTCTCGCTCGAACACGGGGCGCAGGAGCGTGCCGGCACTTTGGCCGAGGAGCCTTATCGGCGCGGACATCGCATCAAGATACTGAGTCATGCCGTCGAGCCGTTGAAGAAGACTTTAGGCAAGCGGCGCTTCGACCGCCTGGTGCGGGCGCTGTCGGTGATCTACGGCATCGAGGCCTATGTCGTGCTGCGCGACATCTGGGGTTCGAGCCACAAGGAGATCGAGAATATCGCCGGCTGGATCGCCAGGTCGCTGGTTGACTCGGCGCTTCGCGAAGTGCGCATCAATGGCAGCGGCCGGCAGCACCGAAGCAACCGCTCCTAGAGGCTGGAGCCGGTCGCCGGACCTCGCTGCAGAACAGGGATGCCGCGATTGCCGCGCGCTGCATGGCTAAGGAGACGTCATCTCCGGTATCGCCGGACGTCGCACCTGGCACGGGCAGGTGAAGCGGTGCCGCGCGCGGTTCCGCCCCGTGGTAGAGCCCCGATCCGGCACGACAACGCTGCCCCCTCCGACAACGACCGCAAAGTGGATGGGACGTTCGATTGGCGTCACCCGGCCTTGTCAGCGTCTCACCGATATCATTAAAGTCGCTGCCACATTGTCGCAATTATACCTTGGCGGCGTGCGGTGCTGCGGGTGAGAACGGAGACGAAGCTTATGGCAAGAATGAAGGGCGCCGACCTGGTCACCGAGTATCTCATCAAGAACAGGATCCCTTACGTCTTTGGCATTTGCGGGCACGGCAACGTCGGCATGCTTGATTCCCTCCATGACGCGCGCGACCGGATAACAATGGTTTCGCCGCGCCACGAGCAAGTCGCCGGACATATGGCGGATGCGTATTTTCGCGTGCGCCACGAACCGGTGGCGACGCTGACGTCGTGCGGGCCCGGCTCGTGCAACATCGTGATGCCGCTCGCGGTCGCGCTGTCGGATTCCTCGGCAGTATTTGCGATTACTGCGAACGTGCCGACGCAGCAGTTCAACCGAAGCCCGTTCCAAGAAATCAACCGTCACTTCCAGGCGGATTTTCCCAACATCATCCGCCCAGTGGTGAAACGCAGTTTCCAGCCGACGCGCGTCGATATGCTGCCACTCGCGCTGCGTCAGGCGATGACCACGATGATGGCCGGGCGTCCCGGGCCGGTGAACGTGGATGTCCCGTTCAACGTCTTCCAGGAAGAAGACGATGTAGAGATTCCGCCGGCCGCGCCGCCGCTGAACGCGCAACGGAGCGGGGCTGCGCCGGAGCAGGTGGCGGCTTGCGTCGACTTGCTTCTGAATGCCGAGCGGCCGGTCCTCTTCATCGGTCATGGGGCCACGCTTTCCGAAGCGGGCGGCGAGTTGACGGAGCTCGCGCATCGCCTGCAAATTCCGGTCATTTCCTCGCCGAACGGCATGGGCTGTCTCGACATGATGGATCCGCTGTCGCTCGGTTTCATTGGCCGCAACGGCGCCTATCCGGCGAACGAAGCAGGCCGGCGCGCCGACGTCGTCCTCGCCGTCGGCGCCCGTTTCGATGACCGCTCCGCGTCGTCGTGGCTGCCGGGCTATTCATGGAATTTTCCGCACAGCAAACTGATCCATGTCGACCTCGATCCGGCCGAGCTTGGCCGCAACTATCCCCCCGACATCGGCGTTCTCGCCGATGCCCGGACTTTTCTGCGGCAGCTGCTGGCCGAGATCGAGCGGCGCGCGCCCAAGCGCGGGCGGGCGCTCGCCACCTGGCACGCCGACATCAAGACATGGCGCGCCAAATGGGAGCAATTCACGCAGCCGAACTTCGATTTGCATTCCAGTCCGATCCGGCCCGAGCGCGTCGTCGCCGATTGCCAAACGGTGCTGCCGGATGACGCCATCCTCGCATGCGATGTGGGCGTAAATCACAATTGGTACATGCAGTTTTGGAACGCGCGACGGCCGCAGACCATGCTCAACTCCTGGGGTTTTTCCGGTATGGGCTTCGGCGCGGCGGGCGCCCTTGGCGCCAAACTTGCGGCGCCGGACCGGCCTGTCGTGGCGATTGCCGGCGACGGCTGCTTCAGCATGGTGCCGCACGTGCTCTGCACCGCGGTGGAGTACGACATTCCGGTGGTTTGGGTGATCTGGAACAACTTCGGCTGGGCATCGATCCGGGACATCCAGCTCGGAATGTTCGGCGGCCGCGAACTCGGCACCATGTTCCACGAGGGCCCCAACAAGACGCCGTACAATCCCGATTTCGCCGCATGGGCGCGCGCGGCCGGCGTCGAAGGCCTCACCGTGACCAAATCGGAGGATTTCAAGGGCGCGTTGGAGCACGCAATAAGGGCCAACAAGCCGTTTCTGCTCGACGTGCATGTCGATGCCGAGATCAGACCGCCGTCGACCGGCGCCTGGGAGTTGCCGCCGACGCCGCACAAAGAACCCGTATTCGGCGCGCGCTGGA
>DASQHM010000260.1:0-11560 GCA_035632095.1 Candidatus Cybelea sp. | reverse complement strand
CAGCCCTCCAGCGTCTCATAGACCGGCTGCACCGCCGCCTGCCGCGACATGCTGGCCGGCATGAAGTCGAGCTTCTCGCCGCCGATGCGATAGCCGGTGCAGACCTTGAGCTCCTTCATGCCGTCGAGCACGTCGAGCTTGGTCAAGGCGATGCCGGTGATGCCGTTGACCCGCACGGCCTGGCGCACCATCACCGCATCGAACCAGCCGCAGCGGCGCGCACGGCCGGTATTGGTGCCGAACTCGCGGCCGCGCTCGCCGAGACCGCGGCCGACGTCGTCGTGCAATTCCGTCGGGAACGGTCCGGCGCCGACGCGCGTCGTATAAGCCTTGGTGATGCCGAGCACGAAGCCGACGCCGTCGTGGCCGATCCCCGCGCCGATGCTGGCCTGGCCGGGGTGTGTGTTCGACGAGGTGACGAACGGATAGGTGCCGTGATCCACGTCGAGCATGGCGCCCTGCGCGCCTTCGAACAAGATGCGGCGGCCGGCGCGGCGCGCCTGATCGAGCCGCCGCCAGACCGGATCCGCGAACGGAAGAATGCGCGCGGCCACCGCTTCCAGCTCGCGGATCAGGCCGTCGCGGTCGATGGCGTCGCGGCCGAGGCCCGAACGAAGCGCGTTGTGATGATGCAGGAGCGTGTCGACCTTGGCCGCAATGGTCTCGCGGTCCGACAGGTCGCAGATGCGGATCGCCCGCCGGCCGACCTTGTCCTCATAGGCCGGCCCGATGCCGCGCCGGGTGGTGCCGATCTGAACGAGGCTGTTGGTGTCCTCGCGCAGCGCGTCGAGGTCGCGATGCAGCGGCAGGATCAAGGTGGCGTTGTCGGCGATCTTCAAGGTCTCGGGCGTGACCTTGACGCCGAGATTGGCCAGCCGGTCGATCTCTTCGAGCAAGGCCCAGGGATCGACCACGACGCCGTTGCCGATCACGCTGAGCTTGCCGCGCACCACGCCCGAGGGCAGCAGCGCCAGCTTGTAGGTCACGCCGCCGATGACCAGCGTATGGCCGGCATTGTGTCCGCCCTGGAAACGCACCACCACGTCGGCGCGCTCCGAGAGCCAGTCCACGATCTTGCCTTTGCCTTCGTCGCCCCATTGCGAGCCGACGACCACCACATTGGTCATGCCTTGTCCGCCTTTTCGATCTTACCGGCGAGCAGAACGTGACTGCAGCCGAGCCGCCGAGCCTCGGCGCGCGCGTCTTTCACCCGGTCGAGCCCCTGCACTGTGCGCCATCCGGCGGTGCGGTGCTTTGCGGCGTCGGCGGCCGCGGTGCTTTCGGGAACGAACAGCGTCTTGTCGGCCTGCGCCGGCGGGACCGCACGCAGCAGCGAGTCGAGATAGAGCGTGAAGCCCGTCGCCGGTTCCTCGCCGCCGCCGAGATAGCGGCCGCCGCGGCCGAGTTCGCCCGCCACGTCGCGCGCGAACAGCGTGAACGAAATGCCGGTGTGGTACTCGAAATTGCGGAACTCGCCCGCGTCGATAGTGAGCGTGAGCGTCGGCGCCGCTTCAGCCACGCGCCGAACCAGATCGCCGAGCTCGGTCACCTGCGCCTTGGCTTCCTTCGGCAAAGCAAGGGCCGAAAGCTTGGCCATGACCTTCTCGGCGGGGCCGGTGGCGGCCAGCAGCTTGTTCAATACCGGCGCCTTGTCGCCGACCGCCGTCGCCAGCGCGCCCGCGTCCTTGTGGTCGAGCGCGAGCCGCGCCGCTTCGGCTTGCGCCGGCGTCAGGCCGATGCCGCGGCAGACCGCCGGAACCAGCATGGGTTGCGTGAGGTCGATGGAACCGTGCCGCACGCCGAGATCGGCCAGCGCTTCCGCGGCGAGCAGAACCACTTCGACATCGGCCGCAAGCGACGCGGCGCCGATCAATTCGAGGCCGGCTTGCGCGAATTGACGCTCCGGCCGGAGCTGCGTGCCGCGTACGCGCAGCACCTGGCCGGCATAGGAAAGCCTGAGCGGCCGCGGCGCATCCGCCAAACGCGTCTCGGCGATGCGCGCCACTTGCAAGGTGATGTCGGGCCGCACCGCCAGCATGCGCTGCGACACCGGATCCATGACCCGGAACATCTGCGGCGCGAGCGGTTTGCCGCTGGCGGCCAGCAGCGTTTCCTCGAATTCGATGAGCGGCGGCTTGACGCGGCGATAGCCATGCCGGTCGAACAGGCCGAGCAGGCGCTCGATCACATGCGCCTCCCACTCCGCGTCCGGCGGCAGCGCGTCCTGCAGGCCCGCGGGCAGCAGCCCCTTGTTGGAATATTCGGTCATGGCGATGGTGTTAAAGCACAATCGGCCCCGCGAGACCAGCCGGGGCCCTCATGCTTCGGCAAGCTCTGGATGAGGCGCTTCGCCGCCTCAGAACGTCAGCGCCTTGACCTGGCGGACTTGCGGCAGGGCTTGCACCTTGTCGACCACCACATCGGCAATGGGCCCATCGACTTCGATCAAGGCGATCGCGTCCTTGCCCGGCGCCGAGCGGCCGAGGTGGAAGGTCGCGATATTGATGCCGTTCTCGCCGAGGATGGTTCCAAGGCTGCCGATGAAGCCCGGCTTGTCCTCGTTGGTGACGTAGAGCATGTGCGGCCCGAGCTCGGCCTCGACCTTGATGCCCTTGATCTGCACCACGCGCGGACGTTTGTCGGCGAAGAGCGTGCCGGCGACGGTACGCGTCTGCCGCTCGGTCGCGACCGTGACGCTGATCAACGTGTGATAGTCGCCCTCGCGCTCGTGCTTGATCTCGGTCACGTCGATGTCGCGCTCCTTGGCGAGGATCGGCGCGTTCACCATGTTCACCGAATCGAGCTGCGGCGCCAGCAGACCCTGGAGCACGATGGCCGTGAGCGGCCGCGTGTTCAACGTCGCTACGTGACCCTCATACTCGATGGTCACCTTCTTGAGTCCGGTCTCGGTCAGCTGGCCGGCGAAGGAGCCGAGCTGTTCCGCGAGCTTCATATAGGGACGCAGCTTCGGTGCTTCCTCGGCGCTCACCGACGGCATGTTGATGGCGTTGGTCACGGCGCCGAGCAGGAGATAGTCGGACATCTGCTCCGCCACCTGCAGCGCCACGTTCTCCTGCGCTTCCGCGGTCGATGCGCCGAGATGCGGCGTCGCCACCACGTTCTCCTGGCCGAACAGCGGATTTTCCTTGGCCGGTTCCACCGAGAACACGTCCGCCGCCGCGCCGGCCACGTGCCCTGAGTCCAAGGCCGCGCGCAGATCCTGCTCCACCACCAGGCCGCCGCGGGCGCAATTCACGATGCGCACGCCCTTCTTGCACTTCGCAAGAGAGTCCTTGTTCAGGATGCCGCGGGTCTGGTCGGTCAGCGGCGTGTGCAGGCTGATGAAATCGGCGCGGCGCAAAAGATCGTCCAGCTCGACCTTCTCGACGCCGAGATTGACGGCGCGCTCCGGCGAGAGGAACGGATCGTACGCCACCACGCGCATCTTCAAACCGAGCGCGCGGTCGGCCACGATCGAGCCGATGTTGCCGCAGCCGATGATGCCGAGCGTCTTGCCGTAGAGTTCCACACCCATGAAGCGGGACTTCTCCCACTTTCCGGCCTGGGTCGAACGGTCGGCCTGCGGAATCTGCCGCGCCAAGGCCAGCATGAGCGAGATCGCGTGCTCCGCCGTGGTGATGGAATTGCCGAACGGCGTGTTCATCACGCAAACGCCCCGCGCCGTCGCCGCCGGGAGGTCGACGTTGTCGACGCCGATGCCGGCGCGGCCCACCACCTTCAACCTGGTCGCCGCCGCAAGCACCTTCGGCGTCACCTTGGTCGCGGAGCGGATGGCGAGGCCGTCGTAGCCGCCGATGACGGCAAGCAACTCGTCGGGCTTGAGGCCCGGCTTCACATCCACGTCGATGCCGCGGTCACGGAAGATCTGCACCGCTGCCGGGCTGAGTTCGTCGGAGATCAGGACCTTGGGCATGTCACACCGCCTTGGATGAGGCTTTGAGCTCGCCCCAGGCCCAATCGAGCCAAGGCGTCAGCGCGCGGATGTCGGAGGTCTCGATGGTGGCGCCGCACCAGATGCGCAGGCCCGGCGGCGCGTCGCGATAGGCGCCGATGTCGTAGGCGACCTTCTCCTTTTCGAGCATGGCGGCGAGCTGCTTCGCCGCCGCGTCCTTGCCGGCCGCATCGAGCGCCTGGAACCACGGATCGACGATCTTCATGCAGACGCTGGTGCAGGACCGCGTCGCCGGCGCTTCCGCCAGGAAGTCGACCCAGGGCTTGTTCTGTCCCCGCATCCAATCGGCGAGCGCCTTGAAGTTGCTCTCCGAGCGCGCGATCAGTGCCTTCACGCCGCCGAGCTTCTCGGCCCAAGCCAGCGCGTCGATCTGATCCTCGACGCAGATCAGCGACGGCGTATTGATGGTCTCGCCCTTGAAGATGCCCTCGATCAGCTTGCCGTCCTTGGTCATGCGGAAGATTTTCGGCAGCGGCCAAGGCGGCGTGTAGCTTTCGAGCCGCGCCACGGCGCGCGGGCTCAAGACCAGCATGCCGTGACCGGCCTCGCCGCCGAGCACCTTCTGCCACGACCACGTGACCACATCGAGCTTAGTCCAGGGCAGATCCATGGCGAACACGGCGGACGTCGCATCGCAGATCGAAAGCCCCTGGCGGTCGTCGGGAATCCAATCGCCGTTCGGCACGCGCACGCCCGAAGTGGTGCCGTTCCAGGTGAACACCACGTCGTTCGACCAATCGACCTTGGCAAGGTCGGGCAGCTTGCCGTAGTCGGTCTTGACCGTCTTGGCGTCCTTGGGCTTTAGCTGCTTGACCACGTCGCTGACCCATTCGGAGCCGAAGCTTTCCCAAGCCAGCATGGTCACGGGTCTCGGCCCGATCATCGACCACAGCGCCATCTCGACCGCGCCCGTGTCGGAGGCGGGCACGATGCCGATGCGCCATTCGGCCGGAATGCCGAGCACCTTGCGCGAGCGCTCGATCACTTCGACCAGCTTGGCCTTGCCTTCTTTGGACCGATGCGAACGGCCCACGGCGGCGCCCTTGAGGATGTCGGGGGTCCAGCCCGGGCGCTTGGCGCAGGGGCCGGAAGAGAAATGCGGCGTCGAGGGCCGCGCGACCGGTTTGGTCATGTGTGCGTTCCTTCCAGAACGTTGCGCCCCGTTGGGGGGGCGTGTCCCGCCGGGGATACTAGGGTGCGTTGGGCTCAAGTCAATGCTCGATTTGTCGCGGTGCAATGTGACCGCTGTGAGCGCGGCGCGACATGGTTAAAATGGATTTCCAACCCGTCGGGACAGCCATGCCGCCCATTCCCTGCCAGCGCCATCTGTTCGATATTCCGGGCGACGTGGCCTACCTGAACTGCGCCTATATGTCGCCCGTGCCGAGCGCCGCACGCGATGCGGGCAGCCGCGGGGTCGCCCGGAAATCCTCGCCCTGGACCATCCGGCCGGTCGATTTCTTCACCGGCTCCGAGCGGGCGCGCGAGTTGTTCGCCGAGCTGATCGGCGCCACGGCCGATGACGTCGCCATCGTACCCTCCGCCAGCTATGGCATGGCGGTGGCGGCTGCCAACCTGCCGGTCCGCGCCGGCAGCCGCATCGTGGTGCTGGCCGAACAGTTTCCCTCGAACGTCTACGCGTGGCGCGAGCTTGCCGGCGCGCGCGATGCGGAACTCGTCGTGGTCGCGCGGCCCGCTGACGGCGATTGGACGCGCGCCGTGCTGGCGCAGATCGACGAGCGCACCGCCATCGCCGCCCTGCCCCATTGCCATTGGACGGACGGCGGCATCGTCGATCTGGCGGCGGTCTCCGCGAGGCTCCGGCACGTGGGCGCCGCGCTCGCCGTCGATGCCACCCAATCGATCGGCGCCTGGCCCTTCGACGTGCGCCGGATCGACCCGGATTTCGCGGTGGCCGCCACATACAAGTGGCTGCTCGGTCCTTACAGCCTCGGCTTCCTATACGCGGCGCCGCGCCGCCACCAGGGTATGCCGATCGAGCACAATTGGATCGCGCGGCTAGGCTCGGAGGATTTCGCCGGACTGGTGAACTATCGCGATGCCTATCAAGCCGGCGCGCGCCGTTTCGACGTGGGCGAACGCTCGAACTTCGCCCTCATGCCGATGGCGATCGCATCGCTCGAGCAAATCCTTTCGTGGAGCGTCGCGGCCATCGCCGAGACGCTCGGCGCGACGACGCGGCAAATCGCCGAGCGGGCGGCGCGCCTAGGCTTGACCTCGGTGCCGGCGGACCTGCGCGCGCCGCATTTCCTCGGCTTGCGCTTTGCGTCCGGCGTTCCGCGCGGCCTGCCGGAACGGCTCGCGGAAGCCAACGTGTTCGTGAGCGTGCGCGGCGATTCGCTCCGGGTGACGCCGCATCTTTACAACAACGAGGCCGACATCGAGCGACTGTTCCGCGTGCTCGCGGCCGCGGTTTGAACGGGAGGGTTCATCGATGGACTATGTACGTCTCGGCGCCACCGGCTTGAAGGTGAGCCGCATCTGCCTCGGCACCATGACCTACGGCAGCTCGAAATGGCGCGATTGGGTGCTGGACGACGCGGCAAGCCGCCCGTTCATCAAACGCGCGCTGGAGCTCGGCATCAATTTCTTCGATACCGCCGACGTCTACAGCCAGGGCGAAAGCGAAGCGGTGCTCGGCCGCGCGTTGAAGGAGTTCGCCCCGAAGCGCGAACAGGTGGTCGTCGCGACCAAGGTGTTCAACGTCATGGGTCCGACACCGAACGAGCGCGGCCTGTCGCGCAAGCACATCATGCATGCGATCGACGCCAGCCTGAAGCGGCTGCAGCTCGACTACGTCGACCTCTATCAGATTCACCGCGCCGACGCGAACACGCCCTGGGAAGAGACCCTGGAGGCGTTGAGCGACGTGGTCAAGGCGGGCAAGGCGCTCTATATCGGCGCATCGTCCATGTATGCGTGGCAATTCGCCAAGTCGCTCGCCGTATCGGACAGCCGCGGCTTCAGCCGCTTCGTCACCATGCAAAACCACTACAACATGGTCTACCGCGAGGAGGAGCGCGAGATGATCCCGCTCTGCCGCGCCGAGGGTATCGGCGTCATACCGTGGAGCCCGCTCGCCCGCGGCTTCCTCGCTGGCAACCGCCGTCGCCAGGATTTCGGCGAGACGGCTCGCGCCAAAGGCGACGAATTCGCACAGTCCATGTATTACCAGGACGACGACTTCAAGGTTGTGGAACGGGTGGGCGAGATTGCGGGGAAGCGCGGCGTCTCCAACGCGCAAGTGGCGCTCGCCTGGCTGCTGCATCAGCCGGGCGTCACCTCGCCCATCGTCGGAGCCAGCAAGCTGCAGCACCTGGAAGAAGCCGTGAAGGCGCTCGACATCAAGCTTTCGCCGGAGGAAATCAAATCGCTCAATCAGCCCTACAAACCGCACCGCGTGCTGGGGCATACTTGATCCGCTGCATTTTCATTCGAGGGGGGCGACATGCTTCGCGTAATCCTGATCGGGACGGCAATGGCCATGGCGGCCGTCGCCGCGGCCGAACCTGTCTCCGCGGCGGACGACGTCGCGCGCGGAAAGTATCTGGTGGGCGTGATTTCCTGCAACGACTGCCACACGCCGGGCGCGCTGCTCGGCCAGCCGGACATGAAGCGGTTTCTCGGCGGCTCCAACGTGGGATTTGAAATCCCCAACCTCGGCGTCTTCTACGGCCCGAACCTGACGCCGGACAAAGCGACCGGCCTCGGCGCCTGGAGCAAGAAGGAGATCGTCACCGCGATCCGCACCGGCAAGCGGCCCGACGGACGCGCGCTTGCGCCCATCATGCCGTGGCACGCCTTTGCAGGGCTTACCGACCGCGACGCCTATGCCGTCGCCGCCTACCTGAAGAGCCTGCCGCCGGTGAGCAACAAGGTGCCGGGACCCTTCGGCCCGAACCAGAAGCCGACGTCGTTCTTCATGCGCGTGATCCCGCCGGACGCGAAGTAGCTTCGGCGCCCCTCAGCCTTCGACGATCGGGGGCCGAGGGGCGCGCGGCTTGCCGAGCAGATTGCCGAAGAGTTGCCGGAAGCCGATCCAACCCCAATAGACGCGATGGTGGCGGATCAGCCCGCCGTCGATGTCCATCACCTCGGCCAATTCGAGCTGATCGCCATCGGGCGTTTCGCGCGGATACTCCCAGAACAGCGTCTGGCCGTCGGTGAAATAGCGCCCGGTGCGAAAACCGCGCACGATGGTCACGGGCCGCTTGCGGTCGGCCGCGGCGAAAAACGACCTTATCTCGCCATGGCCGCGCAGCACGCCCGATGCATGGCCGTCGAGAATGGCCGGCACCAGCGGGCTTTCGAACACCGCGTCGTCGGCATACAGCGTCATCAAGGCGTCGATGTCGTGCGCCTTCACGCATTCATGCCATTGATGGAAAACGCGCCCAGCCGCGTAGATCTGTGCGTCCGTGTCGATTTGCATGGCTGCGGTCATGGTCCTGCTCCGTTTCGATGGTTGTTCCGGCGAAACATAGGCTGCGCCGCGTCCGACGGGGACAAGGAACACTTCGGTCGACATCGAAGCGTTCATCCTTGACCCGCGCAATGAGACCGGCGAAAACTGGACGCATGGCCGGTCAGACCGACATCGCGATCGTCGCGGCGCTGCTCGGCGATCCGTCGCGGGCCAGCATCTGCGTGGCGCTCATGGGCGGCGAAGCGCTGCCGGCGTCGGAGCTCGCCTACATCGCCAACGTGACGCCGCAGACCATGAGCGGCCACCTGTCGCAACTGGTCGCCGGCAATTTGCTGAGCGTCGAGCAGCATGGGCGGCATCGCTATTACCGCCTGGCCGGCGAGCCGGTGGCGCGCGCCATCGAGGCGCTGTCGCTGATCGCGCCGCCGCCGAAGTTGCGGGCTCGCCGCGTGGCGACGCCCGAGCCCATGCGCCAGGCGCGGCGGTGCTACGACCATCTGGCGGGCGAGATCGGCGTGGCGGTCGCCGAGGCCTTGCTGCGGCGGCGCTTGCTGCGCCGGCACGACGGAGAATTCGCCGTGACCGCCAAGGGCAGCGACTGGTTCCGCGGCTGCGGCATCGACGTGACGGCGCTGCGGGAGGGACCGCGCCCCCTCACCCGCGCCTGCCTCGATTGGAGCGAGCGGCGTCCGCACCTTGCCGGCGCGCTCGGCGCCGGATTGCTCGGCATGCTCTTCGAGCGCGGCCTGCTGAAGCAGGCCAAATCCAGCCGCATCGTTGCGTTCACGCCTTCGGGCCGGGCCTGGCTCAAGCGCGAATTGGACATCTCTGCTTAAGTAGCAATGCTTCGGCATTGGCCGAAGCGTGCCTCTCTCGATCGCGGCTAGTGTGCCGGCTTCCGACGACGGAGCGACCCATGACCGTGACCTGCTGCATCCGCTACGTGATCGACCCCTTCAAGGCCGAAGCGTTCGAAACCTATGCCCGCAACTGGCTGAAGATCATCCCCGCCTGCGGCGGCGCATTGATCGGCTATTACATGCCGCACGAGGGCACCAACAACGTGGCGCTGGCCTTGATATCGTTCGAAAGCCTCGCCGCGTACGAGGCGTATCGGGCGCGGATCAGATCGGACAAGGACGGCGCAGCCAACTTCGCCTTCGCCCAGCGCGAGCGCTTCATCCTGAGCGAGGAGCGCACGTTCCTCCGGCAGGTGACGTATTGAAACCCTCTCCGCCCGCGTGCGGGGGGAGAGGTTGCGAGCGTGGCGAGCGGGTGAGGTAGGTTGTTGTACCTCGACTGGGCCGTAGACATCACGGCCGCGACGCGACACCCACCTCACCTATTGACGCCGGAGCAACCGCGTCGATGCCTTTCCCCCATTTTCAGGGCGGAGAGGGTTCACTCGGCGCGACCTACAGCGCCTCGGCCACCGCTTTGCCTACGTCCTGGGTCGAGGCCTGGCCGCCGAGATCGCGGGTCAGCGTGCGCCCTTCCTTGACCACGCGCTGGATGGCGGCTTCCACCGTGTCGGCCGCATCCCCATGGCCGAGGTGCCGCAGCATCATGGCGCCGGACCAGATCTGGCCGATGGGGTTGGCGATGTTGCGCCCGGCGATGTCGGGCGCCGAGCCGTGCACCGGCTCGAACATGGACGGAAACTTGCGCTCCGGATTGATGTTGCCGGACGGCGCGATGCCGATGGAGCCGGCGACCGCCGGCCCGAGGTCCGACAGGATGTCGCCGAACAGGTTGGAGCCCACCACCACGTCGAACCAATCCGGGTGCGCCACGAAATGCGCGCACAGAATGTCGATGTGGAACTGCGCGGTCTTTACGTCGGGATATTCCGCGGCGATGGCCTTAAAGCGCTCGTCCCAGTAGGGCATGGTGTGGATGATGCCGTTCGACTTGGTGGCCGAGGTCACGTGCTTGCGCGGCCGCGTGCGCGCCAGCTCGAAGGCGTAACGGATGATCCGGTCGCAGCCTTGGCGCGTGAACACCGTCTGCTGCATGGCCATTTCCTGGTCGCTGCCCTGGTAGAGCCGGCCGCCGATTTCGGAATACTCGCCTTCCACGTTCTCCCGCAGGATCACCATGTCGATGTCCTTCGGTCCCCGGTCGCGGAGCGGCGACGTCATGCCCGGCAGCAAACGCACCGGGCGCAGGTTCACGTATTGATGGAAGCCACGGCGCATGGGGATCAGCAGGCCCCAGAGCGAGACGTGATCGGGCACGTTGGGCTGGCCGACGGCGCCGAGGAACACGCACTCGTAGGCTGAAAGTTGCTTCAGCCCGTCTTCGGGCATCATGCGGCCGGTGGCGAGATATTGCTCGCAACTCCAGTCGAACGCGCGCCATTCGAAGCGAATGCCGAATTTGCGGCCCGCCGCTTCCAAAACGCGAATGCCTTCCGGCACCACTTCCTTGCCGATGCCGTCGCCGGCGATGACCGCGATCCTGTGCGCCACGCTTGCCTCCCCACGCTGCCGCAGGGAGCGAGATTAGCTCAAAGCGCCAGCTCCATGTAGAGCACGTCGGGCTGCGGGTTGACCGTATAGGGCGGGATCTCCCGAAAGCCCAGGGCGCGATAGAGCGCGATGGCCGGGCGCATGGCGTGCTCGACCGTATCGAGGCGCATGGCGCGATACCCGAGGCGGCGCGCCTCGGCGATGATCGCCTGCACCAGCGCGCGGCCGAGGCCGCTCTTGCGGCAATCGGGCGTGAGGTAGAGCCGCTTCATCTCGGAGACGCCGCTTTCGATCTCGCGCAAGGCGACGACGCCGACCGGCCGCCCGTCGCGCTTGGCCAGCAGCAGCGCGCCCTTCGGCGGCGCGTACTCGCCTGGAAACGCCGCCATCTCGGCGTCGAAATCCTGGAAGCAGAGCGAAAAGTCGAGCGAACGCGCGTATTCGAGACAGAGCCGCTTCGCCGCCGCGATATCCGGCGCGGACGTCGCCGCTACGATTTCGAAGCGATCGGCCGCGGCGCGCATCATAGTTGGACGGCGCCTTCCATGTAGAAGGCGCAATGGCCCGCGATGGAGACTCTCGCGCCGCGTTCCTCGCACCAGAGTTCGCCGCCGCGGGCAGAAATCTGCCGCGCGTGCAGCGCCCGCTTGCCGAGCCGCTTCGCCCAAT
>DASQHM010000259.1:0-19406 GCA_035632095.1 Candidatus Cybelea sp. | reverse complement strand
GCCGCGACGTTCACACCGTCGCCGATGAGATCGCCGTTCGCCTCGACGATCACGTCGCCGAGATTGATGCCGACGCGGTAGAGCATCCGCCGGTCTTCAGGCTGTCCGGCGTTGCGCTCCGCCATGAGCGCCTGCACGGCGAGCGCGCATTCCACCGCCGCGACCACCGAGGGGAACTCGATCAGCACGCTGTCGCCGGCGGTGTTGGCGATCCGGCCGCCATAGCGGTCGACGATGGGTCGGACCGCAGCCTGATGCTCGCGCAAGGCCCGCGCCGTCCCGGCCTCGTCCGCGCCCATGAGCCGGCTGTACCCGGCCACGTCTGCGGCGAGGATCGCGGTCAGCCGTCTTTGTACCGATTCGGGAATTGCGACGCCCCCCTTGACGCCGAACGGATGCGAGCCTAGCGCGTCATGTGGCGGGATGGAATCATCCGGTCAGCGAGGCAACACGGCAAGGAGGCAGCCATGAGCGTGCGGGTGGAGAAGAGCGGCGCAATCACCACGGTGATCCTGAGCCGGCCCGAGGTGAAGAATGCGGTCGACGGGCCGACGGCCTTGGCGCTGCTGGCAGCTTTTCGCGCCTTCGACGCGGACGCGGAGGCATCGGTCGCCGTGTTCTGGGGCGAAGGAGGTTCGTTCTGCGCCGGCGCCGACTTGAAGGCTGTGGCCTCGGGCGCGAAACGGAACAGCCTGGGCCCGCTCGGCGAAGGACCCATGGGTCCGACGCGGCTTCTACTCAACAAGCCGGTGATCGCCGCCGTGTCCGGCTTCGCCGTGGCGGGCGGTTTGGAGTTGGCGCTGTGGTGCGACCTGCGCGTCGTCGAAGAGGATGCCGTGTTCGGCGTTTATTGCCGGCGCTGGGGCGTGCCGCTGATCGACGGCGGCACGATCCGCCTGCCGCGGCTGATCGGCATGAGCCGCGCGCTCGATCTGATCCTCACCGGCCGCCCGGTGCCGGCACGGGAAGCCTTCGACATCGGCCTCGCCAATCGCCTGGTGCCAAAGGGCCAGTCGCGGCAGGAAGCGGAAAAGCTCGCGGCCGAGATCGCGCGCTTCCCGCAATTCTGCATGCAAGCCGACCGCATGTCGGCCTACCGGCAGTGGGAGCTGCCGTTGCCCCAGGCCTTGGCGGAGGAGGGCGGGCGCGGCATGGCCGTGGTTCAGCGCGAAGGCATCGCCGGGGCCGCGCGGTTCGCAGCGGGCAAGGGCCGCCACGGTGCCTTCGCCGACATTTGAGCGCGGCGCGGACAATTCAGCTTGACCGCGGAGGACGCGGAGATCGCAAAGGTCCACTGGACGAATAGCAACAGTCTTTGCGTTTCTTCGCGGCCCTCTGCGGCGTCTGCGGTGGAACCGGCCGCGATCTGACTCACCCTTCGACCCCTTCGACACGCACCGCGCCCGTTTGCGTCGCTGGCGATGAAGGCTTGCCCGCAACATTGGCACTCGATAGTTTCCCTCGCGGCCGCCACGGGGGTGGGGAATGACGCGAAAGAATGTACTGCTAATTGTCGTCGACCAATGGCGCGGCGACATACTTGCCAAGCTCGGCACCAAGCATCTGCGCACGCCGAACCTCGATCGCCTCTGCGCCGAGGGCGTCACCTTCCGCAATCACTTCACCCAGACGAGCCCCTGCGGCCCGGCGCGGGCGAGCCTGCTCACCGGCATGTATCAGATGAACCATCGCGCGGTGCAGAACACCATTCCGCTCGATGCGCGCTTCACCAATCTCGGCTTCGAGTTGCGCAAGGGCGGCTATGACCCGGCGCTGATCGGCTATACCACCACCACGCCCGATCCCCGCACCACGAGCGCGAAGGATCCCCGCTTCTTCATCCTCGGCGACGTTATGGAGGGCTTCCGCCCGGTCGGCACGTTCGAGCCGTACATGGAAGCGTATTTCGCCTGGGTGGCGGGCCACGGCCACCCGTTGCCGGAAAACCGTTGGGATATCTGGTTGCCGGACGGCGCCAACGACGGCAAGCATGGCGCCACGCCGCTGCCATCCCGCATTCCGGCCGAGCTTTCGGACACGCGCTGGTTCACCGAACGCGGGCTCGGCTATCTCCGCGGCCGCGGCGACAGGCCGTGGTTCCTACATCTCGGCTACTACCGGCCGCATCCCATGTTTATCGCGCCGGCGCCGTATCACGCCATGTACGATCCCGCCGACATGGAACCCCCTATCCGGGGCGCTTCGGCCGAGGCGGAAGCGGCGCAGCATCCGCTGCTCGACTTCTACATCCGGAACACACAGCAGAAGGATTTCTTTCAGGACGGCAAGGGGCTCGCGAGCGAGATGGGCGAAGCGGCTGCGCGGCAGATGCGCGCCACGTATTTCGGCCTGATGAGCGAGATCGACGAGCAACTAGGCCGCGTCTTCGGCTATCTGCAGGAGACGGGGCAGTGGGACGATACGCTCATTCTCTTCACCTGCGATCACGGCGAACAGCTCGGCGATCACTATCTGCTCGGCAAGGTCGGCTATTGCGACGCCAGCTTCCGCATCCCGATGATCGTCCGCGACCCGCGGCCCGAGGCGAAGGCCTCGCGCGGCACGATCGTCAATCGCTTCACCGAAACCATCGACACGGTGCCGACGATACTCGAATGGCTCGGCCTGCCGATTCCACGTCAGTGCGACGGCCGCTCGCTGCTGCCGTTCTGCACCGGGCCGGCGCCCTCGGATTGGCGGAACGAGGTGCATTACGAGTTCGATTTCCGCGACGTGTTCTATTCAAAGCCGGAAGCCGAGCTTGGCATCGGCATGGACGAATGCTCGCTCGCCGTGGTGCAGGACGAGGACTACAAATACGTGCACTTCGCCGCCCTGCCGCCGCTGTTCTTCGATCTGCGGAACGATCCCGGCCAATTCCGCAATCTGGCGGCCGATCCTGCCTACGCCGGCAAGATGCGCGACTATGCGCAGAAGATGCTGTCTTGGCGGCTCACGCACGCCGACCGCACCCTGACCCATTACCGGGCGACGCCGAGAGGCTTGGAAGAGCGCCGCTGGATCTGACGCGCGCGCCGCGACGAGCCACTAAGACGCTTGGCGCACCGCATCGGGTTTGACAGCCGACGGCACGTCCTGCATGCCTTTGCGCAAGTGCCAATGGACATTGGCGGCGCGTTGCTGCGTCACGTAGGCCCACGCAGCCGCGTCGTCGGCGCGGTGCATTCCGTCGCCGAAGTCGTAGGTATCGGCGCCGGTCAGATCGATGTGGCCGTGTTCCGCCGCATGATCGAGGAAGCGCTGACTCTCCACCCACCACGGACAGCGGCGTTTCCAATCGTCTTCCGTGCGGAGCGCGAGGCGCGCGATCACGCCGTCGTCCCACTTGAAATGGTGAATGGCCGCGAGGTCGCGAGCCCAAATCACCGGCACCGGACTGCTCGGCAAGGCTTCATGGTGGCCGGGCCCGACGAGCACGTTGCCCTTCGAGGCCGCCACCTTATGGGTGAAACCTTGCAGGACCCGGCGGGTTACGTCGCTGCCGAGCGGAAACTGTCTCCAAACGGGCAAGGCCGGGTCGAAGCGGATGAGCGCGCCGTCGCGCGCGACACGATCGACCAATTCGCCGCCGATCGCATTGGCGTTCTGATCGTCCGCTTCGGCCAGCAGCTCGGCGAGGGCGCGCGGATAGACCTGGAATTCGTCCGTATCCGCCCAGAGCACCCAATCGCCGCTTGGGATGCGGGCGCCCTGAATGGCGTCGTGGCGCTTGCGCACCAGCATGGCGTCGAAGTCGCCGATGAGAAACGGCAGAGGTTCCGTGCCGAGCTTCTCCAGCAAGCGCATGGCTTCGGTGCAGATCGCATCGGCCGCCGGCGTTGCGGGGAGGCGCGCGCCGACGTGCAGCGTCAGCCAGATTCGCCCGACTCCGAGCGCGCGATAGTGCGCGACGAATTGCGGCACCAACGCAATCTGTTTCAAGCCGACCGTACAGACGACGTGAATCATGGCCCGGCGCTTCGCCCCCTGCGGCAAGCGGACGGGACTAGAGTATTTGCCGATGATTGACGAAGCGTGAAGCCGCTTTAGCCCTGGCGCCCAGCTTAAGTCTTGATTCGCTTGGCAAGTTCCATGGCGCCGGCGCGCAGGATCGAGACGTCGCTGGCCGGTATCAGCAGGTTGTAGCCGCGCGCGATCTTGGCTTTCGCGTCGTCGGCGCCGGTCGCGACCGAGCCTAGCCATTTTCCCGATGCCTTGATGCGCTGTTCGGCTTCGCTCACCAGCGCCTTCACCTCCGGGTCGTCGAATTTGTTCAACTTGCCGATGGAGGCCGAAAGATCGCGCGGGCCGATGAACACCATGTCCAATCCTGGCGTGGCGGCGATTTCGGGAATGCGCTTCACGGCGCCTGCCGATTCGATCTGAACCATGACCAGCAGATTGTCGTTCACCGTGTCGTAGTAGTCGGCGGCGCTGCCGTAGCCGGTGGAGCGCATCTGACCCGCAGCGCCCCGGAAGCCCTGCGGCGGATAGCGGCAGGCGCCGACCGCCGCCTTGGCCGCGGCGGCGTCCTCCACCATGGGGATCAGGACGCCCTCCACGCCCGCGTCCAGCGCCTTCTTCAGATAGACCATGTCGTTCCACGGCACGCGGATCAGCATGGCCGTGTCGGTTCCCTTGGCGGCGCGCATTTGATCGATGGCGTGCGGCACGGTTCCGGCGGAATGCTCCTGGTCCATGATCAAGAAGTCGAAGCCGCAGGTGCTCAAGACCTCGGCGTTGTCCGGCGACAACGTGCTGAGCCAAGGGCCGACCACCGGCTTGCCCTGGCGCATTTTCGCTTTCAACGGATTGGGACGATACATGGCTCCTCCTTGAACGCCGGTTCGCGGCTTGACCAAGCTTAGTGCAAATCGCAGCGCCGCACATGGCGCCCCGGACGTGGCGCATGGGCGTGCGAGCCGCTAAGGTTGCGTCCTGCTTCAGTCCCGTGCATCGAAAGGAGCGAGCCAGTGCCCCAGATCCTGAGCGACAGCGGCCTCGATTTGATCTTCCGCGCCGCCCGGACCCACAATGTTTGGACCGACAAGCCGGTCAGCGAAGTGATGCTGAAGGCGCTCTATGAGCTCCTCAAGATGGCCCCGACGACGGCGAACTCCAATCCGGCCCGGTTCCGCTTCCTGGTCTCGCCGGAGGCGAAGCGGCGGCTGGCGCCGGCGCTCTCGGACGCCAATCGCGACAAGACCATGCAGGCAGCGGCCGTCGCGATCATCGCCTACGACCTCGATTTTCCGTCCAAGCTGCCGAAGCTCTTTCCGCATCGGCCGGAGGCGGTGCATTGGTACAACGACGCCAAGTTCCGCGAGACCACCGCGTTCCGGAACGGAACCCTGCAGGGCGCCTATCTGATCCTGGCGGCGCGCGCGCTCGGCCTCGATTGCGGGCCCATGTCAGGCTTCGACAACGCCAAGGTCGACGCCGAATTCTTCGCCGGCACCACGATCAAGTCGAACTTCCTGTGCAGCCTGGGCTACGGCGATCATTCCAAGTTGTTTCCGCGCAATCCGCGGCTCGATTTCGATGAAGCGTGCAAGATTCTCTGACGCGGAACCGCCGGCGCGGCTACATCATGCGCACGCCGGCTTCGGCGTCTGACAGAAGCGGAAAGCGCCGGCTGTCGAAGAGCTGGTAATGCCACCACTCGTTCCGATAAAAGTCCCAGCCCGCCGCGGTCATCAGGCCGAGCAGCACGGCGCGATTGCGCTGCGCCGCCTCGGGAACGTCGATGCGGCCGTGGTGCGAGAGCGGCGTGAAGGCGTCGAACGGCGTGCCCATGGGAAGCTCGCGCCCCTCGGCGTCAACCAAGGTCAGGTCCACGGCGGCGCCGCGCGAATGCGGCGAGCCGCGCCGCGGGTCGGCCAGGAAGTCCGGGTTCGGCGAATGGTTCCAAAGCTTCCACTGCGCTTCGGTTGGGCGATAGGCGTCGAAGACCTTGAAGCGCAAGCTGATGCCGCGCGCGAGCCCGATCGCCGCTTGCAGTTTCTCCGCCGCCTCTTCGTTGAGAAAGGCGGCACTGCGCCCATAGACCGGCGCGCCGGTGAAGTTGTCGGCGGTGGCGTAGGCGATGTCGAGGTCGACGTCGAAGGCGGGCTTGGCGATTTCGATCAGCGGCATGTTGGCGTCGTGCGATATGCGGAATCGGCGGCGACCATAGCACGCACACGCCTGCCCGCGCCGCATCCGTGAACATCCTGGCCTTCGATACCGCGCTTGGCGCCTGCTCGGTGGCGGTGGTCGAGGATGGCCGCGCCCGCGCCGTCCGCCGCGTGTCGCAGGCAAGGGGCCAAGCGGAGTCCCTGTTGCCCTTGATCCTAGAGGCGCTGAAAGACTCCGGGCTCGCCTGGTCCGATCTCGATCTGCTCGCGGTCACGGTCGGGCCGGGAACGTTCACCGGATTGCGCGTCGGTCTTGCCGCCGCGCGCGGCATGAGTCTCGCGGCCAAAATCCCCGCCGTCGGCGTGACCACGCTCGAGGCGCTGGCCGAGGGCGTGCCGGCCGGGTTGCGGGCACGGTGCGCGGTGCTCGCCGCCATCGATGCGCGTCGCGGCGAGGTTTATGCGCAAGCCTTCGATGGCGCGTTGCGGCCTCTGAAGCCGCCGGCACTGCTCGATTACAAGTCCGCGGCGGCGCTTCCCCCCGTCGGCCCTGTCGCGCTGGTCGGCAGCGGCGCGTATCTGCTTGCCGCCCATCTGGCACCGCGTGAGGTAGTTCCGGATGCCGGCCCGGCCGATCCCGATCCGCTGGCGATTGCGGCCGTCGCCGCGCGGCGGGGCATTCCGGCCCCCGGCGCCCCCGCGCCGGCGCCGCTCTATCTTCGCGCGCCCGATGCGCGACTGCCGGAACCGCGCCGATGACACGCATCCGTATCGAGCCGGCCGGCGTCGCGATGGCGGACCTGCTGTCGGCATTGCAGACGGCAAGCACTGCGGATTCCGGCACACAGGATGCCTGGGGTCGCGATTTCATCGGCCGATTGCTGGCGATGCCCGGCGCGTTTGCCCTTTGGGCGGGCTTCGAGAACGACGCGCGTCCTTGCGGTTACGGTCTGTTTCGGGCCGCCAGCACCGAATGCGAGGTCTTGTCGATCGGGGTTTTGCCGACGGCGCGGCGTCGCGGCGTCGGGCGTGCGCTGATGACCGCGGCCGTTTCGCAAGCCAAGCTCGCGGGCGCCAAGGCGATATTTCTGGAAGTCGCCGTCGACAACGCGTCGGCGCGCGCGCTGTATCTCGCCTTGGGTTTCAGGGAGGTCGGCCGGCGCCCCGGGTATTACCAGCGGCGACCGGCATCGTCCGAAGCCGCTCCGATCGCGCCGGTCGATGCCCTGGTGTTGCGGAAGGATATCGGCCCTTAGACGTGTTTCGGCGGTTCGTCGTGCAGCCGGCGCAAGTGCGTCTTGAGCAGCTCGAAATCCACCGGTTTGGTGATGAACTCGATAGCGCCGTATTCGTTCGCCCTGCGCCGCCGTTCGTCGTCGCCGTAAGCCGTGACCATCATCACCGGCATTCCGGGGCGCATCCTCTTGACTTCGCGCAACAGCGTGAGCCCGTCCATTCCGGGCATGTTGATATCCGACAGGATGACGATGAGGTGCGGCTTGATCTCGCCCGCGAGGAGCTGCAACGTCTGCTCGCCCGACGCGGCGAAGTGCATGACATAGGTGCCTTGGCGCACCTCGTGGCGAAAGCGCTGCCGGAAAAGGTCGGCCACGTCGGGTTCGTCGTCGACCACAAGAATGCTGACGCTCATGTGCCGGTTCCTGATTTGATGGCTCGAAACGCGCGCGGCAAGCGAATCGTGAACTCCGTGTACTTCCCGACTTCGCTTGCCACGCCGATCGTGCCGCCGTGCTGTTGCGTCACGATGTCATAGCTGATCGAAAGACCAAGTCCGGTGCCTTCGCCTGTCGGTTTGGTGGTGAAGAACGGCTGGAACAGCTTGTCCTTGATCTCGGCGGGGATGCCGATGCCGTTGTCGCGGATGCGGATTTCCACTTCGGCGCCGAGATTGCGCGTCGCCACCTTCAGCACCGGTTGGAAATTCTGCCGGGAGCCCTCGCGCTGCCGCTTGTGGGCGGCGTAGAAGCCGTTGCTGAACAAATTCAGGAACACGCGCGTGATGTCTTGCGGCACCAGCTCCATCGGCGCAAGGGCGGCATCGAGATCGCGCTCCAAGGTGATGTTGAAGCTCTGGTCCTGGGCGCGGGCGCCGTGATAGGCGAGATTGAGCGCCTCCTCGATCAGGCCGTTGACGTCGACGCTGCGCCGCTCGCCCGCGCCGCCGCGCGAATGCTCGAGCATGCTCCTGATGATGCGGTCGGCGCGCCGGCCATGCTCGGCGATCTTGTCGAGATTGCCGGTCAGCATGGCGATGGCCTCGCCGAATTCCTCGCGCCTGACCGCATCGAGAGAGATCATCGCCGGCTTGGACGCTTCCCGCAATTCGTCCAGCAGTTCGATCGACAGTCCGGCGAAATTGTTGACGAAATTGAGCGGGTTCTTGATTTCATGGGCGATGCCCGCGGTCAACTGGCCGAGCGAGGCCATCTTCTCGGACTGGATCAGATTGGCCTGCGCCGCCTTCAGGTCCCGATAGGCGGCCTCGATCGCCTGACTCGCCGCTTCCGCGGCGTCGCGGGCGGCGCGGATCTCGGTCTCGGAACGTTTGCGCTCGGAAATGTCGCTGACGGCGCCGATCATGCGCACCGCCCGGCCGTTCTCGTCGCGAACCGGCAGCGCGCTGTCCTCCACCCAGCGCTCTTTGCCGGAATCGGACACGATGCGATACTCGCAGTGGAGCGATTTCGTCACCCCTTTCAGGCAAGCGCGCATGGCCGTGCGATAGGCCGGAAGTTCGTCGGGGTGGAAGAGCATCAACCAAGCGTCGGCGCTGACGCTCGTCGCCGGGAAGCCGAAGATTTCGACCAGTCTGGGCGACGCCGAAACCATGTTGCTCGCGATGTCCCACTCGTAGACGCCTTCGCCGACCGCCTGGGTCACCAGCGAGTAGCGCTCGAGCGCCTCGCGCTGCTCGGTCAGCAACCGCACGTTCTCGATGGCGATGACGGCCTGGTCGGCAAACGTGGCGACCAGCTCGATCTGCTTGTCGGAGAAAGGCTCCACCCGCCGGCGCGCCAGGACGATGATGCCGATCACCTCACCCTCGCGCAGCAGCGGCACGCCGAGGGTCGTGCGCTGCCCCGCGAGCGCCGTCGCTTCCGAGAGCTTGTATTCGGGATCGGCCGCGACATCGGCGATCTGGACGATCCGCCGCTCGAGCGCGACACGACCCGTTATGCTCCCGCGGTTGATGCCGAGCGGATGGGCCTCCATGAATTCGATGAATTCGCGCGAGAAGCCGACCGCCGCGCCCGCGCGATAGACATCGCCGTCGCGGCGCAAGATGAACGCCATCTCGGTATCGCAGAGCCGCGCCGCGGTTTCGACCAATGTCTGCAAAACCGGCTGCAGATCGAATGTGGAGCGGCTGATGACCTTGAGCACGTCGCTCACGGCGGTCTGCTGCCGCAGAAATTCGCTGAGATCGGCGGTGCGCTGGCGCAACTCGCCGAGCAGCCGGGCATTCTCCATCGCGATCTCTGCCTGGGCGGCGAAGTTTTGCGCCAAGGCGATCTGCTTTTCGGTGAATGGGCGGATTTCCTGTCGGTAGAGCACGAAGGCGCCGAGCAAGTTGCTGTCCTTGCGCAACGCGATCCACAGTGCCGTTCGGGCGTGACCCAAGTCAGCCAGTGCCCGACGTGCAGGGCTCCCGTTGCGATAAGTCTCGGTATCCCGGATGTCGGCGAGATGAATCACGGTTTCCCCGCGAACCATTAGATCGAAGGACTCGCCTGGATAGACCGGAATCGGCCTCGCGGCATACCCGAGGAAAGGGACAGGCACGTCGCGAATTGCGACCGTATGAAAAAATTCCGCTTCGTATTTGAGCATCACGCCGAATGCGGCATTGCAAAGCCGCATCGCCTTTTCCAGCATCGCGTCGAACACCGGCGCGAGGTCGCCGGGCGAGGCATTGATGACCTGCAAGACCTCGGCGGTCGCGGTCTGCTGCTCCAGCGCCTCGCGTGTCTCGGTGATCAGCCGGACGTTCTCGATCGCGATCACAGCCTGGTCGGCAAAGGTACGAACCAATTCGATCTGGCGCTCGGTGAACGGCTCGACGCGCGAGCGGATGAGGGTGAGCATGCCGATGATCGCTCCGTCACGCAGAAGCGGCACTCCGAGATTGGTGCGAATCTTGCCGATCGCCGAAGACTCGGGCAACGCATACTCCGGGTCGGCGGCGATGTCGGCGATATGCACGACCTTGCCTTCGAGTGCCACCCGCCCAATCGTGGTGTCGCGGCCGGGCGAGAACGTCCGCTGACGCATGGCGGCGAAATAATCGTCAATCCCGTAGGTCGCGTGCATCGCCACATACCGGTAGACCTCGCCCTCGCGCAGCGCGATCCCCGCGCCATCGCTGTCGCAAAGCCGCGCGGCCGTTTCGATCACCGTATCGAGCACCGGTTGCAGATCGAACGTCGAGCGGCTGATGACCTTGAGCACCTCGCTCGTCGCCGTCTGGTATTCCAGGGACTCCTCAAGATCCCCGGTGCGCTTGCGCAACTCGCCGAGAAGCCGCGCGTTCTCCATGGCGATGACCGCCTGGTCGGCAAAGGTGCGGAGAAGTTCGATCTGCCTGTCGGTGAAGGGCTCCACACGGCGGCGCGCGAGCACAAGGACGCCGAACAGCTCTTCCTCCCGCAATAACGGAACCCCGAAAGCAGTGTGTTGCCCGGCAAGCGCGGTCGCCTCGTTCAGCGTATACTCCGGGTCGACCGCCACGTCCGCGACGTGGATGGCCCGCCGCTCCATGGCGACGCGACCGACAATCGATCCCCGGCTCGGGGTGATCGGGTGGCTCTGCGCGAACGCCTGAAATTCGGGTGCAAAACCGACAGCCGCCACTGCTCGATATTCCTCACCGTCGCGACGCGAAATTAGCGCCATCTCGGCATCGCAAAGCCGCGCGGCAGTCGAAACGAGCGTATCGAGCACCGGCTGCAGATCGAAGGTCGAGCGGCTGATGACCTTGAGCACGTCGGCGGTGGCGGTCTGGAACTCGAGCGATTCCTGGAGGTCGTCGGTTCGCTTGCGCAACTCGCCGAGAAGCCGCGCATTCTCCATGGCGATGACCGCCTGCGCGGCGAAGTTCCGGACCAGCGCGATCTGCTGCTCGGTGAAGGCCTCGACCCGCTGGCGCGCGACCACGATGACGCCGACAATCTCGCCCTCGCGCATCAGCGGCACGCCGAGCTGCGTGCGTAGCCGGCCGAGGGTCTGCGCTTCGCTGAGCTTGTATTCGGGATCCGAGGCGGTATCGAGGATATGCACCGCCTTACGTTCCGTCGCGACCCTGCCCGTTGTGGTTCCCCGGCCGGGAACCAGCGGGTGAGCTTCCATGTAGGCCTGGAACTTCCGCGCCGCGTCGGTCATTTCCTCTGAGAATGCGATCGTCGTGGCCACGCGATAGACGTCGCCGTCGCGGCGAAAGATCGCGCAATAGCCGGCGTCGCAGAGTTTCATCGCAGTTTCGGCGAGCGTTTCGAGGACTCCCTTCAGATCGAAGGTCGAACGGCTGATGATCTTGAGAACGTCGCTGGTCGCGGTCTGGAATTCGAGCGCTTCCTGAAGATCGCCGGTGCGCTTGCGCAACTCGCCGAACAGGCGGGCGTTCTCCATGGCGATCACTGCCTGGGCGGCGAAACTCTCCAGCAGGTTGACCTGCTTTTCCGAAAACGGCGACACTTCCTGCCGGTAGATGGCGAATGTCCCGAGCAGCGCGCCGTCCTTCTTCAGCGGCACGGCCATGATCGTGCGGACGCCGCCGAGATCGGCGGCGGCGCGCGGCAGCGGCTCGCCGGAACGATAGCCCTCGGTCTTGGTGATATCGGGGATCAGCTCCTTGGTTCCGCCGGCAATCAGGAGCTGGTGCGCGATCGGGCTCGGCCGGTGCGGTCCGCGATTGAGGAACTCGGCGTATCGCGGCGGTGCGCCGCGATGCGCCGCGGCATGCATGTACTCGCCGTCGAAGGTCCAAAAGGTGCCGAACGACGCGTCGCACAGGCGCAACGCCTTTTCCAGAATCGCATCGAAGACAGGCGCCAGATTGCCGGGCGAAGCGTTGATGACCTGGAGCACTTCGCTGACGGCGCCCTGCTGGGCCAGCGCTTGGTTCAGCTCCGCCGTGCGCTGGTCGAGCTGGCGCTGAAGCTCGGTAAGCCTGTCGCCGGCCTTAAGGTTCATTGGCATACCCCCGCCGGACCTGCCCGAAGCCGCGAGGCGAGACGTCCGGAGCGGAAATCACGCTAGCGGGAAGCGGCGGATTAGTCATTGGCGAGAATGGCCTTGGACGGGCTGGCGCTCCTAAAGCCGCCGTTGCGCAGCACTCCGCACCGGACGAGCGGCCGTCAACGGCTAGATGCTGTAAGTTGAAATCTTGACCTTCCGGGTAGATTGACGGTATTCACCGCGGCCGCCCAAAAGGTCGTTGGACGTCGGGCCTTAAACACTGCGACTCGTAGACCTGAATCATACATGGCAATGCTTTAAAACAAGGTTTTCGGTTGCCTGCGCAAATAATAACAATGTATAATTGCTAATCTTTATGGGGGCTTGTTTTGGCTATGGCAGATAAGATGGAAAAAAGCGAACTTCTTGCGCTGACAACCGACATCGTTGCCTCGCATGTCGCCAACAACCGGGTCGAAGGCAATGAATTGCCGCAGTTGATTCGTCAGGTTTACGCGACGCTGACCAATATTGGCGAAGGCGCGGCTCAGCCGGAGCGCCCCCAGCCGGCGATTCCGATCAAGAAGTCCGTGACGCCCGACTACATCGTCTGCCTGGAAGACGGCAAGAAGCTCAAGATGCTGAAGCGCCATCTCAAGACCAGCTACAATATGACGCCGGAGGAATACCGCGAGCGCTGGGGCCTGTCGGCCGACTATCCCATGGTTGCGCCGAACTACGCCGTGCAGCGGCGCGAACTGGCGAAGAAGATCGGTCTCGGGACCGCGCGAAGCAAAGGCCGCAAATAAAGCCCGCGCGAATTCGTTTCTGAGACAGTTACGCCCCTTCCGGGGCGGGCGGGGCCGGTCTAATCTGCGGGCGTATGACCATGCCGCACCGTCTGGAACAGCTTTGCATCGAGAAAGGCATGCGCATGACCGAGCAGCGCCGCATCATTGCGCGCGTGCTCTCGGGCGCCGACGATCATCCCGACGTGGAAGAGTTGCATCGCCGCGCGCACCGGATCGACCCCAAGATCAGCATTGCCACCGTCTATCGCACCGTGCGCATGTTCGAGGAAGCCGGCATCCTCAGCCGCCACGATTTTCGCGACGGCCGCAGCCGCTACGAAGAAGCGCCGGAGGTTCATCACGATCACCTCATCGATCTGCAGACCGGCAAGGTGATCGAATTCCAGAACGCCGAAATCGAAGAGCTGCAGAAGCGCATCGCCGAGCGCCTCGGCTATCGGCTGATGGATCATCGCCTCGAGCTCTACGGCGTGCCGATCAATACGCCGAAGAAGCCCAGCGAGTGAGGTAATGCCGCCGATCCGGCCGTGGCTGATCCTGATCCTGGTGGCGATTTGGACTGCGCCGCTCGTGCCGCTGCAGATGCTGTCGAACTTGTTCGGTTGGCGGCTCGGCGAACGAATACCGCTGCTTTATCACACCGTGATCTGCCGCCTGCTTCGGGTCACCATCGAGACCCGCGGGCGCATGTCCAACGGCCGGCCGGTGCTCTTCGTCTGCAACCACGTGTCCTGGATCGACATCACCGTGCTGGCGAAGCTGCTGCCGGCGTCGTTCATCGCCAAGCGCGAAGTGGCCGGCTGGCCGTTCTTCGGCATGCTGGCGAAGCTGCAGCGCTCGGTGTTCATCGACCGCCGCGCGCGGGCAACCGCCAATCACCGCGACGAGATGACCGTTCGCCTGGAGCGCGGCGACAATCTGATCCTGTTTCCGGAAGGCACGTCGAGCGACGGGATTCACGTACTGCCGTTCAAGAGCGCGTTCTTCTCCCTGGCCGAGCGCACCGTCCGCGGCCGCCCGCTCACGGTGCAGCCGGTGTCGATCGCGTTTTCGCGGCTGAACAGCCTGCCGGTCAGCCGGCGCACCATGCCGATCTATGCCTGGGTGGGCGACGAGGATTTGGTGCCGCATCTTTGGCGCTTCCTGAGCGTCGGTCCGATCACGGTGGTGGTCGAATTCCATCCGCCGGTGACAATCGCGAACTTCGCCTCGCGCAAGGCCCTGTCGGCCTATTGCCGCGAGACCATACGGCGCGGGGTCAATGACGTGCTGACCGGCCGCCCGAGCCCGCCCGCCGCCGGGCCGCCGCCGCCGGTTGCGGTATCCGGTTCCGCACCCTTGGCGGCGGGCGCACCTTGACTGAGGCGACGGTACTGCTAGTGTTCCGGCCCTTCCGCTCTGAGCCGCCAGGCGGGCCGACCGCGGCCAGCCTGCCGAGATGATCCGGTGCCGAAGAAGCTCTATATCAAGACCTACGGCTGCCAGATGAACGTCTACGACTCCGCCCGCATGGCGGATGTCCTGGCGCCGCTCGGATTCGAGCCGGTCGACGCGCCCGCTGGCGCCGACATGGTCATCCTCAACACCTGCCATATCCGGGAAAAGGCCGCCGAAAAGGTCTACTCGGAGCTTGGGCGGATTCGCGCCCTGCAGCGGGACAAGGCGGCGTCCGGCGGCCGCATGGTGGTGGCGGTCGCCGGGTGCGTCGCGCAAGCCGAAGGTGCTGAAATCATGCGCCGCGCCGGCAATGTGGACATCGTGCTCGGGCCGCAGACCTATCATCGCCTGCCGGAAATGGTGGCGCTTGCCTCGCGCGCGGTCCCCGGCGGCGTGCTCGAAGCCGACTTTCCGGCCGAGGCCAAATTCGACCGGCTGCCGGAGCAGACGGCGGCGCAACCGGCGTCCGCCTACCTCACCGTGCAGGAAGGTTGCGACAAGTTCTGCACGTTCTGCGTCGTGCCCTATACGCGGGGTGCCGAATTCTCGCGCCCCGCGGCCGATATTCTTGCCGAAGCGCGGCGGCTGATCGACCTCGGCGCGGTCGAGATCACGTTGCTCGGCCAGAACGTCAACGCCTATCACGGCGCCGGGCCGCAGGGCGGCACATGGTCGCTTGCCCGTCTTATTCGCGCGTTGGCGGACTTGCCGGGATTGGCGCAGCTCCGCTACACCACGTCGCACCCGCTCGAGATGGACGACGATCTGATCGCCGCCCATGGCGACGTGCCGGTCCTCATGCCGTTCCTGCATCTTCCCGTGCAAAGCGGGTCGAACCGGATTCTCGCCGCCATGAACCGCCGGCACACCGCCGATCATTACCGGCGCATCGTCGACGCGCTGCGTGCCGCGCGCACCGACATCGCGCTCTCGTCCGATTTCATCGTCGGCTTCCCCGGCGAAACCGCAGGTGACTTCCGCGATACCCTGGCGCTGGTCCGCGACGTGGGCTTCGCCCAGGCCTATTCCTTCAAGTTCAGCCCAAGGCCCGGCACGCCGGCCGCCGCCATGTCCGAAACGGCGATACCCGAAGTGCTGAAAGCGGAACGGCTTGCCGAGCTCCAGGGCCTGCTGTGGCAGCAACAACTCGCCTTCAACAAGGCCAGCGAAGGGCGCGACATGGCGGTGCTGCTGGAACGCGCCGGCCGGCGCGACGGGCAGTTGTCCGGACGCAGTCCCTACATGCAATCGGTCCATGTCGCGGCGCCGGCGGCAATGCTGGGAAAGATCGCCGCCGTGCGCATCGAACGCGGCCGCGGCGTGTCGCTCACCGGCCGGCTGGCGGAACCGTCGGAGGCTGGCATCGAAAATGCCGCCTGAAGCCCATCGCGCCCGCCTGCGCAAACCGACGGCCCGCCGCGAAGGCCCGCCCATGGTGATCGATTTCGACGACAACCGCCTGTTGACGCCGCTGTTCGGCGAGCACGACCGCAATTTGGCGCGTATCGAACAGGAACTCGACGTGCTGCTCACGCCGCGCGGCAATCGCATGGCGATTACCGGCCCGCAAGCGGCGCGCGAAGCGGCACGCGCCGTGCTGGACGAGCTCTATCGAAGACTTAAGAGCGGCGGCGACATCAATGCGGGCGACGTCGACGGCGTGATACGCATGGCGGGCGGCGGCCACTACCGGGGCCCGCACCATCACGCGAAGCGTGATCGTTCGCGCGAGGACAGCGTGGACTTGGGCGACGGAACCTCGGTGCGCACCCGCAAGCGCGTGATCACGGCGCGCTCGCCGGCGCAAGCCGCCTATCTCGCGGCGCTGCAGAGCCACGATCTGGTCTTCGGTCTGGGTCCCGCCGGAACCGGCAAGACGTACCTTGCGGTCGCCGTCGCCGTCTCGATGCTGCTGTCGGGCAAGGTCGATCGCATCGTGCTGTCGCGTCCGGCCGTCGAAGCCGGCGAGCGTCTCGGCTTCCTGCCGGGCGACATGCGCGAGAAGATCGATCCGTATCTCCGCCCGCTTTATGACGCTCTCTACGACATGCTGCCGGCCGAGCAGGTGGTCAAGCGTTTGGAAACCGGCGAGATCGAAATTGCGCCGCTCGCCTTCATGCGCGGCCGCACGCTCGCCAACGCCTTCGTCATACTCGACGAAGCGCAGAACACCACGCCGGTGCAGATGAAGATGCTGCTGACGCGCCTCGGCGAGCATTCGCGCATGTGCGTCAACGGCGACCTGACCCAAGTCGACCTGCCGCCGGGCGTCGCCTCGGGACTGCAGGATGCGTTGGCGATCCTGGCGGATGAAACCAGCATCGCGACGGTGCACTTCACCGACGCGGATGTGGTGCGTCATTCGTTGGTGGCGCGAATCATTCGCGCCTATGCGCGGCGCGGCGCGAGCGGAAAGCCATGACCGTGGACGGCGCCAAGGAATCCGAAGCGAAGGTCAGCGAAAGCGAATTGGCGCAAGCGCGCCGCCTGCTGTCGGCGACGGCGATCCGTGCGCTGGCCGAGGACCGCTGGCAGAAATACCGGCCGTGGCTCGACTGGCCGCTGTTCGTTGTGTGCATCGCCGTCTTGGCCGTGTTGTTCGGCCCCGGCACGCTCAGCACCCATGCCGTGCCGCCGCTCGATTCCATTTCCACGACGACCGTTCGCGCCGAGCGGGACTTCTTGATCGAGGACAAAGAGGCGACCGGCCAACGCCGCACCCAGGCCGCGCAAGATGCCTTGCCTGTCTTCGACTACGATCCGAGCGTCTATCCCGCGTTGATCGAGCAGGTGCGGAACGCCGTGCTGGCCATGACGGCGCGCAAGTCGGGCAGCCTCGACGCCAATGCGCGCAGCCTCGCCTTCCAGCAGGACATCGGCCTGCCGGTGCGCGTGGCGACGTTCGATCTGATCGAAGGCTTGTCGCAGCCGGGCGATCTGACCGAAGCGGTGAGCTTCTTCCTGGCGCAGGCGCGCGATGCCCTGGTGACGGCGGATCGAAACGCGCTGCCCATGGGGCGCGGCGTGATGATTCACGACACGCGCCATGACGCGACGCGCGTGCTCACCGAAACCTCCGACATTCTCGACGTGCCGCAATTGCGGCGAAACATGCTGGCCAAGGCCGGCGACGCGCCCTACGGCGAAGCGCGGCAATTGAGGCGTTACGTGCTGGATACGGCCTACGCCCTGGCGCGGCCCAATCTGGTGCTGAACGGGCGCGCCAGCGAAGCCGCGCGGAACAGCGCCGCGGCGGCGGTGGAGCCGGTCTACGTCAAGCTCGCCGCCGGCGAGGTCATCGTTCGCGAGGGCGACCGGGTAACGCAGCCCGTGCAAGACCGCATCCGGCTGCTCAACGAAGGCGCCGAGCGGCGCACGCTTTGGGGCGAGATCGGCGCCTTCGCGCTCATGTCGGGCGCGCTGATCCTGCTCTCCGGCTGGTACTTCCGCCGCCGTCGCCATCCGAATTGGCCGAGCCGCAAGGAAGCCTATCTTACGCTCTCAATCGCGGTCGCATCGGCCATGGTCGTCGTCGCGGTCTACATCGCCGGCCGCGGCGTGGGCGACGGTCTCGGACTGGACCGGCACGTCGCCGGTTTCCTGCCGCCCATTGCGCTGGCGAGCGTGCTGGTCGCCGTGCTGGTCGGCGCGCGTGCCAGCCTGCTCGCAGGGCTCGTGCTGTCGCTGCTCATGGCCTATCGCATCGAGGGCCACGTGTTGATGGCGAGCTATTACGCCATCGGCGTTCTGCTCGGCGGCATCACCGCGCGAAAATGCCGCCGCCGCGGCGACCTGCTTCGCGCCGGCATTGCCATCGGCCTGGTGCAGGCTGCGCTTTCGCCGCTGGTGCTGCTGCTTGACGAAGGCACGCTCGGTTTGAGCGCGCTCGCCGCGGCCGGCGCGGCGTTCATGTCCGGCGGCTTTGCCGCCATCGCGGCCATGGGGCTGCTGCCGGTGTTCGAGCACATTTTCGAAGAGACCACGGATATGCGGCTGATCGAGCTTGCCTCGGCCGACAATCCGCTGCTCAAGCAACTGGCGCTGCAATCGCCGGGAACGTTCTATCACTCAGTGATGATGAGCAATCTGGCGGAAGCCGCGGCCGACGCCATCGGCGCCAACGGCCTGCAATGCCGCGTGATGGCGCTCTATCACGATCTCGGCAAGATGCTGCGGCCGAACTATTTCGCCGAGAACCAGCGCGGCGGCAACATTCACGACCGTCTGCCGCCGGAATTGTCGGCGCGCATCATTTTTGCGCACATCAAGGACGGCATCGATATCGCGCGCAAGTACCGGCTCGGGCGGCCGATCCTCGATGCCATCACCCAGCATCAGGGCACGACCTTGCTGCGGGTCTTCTACTTGAAGGCGCTCGAGCGCGCGAAGGCTACCGGTACGACGGTCGACGAGTCGGAATTCCGCTATCCGGGGCCGCGGCCGCGAACCCGGGAATCGGGCGTGCTGCTCATGGCCGATTCGGCCGAGGCCGCGACGCGCGCCCTGAAGGATCCCTCGCCCGCCGAATTGACCGAACGGGTCCACAAGGTGATCGGCGAGAAGCTCGCCGACGGACAGCTCGACAGCTGCGAACTCACCATGCGCGATATCGCAAGAATCGAAACGGCGTTCGTCCGCGTGCTCACGCTCGGCGTCTATCACAGCCGGATCGAGTACCCGCCCATGCCGCAACAGCCGCCAGGCGGTCCCTCCGGCGTTGCTTCGGATCATGACCCCTCAAATCGACATCCGGATCGAAAGCGCGGGCTGGGCGAGCGCGCTTCCTGACGCGCGCGGCGTGGCGCGGCGCGCTGCCTTGGCGGCGCTAGTGGAGTCGCGCCGCGAC
>DASQHM010000258.1:0-8097 GCA_035632095.1 Candidatus Cybelea sp. | reverse complement strand
AGGAACTCGGCGGCGGCCTGACCATCGGGCCGCTGCTGATCGGCATGGCCAAGCCGGTGCAGATCGCCCAGCTCAACGCCACGGTCTCCGACCTGGTCAACCTCGCCGTTCTCTCTGCCTACAAGGCTGGGGCGTAGCGCGCCCTACCGCCGAGCCCTATAGTCGGTAGATAACAGGGAGGCTTTCGCGCATGAGCGATGCGCAGAGCGATGCGTCAAAAGCGGCACCCGTAACCGTCGGCCTGTTCGTCACCTGCCTGGTGGACCTGTTCCGTCCCACGGTCGGGTTCGCGGCGGTGAAGCTGCTGGAGCAGGCGGGCTGCAAGGTCGAGGTGCCGCCGACGCAAGTCTGCTGCGGCCAGCCGACCTACAATTCGGGCGATCGCGCCGACACCATCGACATCGCGCGCCAGACCATCGCCGCCTTCAAGGGTTACGACTACGTGGTGGCGCCGTCCGGCTCCTGCGCCGGCATGCTGAAGGCCCATTATCCGGCGCTGTTCGCCGGGGATGCGGCCATGCGACACCAAGCGGAGGACCTGGCCAGCCGAACTTTTGAGCTGGTGTCGTTTTTGACCGACGTGATGGGCGTTGAGACGGTGGACGCGCGCTTCGAGGGCAGCGTCACCTATCACGATTCCTGCTCGGGCCTGCGCGAGCTCGGCGTCAAGGCGCAGCCGCGCAAGCTGCTCGACAGCGTCGGCGGCCTCGAATTGAAGGAGCTTCCAGGCGCCGAGGTCTGCTGCGGTTTCGGCGGCACCTTCTGCATCAAGTATCCGGACGTCTCCGTCGATATCGTGCGGAAGAAGATCGCTGACGTCACCGACACCGGCGCGGGAACTTTGCTCGCTGGCGATCTCGGCTGCTTGCTGAACATGGCGGGCAAGCTCAGCCGCGACGGCTCGGCGGTGAAGGTGCGCCACGTCGCCGAAGTGCTGGCCGGCATGACCGACAAGCCCGCCATCGGCGAGCCCGGCTGAGCCCGCGCCCATGCAGGTGACCTCGCACGACTTCAAGGCCAAGGCGCGCAAGGCGATGCAGGATCCGAACCTGCGCATCGCGCTCAAGCGCATGGAGACCGGCTTCGCCGGCAATCGCGCCGCGGCGATTTCGCGCCTGCCGGAGTTCGATGCGCTCCGCGATGCGGCGTGCGCCATCAAGGAACACACCATCGCCAATCTCGACTATTACCTGGAGCGTTTCGAGAGCCAGCTGACGCGCCAGGGCGGCCAGGTGCATTGGTGCGCCACGCCCCGCCAGGCGCGGGAGACGATCCTTTCGCTCTGCCGCAAGGCCAACGCCCGGACCTGCACCAAGGGCAAGTCCATGGTGGCGGAAGAGATCGCGCTGAATCCGTTTCTGGAGGCGAACGGCATCGAGCCGATCGAGACCGATCTCGGCGAATACATCATCCAGCTCGCCGACGAGCCGCCGAGCCATATCATCGGCCCGGCCGTGCACAAGACCAAGGACCAGATCTCCGACCTGTTCGTCCAGCATCACGGCAAGTACGGCAAGACCGAACGCCTGACCGACCCGCAGGCCCTGGTCAACGAGGCGCGCGAAATCCTGCGGCAGAAATACATCGACGCGGACGTGGGCATCACCGGCGCCAACTTCATGATCGCCGAAACGGGCTCGACCATCATCGTCACCAACGAGGGCAACGGCGACCTGACCCAGATGCTGCCGAAGATGCACATCGTCATCACCTCGATCGAAAAAGTGGTGCCGACGCTGGAGGACGCATCGACCATTCTTCGCGTGCTGGCGCGCTCGGCCACCGGCCAGGAGTTTTCGTCCTACACCACGCTTTCCACCGGCCCCAAGCGGCCGGGCGACATCGACGGGCCGGAGGAATTCCACGTGGTGCTGCTCGACAACGGGCGTTCCGACATGCTCGGAACCGAGCTCGAAGACGCGCTCCGCTGCATCCGCTGCGGCGCCTGCATGAACCACTGCCCGGTCTATCATTCGGTCGGCGGCCATGCTTATGGCTGGGTCTATCCGGGCCCGATCGGCGCGGCCATCGATCCGCATTTCATCGGCCTGGAAGAGGCGCAGCATCTGCCGAACGCCTCCACCTTCTGCGGCAAATGCGAAAGCGTCTGCCCAATGCGCATTCCGCTGCCGAAGATCATGCGCTATTGGCGCGAGCAGGCCTTCGAAAGCAAGATCACGCCGGCGGCGCAGCGCGCGGGTCTCGAGCTTTGGGCCTGGTTCGCCAAGCGGCCGAACCTTTATCGCCTGGCAACCCGCATCGGGATCGGCGTGCTCGGATTCATGGGCCGGGGCAAAGGCCGCTTCCGCTCGCTCCCGCTCGCCGGCGGCTGGACCGACGGCCGAGATTTGCCGGCGCCGGAAGGCCGCACCTTTCACGACCTGTGGCGGGCGGAAGCCAAGCGGCGGGGCCGCTCATGAGCCGCGAGCAGATTTTCGGCAATCTCCGGCGCGGATTGAAGCGCGGCGCCCTCGATGCGGAAGCCGTGAAGAAGCTCGAAGCCCGCATCGCCGCGCACGAACCCAACCTCATTCCGCAGCGCTCGCGCACCGATCACGCAGGCCAGGTCGCGCTGTTTGTCAAAATGGCCGAAGCGGTGTCGGCGACCGTGAGCCGCGTGGCGGACCTCGAAACGGTGCCCGACGTGGTGGCGGATTACCTCGCCAAGAACAATCTGCCATCGACCATCAAGATGTCGCCCGACGCCTCGCTCGACCGCATTCCGTGGAGCAAGCGTCCGCTGCTGGAAATCGCGCGCGGCCGCGCGGTCGGCTCGGACATGGTGAGCGTCACGCCCTGCTTCGCGGCGGTGGCGGAGACCGGCACGCTCATGCTGACCTCCAGCGGCGATACGCCGGCGACGCTCAATTTCCTGCCCGACAATCACATCGTGGTGCTGCATGCCAAGGACGTGGTCGGCGCCTACGAGGAAGGCTTCGCCAAGTTGCGCGCCCGCGAAGGCAAGCGCGACGGCACCTTCATGCCGCGCACGGTTAATTTCGTCACCGGCCCGTCGCGCACCGCCGATATCGAGCTCACGCTCATCATGGGCGCGCACGGACCCCGCCGCCTGCATGTGATCCTCGTCGATGACGAGGCGACCTGAACGAGGCCGCGGCGGCGCGCCCCCGCCCAAGCATTTGCCGCCGGAGGAAATCGAGCTCTGGCGTCATGCGATGCGCGATACCAAGCCGCTGCAACGGCCGCCCGTCGCCCCGTCAATTGTGCCACCGCCGGCCGCTGCCAAACCCCGGCCAAAGGACAAGCCGGCGCCCGCGCCGGCGATCGCTCCGGCCACGCCGCCGCCCGCGCTGCCGGCGTCACGCCGCGCCCGCATCGCCGGACTGGATCAGGGCAGCGCCGACCGGCTGAGACGCGGCAAGTTCGTCATCGACGCGCGCCTCGACCTGCACGGCTTAACCCAGGACGCGGCGCATGACGCACTCCGCCGCTTCATCGCCGACTCGGCCGCGGCGGAGCGCCGGTGCGTGCTGGTCATCACCGGCAAGGGCGCGGCGAAGCGCGAAGCGGATAGCGGCTTCATGCCGGAGCGGAGCGGCGTGCTGCGCGGCGCGGTGCCGCGCTGGCTGGCCGAACCGGAGATGCGCGTCAGGATCTTGGCAGTGCATCCGGCGACGGTGCGCCACGGCGGCGACGGCGCGCTCTATGTGCTGCTGAAGCGCAGGCGATGACCCCGTTCGGCGCGCGCGTGCGCGAACTGCGGCAAAAGCGCGGCGTCACGTTGAAGCAGATGGCGGCCGATATCGGCATTTCCGCCGCCTTTCTGTCGGCGCTCGAGCACGGGCATCGCGGCCGTCCGCCTTTTGCGCTGGTGCAGGCGATCTGCGCCTATTTCCACATCATCTGGGACGAAGCGGAAGAGTTGCAGCGCCTCGCCGAGATATCGCATCCGCGCGTGGTCATCGACACCTCGGGCCTCACGCCGAAGGCGACGGAAGTGGCCAACCGCCTGGCGCGCAGCATCCGCCAATTGCCGGACGAGACGCTGGCCAAGATCGAGGCATTGCTCAAACGCACGTGATCGGCAGCGCGGTGACAAGGCGGTGCCGCTTGGCTAGAGTCGCGCTTTCGGCACAGCAACGAATGGGGAGGAACCGACATGGCCGGCACCGAGATTAAAATCAAAGCCGCAGACGGCGGCAGTTTCATGGGCTATCTGGCGAAGCCCAAGTCGGGCAAGGGCCCGGGCATCGTCGTCATCCAGGAGATCTTCGGCGTCAACAAGGTCATGCGCGACCTGACCGACGGCTTCGCAGCAGCCGGCTACGTTGCGCTTTGCCCCGATCTGTTCTGGCGCCAGCAGCCGGGCATCCAACTTACCGACAAGTCGGAAGCCGAATGGAAGCGCGCGTTCGAGCTGTTCCAGGGCTTCAACATCGACAAGGGCGTCGCCGATCTCGGCAGCACGCTCGATGCGTTGCGGAAAGTCGACGGCTGCACCGGCAAGGCCGGTTGCGTCGGCTACTGCCTCGGCGGACGGCTCGCCTATCTCATGGCCGCGCGCACCGGCATCGACGCTTCGGTCGGATATTACGGCGTCTACATCCAGGAGCACCTGGGCGAGGCCAAGAACATCAAGAAGCCGCTCATGCTGCACGTGGCCGCCAAGGACCAGTTCGTGCCGCCGGAAGCGCAAGCTAAAATCCGCGACGGGCTGAAAGGCCATGCGCAGGTGACGATCCATACCTACGCAAATCAGGATCACGCCTTCGCCCGCGTCGGCGGCGATCACTACGACAAGGCGGCGGCCGACCTCGCCAATCAGCGCACGGCGGATTTCTTCAAGAAAAACCTCGGCTGATTCGCCGATCCAAACAGGGAGAGTGACTCATGACCAAGGCAATGCGTTTCCACAAGACCGGCGGTCCCGAAGTCCTGCAATGGGAGGACGTGAGCGTCGGCGATCCTGGCGAGGGCCAGGTGCGCGTGCGCCATACCGCCGTCGGCGTGAACTACATCGACACCTATCACCGCTCCGGACTGTATCCGCTGGCGCTGCCGAGCGGCATCGGCGGCGAGGGCGCCGGCGTGGTCGAGGCGGTCGGCAAGGGCGTCACGTTGGTCAAGGCCGGCGATCGGGTCGCCTATTGCGGCGGGCCGCCGGGATCCTATTCCGAACAGCGCCTCATGCCGCCCGACCGTTTGATCAAGATCCCGCAAGGCGTCTCCGACCAGACCGCCGCCGCGATGATGCTCAAAGGCATGACCGCGCAGTATCTCATTCGCCGCACCTACAAGGTGCAACCGGGCGACACGGTGCTGTTCCATGCGGCCGCCGGCGGCGTCGGATTGATCGCCTGCCAATGGCTCAAGGCGCTCGGCGCGACGGTCATCGGCACGGTGGGCTCCGAGGAAAAGGCGAAACTTGCCCGCGCCAACGGCTGCGACCACGTGATCATCTACACCAAGGAGGACTTCGCCAAGCGCGTGCGCGAGATCACCAAGGGCGAAGGCGTGCCGGTGGTCTACGATTCGGTCGGCAAGACCACGTTCATGGGCTCGCTCGATTCGTTGCGTCCGCTCGGGCTGCTGGCGAGTTTCGGCAATTCGTCCGGCCCGGTGGCGCCGTTCGAGACCGGCATCCTCGCCGCCAAGGGCTCGCTCTATTTCACCCGGCCAACCCTCGCCACCTACACGGCCAAGCGTGCCGACCTGGAAGCGACCGCGAAAGAGCTGTTCGACGTGGTGGCCTCCGGCAAGGTAAAGATCCAGGTCAATCAAACCTATGCGCTCAAGGATGCGCAACAGGTGCATCGCGACCTGGAAGGCCGAAAGACCACCGGCTCGATCGTGATGAAGCCATAGTCAATCGGCTCTGAGCCGACAGCTATCGGCTGACGGCTGAACGCCCCGCATCACGTGCGGGGCGTTTACGTATTCATCGAATCGAAGAATTCCTTGTTGGTCTTCGAGTGCTTCAGCTTGTCGAGCAGGAACTCCATCGCGTCGACCACGCCCATGGGCATGAGGATGCGGCGCAGCACCCACATCTTCGCAAGGGTGCCCTTGTCGACCAGCAGCTCTTCCTTCCGGGTGCCGGACTTGGTGATGTCGATTGCCGGGAAGGTGCGCTTGTCGGCGAGCTTGCGGTCGAGAATGATTTCCGAGTTACCGGTGCCCTTGAACTCTTCGAAGATCACTTCGTCCATGCGCGAGCCGGTATCGATGAGCGCCGTGGCGATGATCGTGAGCGAGCCGCCCTGTTCGATGTTGCGCGCGGCGCCGAAGAAACGCTTCGGCCGCTGCAGGGCGTTGGCGTCCACGCCGCCGGTCAGCACCTTGCCCGACGAAGGCACCACGGTGTTGTAGGCGCGCGCAAGGCGCGTGATCGAATCGAGCAGGATCACCACGTCGCGCTTGTGCTCGACCAGGCGCTTGGCCTTTTCGATCACCATCTCGGCGACCTGCACGTGACGCGCGGCCGGTTCGTCGAACGTGGACGACACCACCTCGCCCTTCACAGAGCGCGACATGTCCGTCACTTCTTCCGGCCGTTCGTCGATCAACAGCACCAGGAGATAGACCTCCGGGTGATTTGCGGTGATGGAATGGGCGATATTCTGCAGCAGCACGGTCTTGCCCGTGCGCGGCGGCGCCACGATCAGCGCGCGCTGGCCTTTGCCCTGCGGCGAGATCAGGTCGATGACGCGCGCCGAGATGTCCTTGGTCTTGGCGTCGCCCTGCTCCATCTTCAATTTTTCTTCGGGATAGAGCGGCGTCAGGTTATCGAAGTGAACCTTGTGGCGGCTTTTCTCCGGGTCCTCGAAGTTGATCGAGTTGACCTTGAGCAGCGCGAAATAGCGCTCGCCTTCCTTCGGCGAGCGGATCTGGCCCTCAATGGTGTCGCCGGTGCGAAGCCCGAAGCGGCGGATTTGCGAAGGCGACACGTAGATGTCGTCGGGACCGGGAAGGTAGTTCGCTTCGGGCGCGCGGAGGAAGCCAAAGCCGTCCTGCAGGATTTCCAGCACGCCGTCGCCGGTGATTTCGACGTCCTTTTCCGCCAACTGCTTCAGGATCGCGAACATCATGTCCTGCTTGCGCAGCGTGTTGGCGTTTTCGACCGCAAGCTCCTCGGCAAAAGCGAGAAGTTCGGTGGGCGATTTGGTTTTGAGCTCGTGGAGATTCATGACCGTGATGAATTGCGTTAAGAGTCCGGGCAAACGGAAAAGCCGGAACGGGGATGGATGGATTGAACCTGCCGGCGCTTGCGCATAGCTCTCGCAACGTGGCTGATGTTGCGTGGCAGGTATTTGGTGGTTATGGCAGTGTCCGGGCGGACCTGCGCCAACACTTTAAAACACGGCCCGAGCCGAAACGCAAGTCTTAGGCTGAGCGCGACAACCTCCATGTCACGGATTTGACAGAGCCTTCAGGAAAACGGCTTCAGCACCACCAACAGCACGATGCCGATCAGCAGAACGGCCGGCGCTTCGTTGATGACCCGATAAAATCGTTGGCTGTGCCGGTTGGCGTCGCGCTCGAAGTCGCGGCGCCATCGCGATAGCAGGCCGTGGATCCCGGAAAGTATAAGGACTAACAATAGCTTAGCGTGCAGCCACGGGGCGTGCCACAACCCGCCCATGGCGGCGAGCGAGAGCCCGAAGATCCAGGTGGCGATCATCGCCGGATTGATGATGCCGCGCATGAGCCGGCGTTCCATCACCTTGAAGGTTTCCGACTGTTCGCTGCCGGCTTTGCTAGCGGCGTGATAGACGAACAGCCGCGGCAGATAGAGCATGCCCGCCATCCACGCGATGACGCTGAGGATGTGCAGCGCCTTGAGCCAGGCATAATAGTCCATAGGTTCCGGCGTCCTTCACGCCATGGCGCATCGGCCGCAGGCGGCCGGACATAGACGCGCTCCCTCCGCCGAACGCAGCGGCTTCCATTCCCTTATCGCATGCCGGATCAAGGTTTCCAGGGCGGCAATGAAGTTCGGATGGGTGCCCAATGCCGGCACGCGCACATAGGCCGGAACGCCGGCGTCGTTCGCGCGGCGGCGGTAGTCAATATCGAGCTCCACCAGCGTTTCGGAATGCTCAGACACGAACGCGATCGGCACCACTACGATGGGGA
>DASQHM010000257.1:0-2595 GCA_035632095.1 Candidatus Cybelea sp. | reverse complement strand
CCGCTGCCGCCCGGCTGGAGCGAAGGTCTCGCCGGGCCGCGCCCGTCGGAATCCGGGTATTACGTGCTCGGCACCTTCGTTCCGACGGACAGCAGAACGGCGGGAACCGTTTTGATCGCGGCCCAGGACATGTTCTTCGCGGCGAAGCCTGGCGACAGCGCGCTTGCGGCCATCGAGGACACACGGCGGGTGGTCGCCGCGACCGACGGCATGTCGATCGACCGCGGCCCCGGCGAGGTCACGATCGCCGGGCGCCGCTTCGCGCGGCTGGATTTCAGCGGCGCCGGTATTTATCGGGCGTTGTTCACCACCGCGATCCGTTGTCACCTCTTGTCCTTTGTGGTGACGGTCCCCGATGCCGAGCTGCGCGAGAAACTCGTGCTCGGACTCGCCGGCATGACGATCGCGAGCGACGCCGCGTTCCCCGTCTGCCGGAAGGATTATGCTTCGAAAAACAATGTCATCCGCGAGGTCGTGCCGCCCGGCGGCGGGGCGTATGCGCGCGTCCCGGTGCGCATCCTTGTCGGCGCCGACGGAAGGGTTCGGCATATCCACGTCATCCGTGCCGCGCCGGCGCAGAAGAGCGGCATCGAGGAAGCGCTGACGCAATGGCTCTTCAAGCCGTACGAGACGGACGGATCGGCAATTTCCATCGAAACCGGGGTGATGTTCGAATTGAAGCCGGCCGCCGGATCCACGCAGAAGAACCGCTGAGGCCGGGACGGCACGCCTGTCCACGGCCTCAGCGGATACTCATTCAAAGCGAGCGCAGAAAGTTCAGCAGATCCTGCTGATTCTGCGGCGACAGCATGTTGAAGTTGCTGATCACCTGATTGGCCTCCGAGCCGCGGCTCGCATGATGCTCGATGGCGACGAGCAGGTCCGAGGTGCGGCCGTCGTGAAGGAAGTAGATGCGCTTGCCGATGCCCCAGAGCGGAGCGGTGCGGAACTCGCTGCCGGTGGCGCTGCCCTGGCTGATGCCATCGGCGAGACGTTCGCCCATGTCATGGATGGCGAAGTCGCTGAACGGCTGGAAGCGGACGTTGCCCTGACCGCCGTAGGCCGACTGAGCCGTGGTTTGGGTCTCGAGGTGGCAGGCCTGGCATCCGACGCTGTCGAAGACCTGTGCGCCGCGGATCGTCGAGGGCGTCGACGCGGCCGGCACCGGGGCCGCCGAAAGCCGCATGAACGCCGCGAAGTTCACGATATCCGAGGCATAGTCGGAGGCGGAGCTGCCGGAATTGAACGTGTTGGTCAGGTTCGTCGTGTCTTCCGGCAAGGTGTTGTACTGGCAGTTCGGGTCGTTCTCTCGCTCGTTGGGGAAGGCCTCGTTGGTGACGCCCTGTTCGACGTTGTACGCCTCGCCGGCAAAAATCAGCAGCGATTTGTTCTGCGCCTTCCAGCCGAAGCGCGTGATCGTGCCGTCATTGCCGCTATGATTGAAGCTGCCGGAGACGCCCAGGGACGCCTGCAGATTGGCACCCGCCGCGCGCGCGGCGATCAGGCCGCTATCGGGAACGCTCTCGACCAAGCCAAGGCCGAAGGTCGGCGTCGGAATGCGGAAGATGACGTTGTTGTTGTCGAGCGCCGCTTCGAAGTCCGGCTGCTTGATGTGGCAGCCTGACGCATCGGAGCGCCCGCTGATGACGAAGAGGTCGTGCACGCCGCCATCGGGCGTGCCGTCGGGATTGGTGACGAAACGCGCTTCGCGCACCGGGCCGTGCAGCGAGATGAAGGACGGCACGAAATTCTTGGCGCCGTCCAGGGTCGCCATCGCCACTTGCGGATTGGTGAATGGACTGGTGCCGCCCGCGACCGGTTGGGCATGGCAGCCCGCGCAGCTGTTGAGATTGAAGCGCGGTCCCAGGCCGACGCCGTTCTCGCCCGTGATCGTGCCGGAAACCGAGTCGATCTCTTGGAAGCGACCTTGCGCGGCGGTGAAGAAATTACGCTGGTCGGGGGTCAATCCGGAAAGCGGTCCGCCAACGCCGGGGGCGCCGCCGCGAACACCGGGATCGGCGACGACCGGATGAGCGGAGGCCGCCGTCGTCTGCGCCATCACCGTAACCGAGGGAAACATTCCGGCGAGCGCAACAATCGCCAAAACACCAAAAGACGATGGCCATAAAGTATTACATTTTGTCATTGTTAAGGTGCTCCTCCTTGCGCGAATTGGGGAACACTACTCGGGTTTATTTGCGTCGACCATAGTATTACGCGTAGCATTTATTGGACATTTTTGGTCTACTATTGGATCATTTGAATTCTTCTATATTTATTACACTACAATACGATGCGAGTTCTTCAGGGGAATCGCCTTAACTGGGCGCCCCTGATGGTGGCGACGTCCCGGAAGGCTGGTCATCGCGGTAAGGCGGCGGTAACTGCGTCCGGGGCAAGATTCCGACCGTTCGACTTTTATCCCGGTGCGGTGTTTGCCGGGGTAGTCCCACGCGGGCCGGGCCCGAGATCGGAACAGTCGGGAGAGAGTGCATGAGATCGACCGTCGTCGCGACCATCGCCGCAGCCTTGATGAGCATCAGCGTACAGCCCGCGCCGGCGCAAAACGCCGCGGACGGGAACGCCTCGGCGAAC
>DASQHM010000256.1:0-28979 GCA_035632095.1 Candidatus Cybelea sp. | reverse complement strand
TCTTCCTCGTCGTCGGCGAAGACAGGCGAGCCAAGAAGCAGGCAGCAAGCAAGCGCCGCCAAAAAAGCGGAACGAAGCATCATACGCACAATGTCCCCCAGAATTATTTGGATGCCGTTAGCCGGTGGCTATCTTTTGTCGTATTGCAGCGCCAGTTGCAGTTGCCGGATCGCCCTGTCGCATTCCTCGATTGCCTCCACGCGATGGCCGCCGAAATCGTGATCGGCGTGCTGCATCTCGTCCTTCGCCTGCTCCAGCGCCCGTATGGCCGCGCGAATTCTCGGATGCCGTTCCCGCCGCTGAGCTTGAGCCGTGCTGGCGGCAAGCGCGATTCCGCCGGCCGCCACTGACGCAATTGCCGTGCGGCGTGTCAGGTCCATGACTACCTCCTTGAGTGGGTGGGACCGATTTCCTTCGCCGACATAAATTACGCCGCGCTCCGATTCGACGCCATATGCCCTATGGACGATCGGGGCCTTAGCGCTCCCGGTCGTCGATGTCGCGGGCGAGCACTTCGCGCTTGCCCACGTGGTTGCCCTTGCCCACCACACCCTCGACCTCCATCTGCTCGATGATGCGGGCCGCGCGGTTGTAGCCGATCTGCAAGTGGCGCTGGATGAAGCTGGTGGAGGCCTTGCGCTCGCGAGTGACCAGCGCCACGGCCTGGTCGTAGAGATCGTCGCCGGTGCCGCCGCCGCCGCCAAAGCCCGCCAGCATGCCGGTGCCGGTCATGGCGAACGAAACATGCCGCCCATGCCATTTCCTTTGCGCCCCCATTCTCAGCGAAGGGACGGCAACAGCGGCTCCCGCGCACTGGCAACGAAGCGACTGCACGTGACGAACGATGCGCCAAGTTGCGAAGCTTAGCCGGCGCCATCGTCACATTTCTCATCGCGCCGGTGGCAGCGGATCGGGCGGCGGATAGCCATACGTGATCTTGGTGACGAGGTAGTCCATGCTGAGAAGTTCGAGGCGGAAGGCGTCTTGGTAGAACCGATCACCGGGATCGATGTCCGTATGGGGCGGCAGGATCCTGGCGTAGCGCCACTCGTCAAATGGATGCATCCGATATAATTCGCCGAGCGTCATGCCGACGGGGGGAACGGCTCGTTCGTTGCCGGTCCAATAGTAGAAGCCCCCGCCACGCTTCTGCCGTTCGCCGAACGCAAGCTTGAAGATGTATCTCACAGGATTGTCGGTGCTGCGCACTTCGACCTTGTCGCCCGGCCAGAAGATAACGACGCCAACGAAGAACGGTGTGGTCCAGCCGGCCGCGATGTCGTCGCTATAATTCTTGGTGAACTCCTTCATATCGCGAACATAGTCGACATAAAAGACGACCGGATACCGGTCGAGCGTGTCCGCACGCGCATCAACTGCGGCGAACATTGCGCTGACCAGGAGCAAACCAATTGCGGCGCCGAATCTTGCCAGCCACATTTTCATTGCTCCGAACTGATCCGCTTGCGCGCCTTGTAGTAGATGTCCTTAAATTTGTCTTCCACCCAGAACGATCGCGCCTCCGAGGGCTGATACCGGTACGCCTTGTCGGCAGCGACCGCTGCCTTCACTTCATCGGGCGTCGCATCGAGCGGGGCCCAATGTTGCGGGGAGACGTAGTTCGCCGTCGTGCCGTTGGCGGCGAAGATCATTGCCTGTTCGTAGCGCGGGTCCGCCGGATCGAGACGCCAATCGGCGTTACTCCCCTGCGCGGCGCTTGCGAGTTCGCCTTGGTAGAAATGATCCATCTCATGCGGAATTTTTTGAAGCAGCGCAAGGTCGGGCGTCTTGAGGGAACTTGCGTCGAGCCGGATGAGAATGGTGGGCTGATTGGACGAATCCGCCGGACGGCCGAAGTCGCGGTTCTGCGCCCGCATGTCGGCGGGATCATCGGGGCTCAATCCGCCGAGGACGACCCTGGCGTGCGGCATGCCGTAGGCGTCGGCGTAGGCATCCGCCACGCCCGGCCCCCCAGAAGAAGCCGCGCTCGTCGATCCAGGCGTGCCGCCCGTCGGGCTGGAACTTCACCGGCGGAGCCATGCGTATCAAGGGGTTGCTCATGGTTCTCGTCCTCTTTGCTAGATCAAAGAGAACAAATAGAGAACATCCTATTCGTTGTCAACCTTTGCCGATGCACAAGGCAAAATTGTGGCTCGGCGGTTTCGCTAGGCAGTTTTGGTGGGCGGAATCCACTCACCCTGAGCCTGTCGAAGGGTGGTGCTTTAAGGCCGACTTCAACCGCAGAGGACGCAGAGGTACGCGGAGTGAAGTCGAATCCGCTCCGCGGGCCTCAGCGATCTCCGCAATCTCCGCGGTAAACCCGATCGCACGCCTCACCCTTTGATCCATCGTCAAACTCGGAACAGGCGCTCGGCATAAGGGAACCGATTGCGGGCGACCTACCGCTCCCGGTCGTCGATGTCGCGGGCGAGCACTTCGCGCTTGCCCACGTGGTTGGCCTTGCCCACCACGCCTTCGACTTCCATCTGCTCGATGATGCGGGCGGCGCGATTGTAACCGATCTGCAGGTGGCGCTGGATGAAGCTGGTGGAAGCCTTGCGCTCGCGGGTGACCAGCGCCACGGCCTGGTCGTAGAGATCGTCGCCGCTGCCGCCGCTCCCGCCTCCACCGAAACCCGAGAGCATGCCGCCGCCGACCAAGGTGTCGTCGGTGACGGAGTCGAGATACGTCGGCTCGCCCTGGTCCTTCAGGAACGCGACCACCTTCTCCACCTCGGTGTCGGAGACGAAGGGGCCGTGCACGCGGCTGATGCGCCCCGCCCCCGGCATATAGAGCATGTCGCCCATGCCGAGGAGCTGTTCCGCCCCCTGCTCGCCCAGGATGGTGCGGCTGTCGATCTTGGAGGTGACCTGGAAGCTGATCCGCGTCGGGAAGTTCGCCTTGATGGTGCCGGTGATGACGTCGACCGACGGCCGCTGCGTCGCCATGATCAGATGAATGCCGGCCGCGCGCGCCATCTGCGCCAGGCGCTGTACCGAGGCTTCGATGTCCTTGCCGGCGACCATCATCAGGTCCGCCATTTCGTCGACGATGACCACGATGAAGGGCAGCGCGTCGAGGTCGAGTGCCCGCTCCTCGAACACCGGCTCGCCGGTGGCCGGATCGAAGCCGGTCTGCACCGTGCGCGACAGATCCTCGCCCTTGGCGCGCGCTTCGGCCAAGCGCTGGTTGTAGCCGGCGATGTTGCGCACGCCGAGTTCCGACATCTTGCGATAGCGGTCCTCCATCTCGCGCACGGTCCACTTCAGCGCCACCACAGCCTTGCTCGCATCGGTCACCACGGGCGCCAGCAGATGCGGAATGCCGTCGTAGACCGAAAGCTCCAGCATCTTCGGATCGATCATGATGAAACGGCATTGCTCCGGCGGCATGCGGTACAGCAATGACAGGATCATGGTGTTGACCGCCACCGACTTGCCGGAACCGGTGGTGCCGGCGATGAGCAGATGCGGCATGCGGGCGAGATCGGCGATCACCGGCGCGCCGCCGATGTCCTTGCCGAGCGCGAGCGTGAGCTTGGCCGCCGTGGTCTCGTAGTCGGTCGAGGCCAGCAGCTCGCGCAGGTACACGGTTTCGCGGTTGGCGTTCGGCAGCTCGATGCCGATGGCGTTGCGCCCGGGGATCACTGCGACGCGCGCCGACACCGCGCTCATGGACCGCGCGATGTCGTCCGCCAAGCCGATGACGCGCGAAGATTTGGTGCCCGGCGCCGGTTCGAGTTCGTAGAGCGTCACCACGGGACCGGGGCGAACCTTGACGATCTGGCCGTTCACGCCGAAATCGTCGAGGGTCGATTCCAGCATGCGCGCGTTCTGCTCCAGCGCCTCCTCGCTCACGGCCTCGGCGCGGCGCTGCGGCGGCGTCGCCAGCAGGCTCAAGGCCGGCAATTGGTACTCGCCGGCGGGCGTGAGATCGAGCGCCGGCTGCTGCTCGGCGCGGCTCGGCCGCTTCGGCTTTTGCGGACGTTCGACCCGCGGCTCGTTCCGCATGCGGCGCACGATCTGCGGCTCGACCGCGTCCTCGTCCGCGGTTTCATCGTCTGCGTCCGCAGGCATAACCGGCAGTCGTTTCGGCCGCGAGCGGAGCCGAGGCTCGCGATCCTCCGCCTCTGCCGCATCGCCACGGCGGACCCGATTGCCCAGCCGGACCGCGCCGCGCGCGGCAAGAGCCGCGCCGCCGATGGTGCCGCGGCCCATGGCGCGCCACTCGCCGCGGGAAAGCCCGGCCGCGACCGCCAGCAGCAACAGCGCGGCGATCCACAGGATCAATCCAAGCAGCACGGGGCTCAAGCCGAGACCCCAGCGCTCGATCACCGGCAGCATCACCTTGCGCACGACGATCGCGCCGAACGCGCCGCCGAATCCGGCTGGAAAATGCAGGCTTGGCGGATCGCCCGACGCCGTGAGCGCGCCGGCGGTCGCCACCAAAGCCGGCGGCAGCAGGCAAAGCTGTACCCAGCCGATGCCGCGATGACTGACCACGCGCCACGACCAGGCCGCCAGCACCAGCACCAGCGCGCCGCCGGCGCCGCCGAGCGTTTGCAGCAGCAGATCGGACGTGAACGCGCCCATGCGGCCCATGAGATTGATCGCCTGGGCCGACGTGGCGTTGTTGAAGCTCGGATCGCGCGGATCGAAACTCATCAACGCCAGGCTCAGCGCGACGGCCAGCGCGAAAATCGCGAAGCCCGCAGCCTCGACCGCGCGGCGGCGCAGGAAATCCTTGGCCTGTTCCGGCAGGAACGCCAGCCGCTGGGTCATGCTCGTTCGATCAACCATCGCCTATTCCGACGTCATCCTCGAACATCGTGACAAAGCCGCCTCAACCCAAAGCGTCGCGCATGCGCTCGAGCGCTTCGCGCGTCGTTTCCGCATCGTGCACCAGCGCCACCCGGATATAAGGGCGCCCGGCCTCCGCGCCGGTGCCGTCTTCCTTGGTCAGGTAGCGCCCGGGCAGCACGATGACGCCCGTCTCCGCATAAAGCCGCTTCGCCGCTGCCTCTCCGTCGCCCACATCGAGCCAGAGAAAGAATCCGCCGGGCGGTTTGTAGAAGCCGAAGCGGTTGCCGATGACCGATTGGGCGATGCGGAATTTCTCCCGATAGAGCTCGCGATTGGCCGTCACATGCGTCTCGTCGCGCCAGAGCGCCGTCGCGGCGGCGAAGACCGGCAACGGCGAGCCAGCGCCGCCGTAGGAGCGCAACTTGGCGAACGCCGCAATCACGTCAGGATCGCCGGCGCAAAAGCCGGATCGCAATCCGGGCACGCTCGACCGCTTGGAGAGCGAGTGGAACACCATCACGTTCTGCAAGCTGCCGCCGAGAGCCGCGCAGGCTTCCAGGCCGCCGGGCGGCGGCGCGTCGTTGTAGATTTCCGCGTAGCACTCGTCGAGCACCAGCAGGAAATCGTGCTGGCGCGCGAGCGCGATCAGCGTCTTGAGGTAGTCGAGATCGGCAACGGTGCCTTGCGGATTGGCGGGCGAGCAGAGGTAAAGCATGGCCGTCCGCGCCAAGGTTGCCTCGCCGAGCCCGGCGAAATTCGGCAGGAACCGGCTCTGCGCCAATGCCGGCACGAAAATCGGCTCGGCCCCCGCCGCCACCGCTGCCCCCGCGTAGCATTGATAGAACGGGTTCGGCATGGCGACGGCCGGCCGCTTGCCGGCCTTGCTTTGCGGCGTCGCGACCAGCGCGATCATGAACAGCGCTTCGCGCGTGCCCTGCACCGGCAGGATGTGGCGGTCGGGTTCGATCATGCCCGCCGGCAGCTTGTAGCGGCGGGTCAGCCAATCGGCGACCGCGCGGCGGAATTCCTCGGTGCCGGCGAGCGGCGGATATTTTCCGTAGAGATGGCGGTTGGCGTTCAACGTGTCGCCGACCAGATCCGGGTAGGCATGCTGCGGTTCGCCGAGGGACATGGCGATGGGCGTCCAGCCTTTGGGCGGCGTCACATCGGCCAAAAGGTCCCGCAAGCGCTGGAACGGGTAGTCCTTCAACTGCTCGAGCTGCGGGTTCAACATGGCGCGCGGACCGGGGTCCTCGGATCGTTTCGGCTACTGGTTGTATCCGCCGCGCGTAAATTCTCCGGAAACATTTAGTCAACTAAAGACAAACGTACCGCGAACAAGCGCCGGGAGAACGTACGCGAACACGGCAAATGCCCCGCAAGTCCTAGGGTTGGGCTGCCGGTTCGACCCCCAGTATATAGCCGGTTCCCGAGTCGCAGCAAAGTCCGTTGCGGCAACGGGGATTTATCGATCCGTGCCACCCGCGATGAGTGTGGCTTTGGCGGTGGCCGGGGCAGACAAAATGACCCGGCGGACGGTACCGCCGGGCCGCGCAGTTGGCGGAGGGAGAGCCCGCCGCTCGAGTGAGCCTAGAGCGCTTCCGCGTCGGACTCGCCGGTCCGGATGCGCACCACGTGGTCGAGGTCGTAGACGAAAATCTTGCCGTCGCCGATTTGCCCGGTCTTCGCCGCAGTCTGGATGGTCTCCACGACCCGGTCGGCCATTTCGGTCTTGACCGCCACTTCGATCTTCAATTTTGGCAGAAAGCTCACGGCGTATTCCGCGCCGCGGTAGATTTCGGTATGGCCCTTTTGGCGCCCGAAGCCCTTCACCTCGGTCACCGTCAGGCCCTGGACGCCGATCGAGGTGAGCGCTTCGCGCACTTCGTCGAGCTTGAACGGTTTGATCACGGCCATGATGAGCTTCATGGGCTTCCTTCCTTGATCCTGCTTTACCCCGCGCGCCGCAACGGACGGCACGGGAGAGGCCGCCGGGCCTCATAGACCATCACCTTATCAAGAACCGTGCCGAACCGGGCTCGGGCTCAAAAGGCGATAAGCCAAAATGGCTTATGCCTCGGCCACCGATTTCGCCGCGGGCTCTGGCGCGCTTCGCTTGCGGGTCTTTGCACAAGAAATGGGCAATTGCCTGCAAAGCCAACGTTGAGCGGCGCGCGCCAGCCTGGACATTGGTGGCGACGGGGCGGAAGTTAGGCGTCATGCCGGTCACCGCCCCTGCCCTGTCCGCGGACGCCATCGTCGTTGGCGGCGGTCTGGTCGGCTTGTCCCTGGCGGTCGCTCTGGCGCGCGGCGGGCTCCGCACCGTCGCCATCGACCGCGAGAACCCGGCACGCGCGCTCGCCGCCGAATTCGACGGACGGGTTTCCGCCATCGCCCATGCCAGCCAGGTGGCGCTCCGGACCATCGGCATCTGGCAGCACGTGCGCGAGGCGGAGCCGATCCGCGACATTCGCGTCTCCGACGGCGACTCGCTTCTCTTTCTGCATTACGACCACCGCGAGCTCGGCGACGAACCTTTCGGGCACATGGTCGAAAATCGCGAGCTCAGGCACGCGCTGCAATGCGCGGCCCGCGACTGCGCCGGTCTGGAATTGCTGGCGCCGGCCGCGGTCGTCGCCTGCGAGCGCGGCGCCGCCAAGACGACGGTCACGCTCGCCGACGCGCGGACCATTACCGCTCCTCTCGTCATTGCCGCCGACGGCCGCGATTCGCCGCTGCGGCGTGCCGCCGGCATCGACACGATCGGCTGGCGCTACGGTCAAAGCGGCATCGTCTGCACCGTCGTGCATGAACTGCCGCATCGCGGCGTGGCGCAGGAACGGTTCCTGCCGGCCGGTCCCTTCGCCATTCTGCCCATGACCGGCAATCGCTCGTCGCTGGTTTGGACCGAGCGCGAGGATCTGGCCCCCGCGATCCTGGCGCTGGACGATGCGGCGTTTCTGGCGGAGCTATCGGCGCGTTTCGGCGATCACCTCGGAGCGCTCAAAGTGGTCGGGCCGCGTTGGAGCTATCCGCTGTCGCTGCAGCTCGCGTCGAGTTATATCGCGCCGCGCTTGGCCCTGGTCGGCGACGCGGCGCATGCGATCCATCCCATCGCCGGGCAGGGGCTCAACATGGGTTTGCGCGATGTGGCGGCGCTGGCGGAAGTGCTGGTGGACGCGCGGCGTCTCGGCCTCGACCTCGGCGACATCGGCGTGCTTGAGGCTTACGAACGCTGGCGGCGTTTCGACAACGTGTTGCTGGCCGGCGTGACCGATGCGTTGAACCGGCTTTTCTCCAACGACGCGCGGCCGGTGCGCATCACCCGCGATCTCGGCCTTGGCGCGGTCAACGCGATGCGTCCCTTGAAGCGCATGTTCATGCGCCACGCGCGCGGCACGCTCGGCAAGCTCCCGCGCCTGCTCGACGGCCGGCCGCTGTAGACACCAATCCTCGTCCGGACAGAACGGATTAACGGCCCGTTATTGACTCGCCGATGTCCTGTGATGTTATAATATAACAAAACAGTGCCGGGGGGCCGAAACATGCGTCACGCAATCCGGGCGACCGCACTGGCCGTCATCCTGCACGTCGCAGGGGTGCCCACCTCAGCCATATCCGCCGCAGACGGCCGCATCGCCGGTCAGGTGCGCGATGCGCAGGAACGGCCGCTTGCCGAAGCGCATGTCACTCTACGATCGGGCGACGGCCGCTCGGCCGGCGAGGCCATCTCCGCGGCCGACGGCGCGTTCGCCTTCACCGGCTTGGCGCCCGGCACGTACGTGGTGCTGGCCGAGCGGACAGGCTTCGAGGCCGCAAGCGCGGCAGTCACCCTGAGCGCGGTGCAAGGTCAGGCGGTCGACATCGTCATGACCGTGAAACCGATGCTTGTCATCGAGGTGACGGCGAGAAAACTTGACGTGGCGCGCAACGACATATCGCCGCGCATCGGCGCCAGCGTCTACGACATCGACCGGCGGGCCATCGAAACATCGCCTCAGGGCGCCAACGCACCGTTCAACCAAGTGCTGCTGCAAGCGCCTGGCGTCGCCCAGGATTCCTTTGGTCAGCTGCACGTGCGCGGCGATCACGCAAACCTGCAATACCGCATCAATGGGATTCTTCTGCCGGAAGGCATCAGCGGTTTCGGCCAGACACTGGATCCGCGTTTTGCCGCGAGCGCCGACCTGATCACCGGCGCGCTGCCGGCGCAATACGGCTATCGCACGGCCGGCGTCATCGACGTCAAGACCAAGAACGGCGCGTTCGACCAAGGCGGCGAGATCGGCGTCTACGGCGGCGCGTACCGCACATTGCAGCCGAGCTTCGAGGCGTTGGGCCGGGCCGACACCCTGAACTACTACGTGGATGGAAGCTACCTGCAAGACGACCGCGGCATCGAGCCGCCGACCTCGGCGCGCTCGCCCATCCACGATCATACGCAACAAGACAAAGCGTTCGTCTATCTGTCGGACGTGATCGACCCGGACACGCGCATCAGCCTCATCCAGGGCAATTCCATCGCGAAATTTCAGATTCCGAACAACCCCGGCCAGCCGACGCAATTTGCCTTGGCGGGTGCGGGCAGTTTCGACTCAAGCCTCGTGAACGAAAACCAGACCGAGCGCGATCACTACGGTGTCGTTGCCCTGCAGAAGTCATACGCGGATGCGGATTTGCAGGTCGCGCTGTTCAGCCGCTACAGCAGCATCCTGTTCACGCCGGACCCGGTCGCCGATCTGCTGTTCAACGGCGTGGCCACGCGCGTGCGCCGCGAGGCCTTGGCGAACGGCATCCAGGGGGATGGCAGCTACCACGTGAGCGGGCACCACACGGTGCGCGCGGGCGTCTTCGTCAGCGGCGAGAACGGCAGAGCCGACAATTCCGCCTCGGTGTTTCCCGCCGCCGGCGGGGCGCAGTCGAGCAACGTCCCCTTTGCGATCGTGGACAACAGCGAGCGCTTCGGCTGGCTCGGCGGCATCTACGTGCAGGACGAATGGCGCATCACGCCGGACCTGACGATCAACTACGGCGCGCGCTTCGATGCCATGGACGAATTCATTCGCGCCCATCAATTGAGCCCGCGCGTCAACGCGGTCTATCGCGTGACGGAGAGCACCACCCTGCACGGCGGCGTATCGCGTTATTTCACGCCGCCGCCGCTGGAACTGATCGCGCCGAAATCGATCAGCAAATTCGTCAACACCACCAACGCGCCAAACAGCCTGGTGGACGACCCGGTGCGGCCGGAGCGCTCGACCTACTACGACGTCGGTGTAACGCGAAAGTTGACGCCGGCGATCCAGCTTGGTCTCGACGGCTACTACAAGCGCTCGCGGGATTTGCTCGACGAAGGTCAGTTCGGCCAGGCGCTGGTCTTTTCGCCCTTCAACTACCACACCGGAAAAGTCTACGGCCTCGAAGCGACGGCTGCTTATAGAGAAGGCGATGTTTCGGCTTATGCGAATCTCGCTTACTCCCATGCCTACGGGCGCAACATCGTGTCGAGCCAGTTCCAATTCGATCCCGCCGAAATTGCCTTCGTCGCCGAAAACTTCGTCCATCTGGATCATGACCAGCGTTACACCGCCTCCGCCGGCGCGGCCTACAGCATGGACGGAACCGTCTTCAGCATTGACGGGATTTACGCCAGCGGGCTACGCCGCGGCTTCGCCAATACCGGCCACATGCCGGACTACACCCAGATCAACCTCGGCGTCTCGCATGGGTTCGCCACGCAGGCGTTCGGCAATCTGGTCGCGCGATTCGATGTGCTGAACGTCTTCGACGAAAAGTACGAAATCCGCGACGGCACCGGCATTGGGGTGGGTGCGCCCCAGTTCGGCATTCGGCGTGCACTCTTCGCGGGGCTAAGCAAGACGTTCTGAACTACGCACTAGTGTCCAGATTGACGCCCGCGGTCTGCTCCTTCGGTCCGCCCTTGGCAATGCCGACCATGGCGGCGCGGAGCAGGCGGCCGGCGATGGTGTAGCCGGGCGCCATGACCTGCACCACCGTGCCGGCGGGCTTGCTCGGATCGGGAACCTCGAACACCGCTTCGTGCAGATTGGCGTCGAAGCGCTGACCCAGCGCCTCGATCGGCTTGATCTGATGCCGCTCGAACACGGTCAGCAATTCGCGCTCGGTGACTTCCACGCCCGACAGGAGCGATTTAAGCGCCTCGTCGCCCTCCTTCGGCGCCGCATCGATGGCGCGGCGCAGATTGTCGGCGACGGACAAGAGTTCGCGCGCGAATTTGGCGATGGCGTATTTCTGCGTGTCCTCGCGCTCGCGCTCGGCGCGGCGGCGATAATTCTCGAGCTCGGCATGGGCGCGGAGCGCCTTGTCCTTGAGCGCCGCGATTTCCGCTTCAAACTTCGCCGCCTGATCGGAGCCTTCGCCGGCCATGGGCGTCGCGTCGTTTGCCGGCTGCTCGGCGGATGCTTGATCGGCGGGGGCGGGGGAATCGCCGGAGGGCGCCATAGGATCGTGTTCGGGCTTGGTCATGCTTGTCTCAACCTGTGCTGCGATGTGTCGAAGTGCGGCGTCAGCCGATGAGCCGGCCGATCACTTGCGCGGTGTAATCCACCATCGGGATGATGCGCGCATAATTCAACCGGGTCGGGCCGATCACACCGAGGGCGCCGACGATCTGCTGCCGGCTGTCCTGATAAGGTGCCACGATGAGCGAGCATCCGGCCTGGGCGAACAGCTTGTTCTCGGAACCGATGAAAATGCGCACGCCCTCGGCGCCTTGCGTCAGCTCCATGAACTTCAGCGCGTCCTGCCGGCTTTCCAGATCGTCGAACAGGCGGCGAATGCGTTCCAGGTCGGCCATGGCATGCACGTCGTCGAGAAGATTGGCGCGGCCGCTGACGATAAGTGCGGACGGCCCGTTGCCGCCGGCCCAGGTCGCGAGCCCCGCCTGGACCACCTTCTGCGTCAGCTCGTCGAGCTCGGCGCGGCGCTCGTCGATCTCGGTCAGGATCTCGTCGCGCGCCTGGGCAATGGTGCGGCCCTTGAGTCGCATGCTCAAAAAATTCGAGGCCTCGGTCAGCGCCGACGCCGGCAGGTCCGATCCGAGTTCGAGCACGCGGTTTTCCACCAGACCACTTTCTGTGACGATGATGACCAGGGCGCGGCCCGGCGCCAACGGCACGAATTCGATTTGCTTGAGCGGCGCTTCCAGCTTCGGCGCGATCACCACGCCGGCGCAGCGCGACAGGCCGGACAGCATGGTCGAGGCTTCGCGCAACACGTCCTGCAGGCTGCGGCCCTGGGCCGTGCAACGCCCTTCGATGGAGGCGCGCTCGTCGGCGGTGAGCGAGCCGAGCTCGAGCAATCCGTCGACGAAAATGCGCAAGCCCGCTTCGGTCGGCAGCCGCCCGGCCGAGGTATGGGGCGCATAGAGCAAGCCTGCGTCCTCCAGGTCGGCCATCACATTGCGGATCGAGGCCGGCGACAGGCGCGAATCCAGCCGCCGGGCAAGGGTACGCGAACCGACCGGCTGGCCGGTTTCCACGTAAGCCTCGACCAGGTGGCGGAAAACCTCCCGCGAACGTTCGTTTAGTTCCTGAATCATTGTGCGTTGCAATGTAGTAACGGCCCCCCGGAGCGTCAATGTATGGGCTTGCGTGTGCGACGGGCTTTGACCAGGGGCGCCCGAGCGGATAGAACCGGCCGAGACCCAACCCGCATCCCGACCAGGAGCGACCATGCGCCCATCCGGCCGCGCGCCCGACCAGCTTCGGCCCATTTCCTTGGAGCCCGGCTTCGCCAAATACGCCGAAGGCTCGTGCCTGGCGCGCTTCGGCGACACGCACGTGCTCTGCACGGCGAGCCTGGACGAAAAGGTGCCGCCGTTCCTGCGCAACAGCGGGCGCGGCTGGGTCACGGCGGAATACGGCATGCTGCCGCGCTCCACCAACACCCGCACCGAACGCGAGGCGGCGCGCGGCCGGCAATCGGGCCGCACCCAGGAAATCCAGCGCCTGATCGGGCGCTCGTTGCGCGCGGTCACCGACCTCGCGGCCCTCGGCGAGCGGCAGTACAAGATCGATTGCGACGTACTACAGGCTGACGGCGGCACGCGCACGGCGGCGATCACCGGCGCCTGGGTCGCGCTCAAGATCGCCTGCGACAAATTGCTGGCGTCGAAGGAGATCACGCGCTCGCCCGTGCAGGGGCAGGTGGCTGCGGTATCCTGTGGCCTATTTCAGGGTACGCCCGTGCTCGATCTGGATTACGCGGAGGATTCGAACGCGCAAGCCGACGCCAATTTCGTGCTGACCGGGGACGGCAAGATCATCGAAATCCAGGGCACCGCCGAGCACGCGCCGTTCTCGGAAGAGGAATTCCGCAACCTGTTCGTCCTGGCCAAGGCGGGGATTGCCGAATTGACCCGCCACCAGCAGCGCGCCATCGGCGGCTAGTCATGGCGCGGCGCTTTCCCGGCGGGCGGCTGGTGGTCGCCAGCCACAATCCCGGCAAGGTACGCGAGATCCACGATCTCCTGGCGCCCTTTGGCGTCGAGGCAATTTCGTCAGCCGTATTGAATTTGCCCGAACCGGACGAGACCGGCGCCACGTTTCGCGCCAATGCGGAGCTTAAAGCCATCGCCGCGGCGCGGGCCGCGCGACTGCCGGCGCTGGCCGATGATTCGGGCCTGAGCGTGGATGCGCTCGGCGGCGATCCCGGCATCTATTCCGCGCGCTGGGCCGGCCCGGACAAGGACTTCGCGATCGCCATGGGCAAGGTCTGGGACGCGCTGAACGCTCGCGGCGCCCGCAATCTCGGCGCGCGCTTCGTCAGCGTGCTGACGCTCGCCTGGCCCGACGGCCATTGCGAAAGCTTCGAAGGCATCGTCAAGGGCAAACTTGTCTGGCCGCCGCGCGGCGACAAAGGCTTCGGCTACGATCCCATGTTCGTGCCCGACGGATATTCCGTCACCTTCGGCGAAATGGAACCGGCCGTGAAGCACACCATAAGCCACCGCGCGGTTGCCTTCGCGAAACTCGTCGAGGCCTGTTTCGGCGCGTCGGTCCATGTCTGCTGACCCGGGATTCGGCATCTACGTCCACTGGCCGTTCTGCAAGTCCAAGTGCCCTTACTGCGACTTCAACAGCCATGTGCGGGAGCAGGTCGACCAGCGGCGCTGGCGCGACGGATTGCTGGCGGAGCTCGCGCATTTCGCCGAGCGCGTGCCGAAGCGCAACCTCGGCAGCATCTTTTTCGGCGGCGGCACGCCGTCGCTGATGCCTCCGGACACCGCGGCGGCAATCATAGATGCTGCGCGCACCGCGTTCCCGCCGAGCCCCAATCTCGAAGTCACGCTCGAAGCCAATCCCACCTCGGTCGAAGCGGCGCGCTTCGCCGCGTTCCGCGCTGCCGGCGTCAATCGCGTATCGCTCGGTCTGCAGGCGCTCGACGATGCCAGTCTCAAGTTTCTCGGCAGGCAGCACTCGGCCGCGGAAGCGCGGGCGGCGCTGGAGGTGGCGCATCGGCATTTCGCGCGCGTGTCGTTCGATCTGATCTATGCGCGGCCCGGCCAAACCCGCGAAGCCTGGATTGCCGAACTGAAACAGGCGTTGTCCATCGCCGGCGAGCATCTGTCGCTCTATCAACTGACCATCGAGCCGAACACCGGGTTCGCCGGTGCCGTGGCGCGCGGCGACATTGTGCCGCTCGACGCGGATCCCGCCGCCGATCTTTACGCGGCGACCCGAGATGTGTGCGGCGCGGCCGGAATGCCGGCCTATGAAATCTCGAACCATGCGAGGCCGGGCCGCGAATGCCGGCACAACCTGGTTTATTGGCGCTACGGCGAATATCTCGGCCTCGGACCCGGGGCCCACGGCCGCATCTCGGACGGCGGCGGCAAGCGCGCGACGCGGCAGTTACGAAAGCCGGAAGCCTGGCTTGAAGCGGTGGAGGCGCAAGGTCACGGCACCGAGGCCGACGATCCGATCGATCGAACGGAGCAAGTCGAAGAGCTCTTGATGATGGGGCTGCGCCTATCGGAGGGCGTGCCGCTCGCGCGCATCCGCGAGGTTTCCGGCGCTCCCATCGATGCCGTACTGAAGCCGGAACGGCTCGGGCGTCTGATCGACGGCGGGTTCATCCACCGGGACGCCGAGCGCCTGCGTGCTACCGCAGAGGGGCGCAATGTGCTGAACGCGCTCTTGGCCGAGCTGTTGGCGTAGGCCGCCTACTGGCTCATGTTCTCGAAGGTCTCCGGCGCCGGCCGCACGATCCTGGATTGCCGCGGGGCGACTTCGAGGATGGCGAGGCCGCGCTGCGCCACGCCGTCGGCCGAAAACCGGAAGATGCCGTCATATCCGGAAAAGCCGTTCGGGTTGGTGAGCGCATCGCGGCCGAAATTCGCGCCGGTCTCCGCCTTGGCCAGCACGGCGGTCAGTGCCATGGCGTCATAGGCGAGACTGGCGATGCGCGGCGGGATGCGGCCGTAGGATTTTTGGAAGCGCTCGCGAAACGCCGCGACATTGTCGGGTGGCGCGGCGGCGAACCAGCCGCCGACGAGATTCGGTTAGTTGCCGAGGCCCGGATCGTCCCACAATCCGGTGCCGAGGAAGCGAACCTTGCCCGGATCGACGTCGTAATAGGCGAGCAAGGGCGCCAATGCCTTCAATCGCGCACCGCCCTCCGGCAGCAGCAGCGCGTCGAAGCCCGCGTCGCCGAGCGCCGTCTGGCCTTCGAGGCGTTTCAACGCTTCGCGCGAGGCGTCGTCGTCCTTCTGCGCCAGCATGCGCCGTTGTTCCTCCAGTGCCGCCGCCCGCCGGTCGCGTTCGGCGAAGCGCCGCACGATGGGGGTCAGATCGGCACTGTCCGCCGGATAGCTCTCGGCCTTCACCAGCTCGCCGCCGACCTTGCCCAATGCCGCTTGCAAGGCGTCGCGAACCGCGTTTCCGTAAGGCGATTCCGGCGCCAGAACGGCGAAGCGGTTGAGCCCCTGGGCGTGGGCGTAATCGACCACCGCGTTCACTTCCTGGCCCGGCGTGAACCCCATGATGTAAACGCCGCTCCCGGCCACGGACCGGTCGGAGGAGAAGCTGACTACGTTCACGCCGCGCTCGCGGAAAAGCGGCGCGACCGTCGCGGTTTCCGCCGAGAGCAGCGGGCCGAGCACGATTTGCGCCCCGTCGTTCAACGCGGCCTGCGCCGCCGCAGCTGCGCCGCTCGGCGTGCTTTGCGTGTCGCGCGGCAACATCACCAGGCGATCGTCGCCGAGGTCGAACAGCGCCAAGGTGGCGGCATCGAGCAAGGCGCGTCCGAAATTGGCGTAAGGACCGGTCAACGGCAGCAGCAGCGCCACCCGCACCGGTTGACCGGGAGCCGCCGGCGCGTTGGGCTCGCCCGGTGCCACCGGCGGCAGCGAAGGCTGTGCTTCGCCTTCGGAAGGCGGCGGCACGACGCCCGGCGTCGTTATGACGGGGCCGGTCACACCCGGCGGTTGGGTTGCGGCGGGCCTCGCTTGCTGTACGCTCTTGCAGCCGGCGAGCGCCAAGCCAAGAGCCACCACAAGCGGCGCGACCCAGACCAAGGTGCGCACGCCACGCGATGAACGCCAAACGCTCACTGTCACGCTCCGCTTCGGAAAATCCGGCCAGCGGCAAGCCTATCGACGCACCGGCGCGAAGTAAACCGAAGCCCGGTCTGTACCTCGTTGCGACGCCGATCGGCAACGCCGCGGATATCACGTTGCGCGCACTCGACATCCTGCGCGGCGTCGATCTCATCGCCTGCGAAGACACGCGCGTGACCGGCAAGCTGCTCGCGCGCTATGGCATCGCGACCTCGATGCAGCCCTATCACGAGCACAATGCCCAGCGCATGCGTCCCGTGCTGCTCAGGCGATTGAGCGAAGGTGCTGCGATCGCGCTGGTCTCCGACGCCGGCACGCCGTTGGTCTCGGACCCGGGATTCAAGTTGGTGCGCGCCGCCATCGATGCCGGAGCGGCCGTCACGGCGCTGCCGGGACCGTCCGCCGCTCTGGCTGCCCTGAGCGTCGCGGGGCTTCCGACCGACCGATTCTTCTTCGCCGGATTCCTGCCGGCGAAATCGGCGCAACGCCGCCGCGCGTTGAGCGAATTGGCGGGCATAAAGGCGACCCTGGTGGTGCTGGAAAGCGCCCAGCGCCTTGGCGAATCGCTTGCCGACATGGCCGCCGTGCTGGGGCCGCGGCCGGCGGCGGTCGCGCGCGAACTGACCAAGCTTTACGAAGAGGTGCGCCGCGCGCCGCTGCCGGAATTGGCGCAGCACTACGCGGCCGCCGGCCCGCCCAAGGGCGAGATCGTGGTGGTGATCGGCCCGCCGGGCGAAGCGGAAGTGGAAGAGCGCGACATCGATGCGGACCTGAAAGCGGCGCTCGCGCGCGTCAGCTTGAAACAGGCGGTCGCCGACGTGACCGCCGCGAGCGGCCTGCCGCGGCGCGTCGTGTACGCGCGCGCACTCGCCCTGGCAAACCAACGCGATGGATAGCGCGGCGCGCCGCCGTCGAGCCTACCGGTCGGGGCGCTGGGCGGAGGCGCTTTGCGCGCTCGCGCTGCGGCTCAAAGGCTATCGCATTCTGGCGCGCGATTGGCGTGCGCCCGTCGGCGAAATCGACATCCTGGCGCAACGCGGCAAAATACTTGTCGCCGTCGAAGTCAAACGCCGCGATTCCCTCGCCGCGGCCGCGGAAGCGGTCGGTGCGGCGCAGCGCCGCCGCATCTTGCGCGCGGTTCAGGCCTTCGTTGCCCGCCACCCCGAACTCGCTGCGGCTGATTTGCGCTGCGACGCAATGCTGGTGCTGCCCGGCCGCTGGCCCCGGCATATAATGGATGCGTGGCGTCCCTGAATAGCGTGCCATGATTGTCCGAGACCGAACGACGTTTTCCAGTGTCACGAATCCGCGCCGCCGGTGGTTTGTTGCGGCGATATTCATCCTCGCAAGCCTTGGCGGCTGCGGCGGAACGGGCTTGGCGGTCGGCGCGGGAAGCACGGCAGCCGTCACCGCATTGCAGGAACGCAGCGTTGAAGACGCGGTGCGGGATGCGCGCATCAAGGTCGACGTGAACAGCGTGCTGCTGCAGAAGGATGAGAAGCTCTTTATCAAGACCAGCATCGATGTGGTGGAGGGTCGCGTGATGCTGACCGGCATCATGCAAACCGAGCAGGCCAAGGCCGAGGCGGAAAGGCTCACCTGGCAAGTGGAAGGCGTGAAGCAGGTCTACAACGAGCTGCAGATCAGCGACTCCCAGGGCGTCATCGACTACGCACGCGATACCCGGATCAGCGCCGAGCTTCGCGCCGGCATGATCAGCGACAAGGCCATCAGCGACATCAACTACACGATCGAAGCGGTGGACGGCTCGATCTACCTGATCGGCATCGCCCGCAGCCAGTCGGAGCTGGAACGCGTCATCGGTCATGCGCGCGTCATTCCCGGCGTGAAACGCGTGGTCAATCACGTGGTGCTGAAGGACGATCCGATCCGCCAAAAGTCATGACCGGGCGCACCACCATCGAGGCTGCCCTCGCCGCCATCGGCAAAGCCGGAGACGATGCGATCGACATCGCCGGTACGGCGTTGCTGCTGGCGGCCTTGGACCGCCCCGGCAGATCGCTCGATGCCTACCGGTCGCATCTCGGCGAACTCGGGAAAGCGGTTGCGTCATCTTGCGGCGCCGCAAGCGATGCGGCCGCACAGATCGCCGGGTTGACCGATGCCATTCACCGGCGTTTCGGCTACGGCGGCGATCAGGACACCTACGACGACATGGCGAATGCCAACCTCATGGACGTGATCGACCGGCGCAAGGGACTTCCGGTTGCCCTCGGTATCCTTTACCTGCATGCGGCGCGCGCCGCGGGCCTGAAGATGATGGGCCTGAATTTCCCCGGCAACTTCCTGCTGCGGTTGGATGTGGGTAACGCGCGGCTCGTGCTCGATCCGTTTCGAAACGGCGAGGTGATGGATCCAAGCGAGCTCAGGGGCCTGCTCAAGCGCGTCGCCGGGCCCGATGCGGAACTCGAACCCGATCACTATCGGCCGGTTTCGGCGCGGGACGTGCTGCTGCGCTTGCAGAACAACATAAAGACCCGGGCCATTGCGGCGAAGAACCCGGATCGGGCGGCGGAGGTGCTCCGCTCGATGCTGCTGATCGCGCCCGGAAACGCGGCCGCCTGGCGCGAACTCGGCGTCGTCGAAACCCACCGGGGCAATCTGCAGAGCGCGCTCGATGCGTTTCAGTCGTGCCTTGCCATGGCGCCGGACGAGGCATCGCGGCGCGAAGCGGCCGGCCTCGTCGCGCGCCTGAAGCAGCGGCTCAATTGACGCAATCGAGAGCGCCTCTGCGTTGGCGCATCGTTGCTTGGCGGCTATAGTCGTGGCCGCCGATCCACCTTGGGAATCCACGCCGTGAGCCCGACATGAGCTTGACCGTCGCTATCCAGATGGACCCGCTCGAAAACATCAACATCGATGCGGATTCGACGTTTGCCTTGGCCATGGAAGCCCAGGGCCGCGGCCACCGTCTCTACCACTACCTGCCGCGCAAGCTCAGCCTCGACCGCGGCAAGGTGAGCGCTTGGGCGCGGCCGCTCGAAGTCCGCCGCGTCAAGGGCGACCATTTCACGCTCGGCGCGGAGGCGGCGCTCGATCTCGCCGTCGTCGACGTGGTGCTGATGCGCCAAGATCCGCCGTTCGACATGGCCTATATCACGGCGACGCACATTCTCGAACATGTGCATCCGCGCACGCTCGTGGTGAACGATCCGGTGCACGTGCGCAACGCGCCGGAAAAGCTGTTCGTGACGCACTTCCCGGACCTCATGCCGCCGACGCTCATTGCGTCCGACCGGCAGGACATCCTCGCGTTCCGCGCCGAGCATCGCGACATCATCGTCAAGCCGCTGTTCGGCAACGGCGGCGCGGGCGTGTTCCACATCGGGCCGGACGACGAAAACCTCAATGCCCTGCTGGAGATGTTCACGCAGATCTACCGCGAGCCCATCGTCGTGCAGCGCTATGTGCCGGCGGTGCGCCAGGGCGACAAGCGAATCATCCTGATCGACGGCGAAGCGGCCGGCGCGGTCAACCGGGTGCCGAGCAAGGGCGAAGCCCGCTCGAACCTGCACGTGGGCGGCACGGCGGTGAAGAGCACGCTCACGGCGCGCGAGCAGGAGATTTGCCGGGCCATCGGGCCGGACCTTCGGCGCCTCGGCCTGATCTTCGTCGGCATCGATGTGATCGGCGAATACATCACCGAGATCAACGTCACCTCGCCGACCGGCATCCAGGAGATCAACCGCTTCGACGGCGTGTGCCTGGAGGCGCGCATCTGGGATGCCATCGAGCGGCGCCGTGCAGCCATCCCGCGGACCTGAATCGGCCAGCCACAAGCTCGAACTCCCTGACCTGGCAGCCGCTTTACGCGACGGTTGCAGACGTGGCGGCGTCTGCAATTAACCGCTTCTTAAAGGGCGTTTTCCATACTCGCGGTCCGCTGCCGATAAATTCGTCAAGGCCGACCGGGGACTGTCAAATGCTTGATCTCGTGGGGGCCCGCGTGTCGCCCATTCGCGTCGCGTTCTCCAATATGAAGATCTCCACGCGCATCCTCGCCGGATTCGTCTCGGTGCTGGTTCTCGTCGGCGCCATGGGGGCCGCGGGCGTTTTGAGCCTGGCGGCCAATCTCGGCAAATTCCGCGACTACGGGCACGAGGCGGCGATCACCACGCTGGTTCTGCAGGTCGAGAACGACATCGGCGATCTCGATCGCAACGCCCGTCAGTTCGTCTTCACCGGCGCGGACGTCAACGCGCGCGCCGCGACGGAGGCGAAGGCGCGCCTCGAAGGCGAGATCGCCGACGTCTCGAAGCAGCTCGACGGCGAGCGCGCCAAGATCGTGCGGCAGCTCGGCGAAAGCGTGAAATCCTACGATGAGGGCTTTCGGCAGGTCGTGGCGCTGCGCAAGCAGCAGCAGGCGGCCATCGCCGATGTCTTGAAGCCGGCGGCGGAAACGCTCAAGCGCCAGGCCAAGGCGCTGGCCGAACACGCCAAGAAGGTCAACGAACTCAGCGGGCAAGCGTTCGCCGAATTGGCGGAGCAGCAGCTCGACGCCATGACGGCGTTGATCGACAAATACGAGCACGAGCCCGATGTGGCGGTTTCTAACCAGGTGGTCGACGCCGGGAAGAAGCTGAAGAGTTCGCTCGACGAGGTGGTGAACGAAGTCGACAGCGCCGAGCTCAAGACAGAGGCCGGCGAAATGGCGAAGACCTATGCCGCCTATACCAGGGGCTTCGACGAACTTGCCGCCACCACGCCGAAGATCGGATTCCAAGTCGACCAGGTGCTCGCGTCCTACGGCCAAAGCATGGCGCAAGCCGCACAGAATATCCGCGCGTCGGCCGTCGAGGCGCAGAAATCGCTGCGCGCTTCGACCGAGGCCGACATCTCCAACTCCGAAACCCTGATGATCGGCCTCGGCATCGCCTGCGTGCTGATCGGCCTGGCTCTTGCCTGGGCGATCGGGCGCAGCATCAATCTGCCCATGCGCGCCATGATCGAGATTATGGGCCGCCTGGCCGCCGGCGACAGAAGCGTGCGGATCGTGGCGCTCAAGAACCGCGACGAAATCGGCGACATGGCCCGTGCGGTGGAGGTCTTCAAGCGGAACGCCGTCGAAAACGACCGTTTGCAATCGGAACAGGCCGCTGCGGCCGAGCAGCAGCGCAAGCGCGGCGAAGCGGAGCGGCTGGCGGAAGCCAAGCGTCGCGAGGAAGAAGCGCGCCGCGAGCGCGAGAACCTCGAAACGCGCCGCGCCGATGAAGAGCGCCGGCACAAGGAGGACGAGGAGCGAGAGCGCGCCGCATCGGAGCATCGCCGCAACGAACGGCGCCAGCTCGCCGAAAATTTCGAGGCCACGGTCAAGGGCGTGGTGGAAGCCGTATCCGCGGCAGCCGCCGAGATGCAAAGCACGGCGACGTCCATGGCTGCGACGGCGGAAGAGACCAGCCGGCAGTCGACCACCGTAGCCGCGGCGTCCGGACAGGCCACCAGCAACGTGCAGGCGGTGGCGACCGCGACCGAGGAGCTTTCCGCATCGGTCGGTGAGATCGGGCGGCAAGTCGAGCAATCGACGCGCATCGCGGAGAAGGCCGTAACGGAAGCCGGGCGCACCAACGCGACGGTCAAGGGCCTGAGCGAGGCCGCGCAGAAAATCGGCAAGGTGGTGGAGATGATCAACGGCATCGCCGGCCAGACCAACTTGCTGGCGCTCAATGCGACCATCGAAGCGGCGCGGGCGGGCGAGGCGGGCAAGGGGTTCGCGGTCGTGGCTTCCGAGGTCAAAAGCCTCGCCAATCAGACGGCGAAAGCCACGGACGAAATCGGCGCGCAGATCGCCGCCATGCAGCAAGTCACGTCGGAAACCGTTGCGGCGATCGAAGGCATCGGTGCGACGATCCGCGAGATCAGTGAAATCGCCACGGCGATCGCCTCGGCCATCGAGGAGCAGAGCGCCGCCACCAAGGACATCGCACGCAACGTGCAGCAGACGGCGGCCGGGACTGAAGAGGTCTCGAGCAATATATCGAGCGTCACGCGCGCAGCCGGCGATACGGGTGCCGCCGCCAATCTGGTGCTGAAATCGGCCGCCGAGCTGTCGCGCCAATCCGAACTGCTGCGGGCCGAGGTCAACAAGTTCGTCAGCCACATTCGCGCGGCCTAGGCTGCGCCTGCGTTTCCCACAACATATGGACGCACGCCACGTGCGGCGCGCCATATGCTGTGTAAATTCTTGACCCTGATCGCGGGCCGCCCGTATGCTGCGCGCATCCGCGAAAGGCCGATGCGCCGATGCCCGCACAGAAAATTATCCCCACGAACGAACGGCTCATCTTCGCGCTCGATGTCGAATCCGTTGCGGAAGCGAAGCGCATCGTGGAATCCCTCGGCGACGCAGTGAACTTCTACAAGCTCGGCTTGGAGCTGTTCATGTCCGACGGCTATCTCGGAATGCTCGACTGGCTGGCGGATCGCAACAAGAAGACGATGGCCGATCTGAAATTCTTCGATGTCCCGAACACCGTCGCCTCCGCCATCCGCCAGTTGCGCCGGCGGCATCCGACATTCGCGACCGTCCATGGCAACGACGAAATCCTGCGCGCGGCGTGTGGCGAAAAGCACGACATCAAGCTGCTGGCCGTCACGGTGCTGACGAGCCTCGATAGCGCCGACTTGGCCGACCTGGGATTCACGTGCGACCCGAAGACGCTCGTGCTGTCGCGCGCCAGGCGCGCGTTGGAGATCGGCTGCGACGGCGTGGTTTCTTCCGGCATGGAAGCCGAGGATTTGCGTGACCGGCTGGGCCAAAACTTCCTGGTCGTCGTGCCCGGGATCAGGCCGGTCGCAAACGTCGACGATCAGAAGCGAACGGTCGACGTGGAAGATGCGTTCCGGGCGGGAGCGGACTACATTGTGATCGGCCGCCCGATCCGGCAGGCGCCCGATCCGAGGAAGGCAGCCGAGGCAATTCAGGCGCGGATCGCCAAACTTTTCGATCGGTAGCCGCATTCGGTCGGCAGCTTGGCGCACGGTCTCACTTGGCACGCACCGGCCCGGAGGCGCAGCTTTGGGCACGCAGGCAACTGGAGCAACGAAGCGACCGGCGGAGCCCGCAACAGTGCGGCCGATGCTGGTGCCGGTGTGCTACGCCTCGGCGGTCGTGCTGGTGGCGATGGCCGTCATGGCGCGACCCGGCGCCGGCGGCGCTGATCTCGGATTTTCGCCGGCCTCGGCCATCGTCCTGCCCGGCGTCGCGACCGAGGCGGCGGGCGTCGCCGCCGAGCAAGCCTATATAACCGCGCGTTTTCCCGCTTGGACGAGGATGACCAGAACCCTGGTTTCCCAAGACAACCGCGTCCTCGAACGCGTCAAGCTGGTCTGGGGCCGCCAGAAGCGGATGCTCTACTTCGACATTACCGGCTGGGTCGGCAAGAGCTGACCGCACGGGTCTGGCTTTCGCTGTAAACGAGCGGCCCACGCCGCATCTTCGCGCATTCTGAACACCCACCTACGCACGGACGTCACATCCGGCGGCCGATGCCGCCATGTGCTTTACCGGATTGAAACTTCTTCGACCGTAACGTCTGCGCGAGTCACTGGCGACTTTTCGGGCAGAGCCTGGCCAGTGCATCGGAAACACATCGCGCCCGCGCCGGCGGAACATCCTCGGAGAGAGCCTTCATGGTCGAAACCCATCGTGCCCATCGGCATACAACGTCATCGCGCCGCACGCTCTGGACCGCCGCGCTCGGCCTTGCCGCGTTCCTCGGCGCCGCAGCGGGCGTTCATGCGGAGCCGGGCGTCAGCGCCGACAAGATCGTCTTCGGTCAGGCGGCGCCGCTGAACGGCCCGGCGGCCGCTCTCGGCACCGGCATGCGCGACGGCATTCAGGCCGCCTTCGCCGAAGCCAACAAGGCGGGCGGCGTGAAAGGCCACAAGCTGGAATTGACCTCGGTCGACGACGGCTACGAGCCGAAGCAGAGCATCGACGCCACCGGCAAGCTGATCAACGACAGCAAGGTCTTCGCGCTGATCGGTCCGGTCGGCACGCCCACGTCCATGGCGGTGCAGCCGATCGTGGACGAAGCGAAAATCCCCTTCATCGGCCCGTTCACCGGAGCCGAAGGCCTGCGCAACCCCTATCGTCCGCTGGTCGTGAACGTGCGCGCCTCCTACTTCCAGGAAACCGAAGTCATGGTCGAGCGCCTGACCAAGGATCTCGGCTATTCCAAGATCGCGATCTTCTATCAGGACGACGGCTACGGCCGCGCCGGCCTCGACGGCGTCAAGCGCGCGCTCGCCAAGCGCAACATATCGCTCGTGGCCGAAGGCACCTATGAGCGCAACACCACCGCGGTGAAACAGGCGGTGCTCGACATCCGCAAGGGCGAGCCGCAAGCCGTGATCATGATCGGCGCCTATGCGCCGACCGCCGAGTTCGTGAAGCTCGCCAAGCAAGTGAAGATCAATGCCACCTTCGTCAGCATCTCGTTCGTCGGAACCGATGCGCTCGCCAATGCGCTCGGCAGCGACGGCGACGGCGTCGTCGTGACGCAAGTGGTGCCGTTCCCGCTCGATACGTCGGTTCCCGTGGTGGCCAAGTATCAGGCGGCGCTGAAGGCCGCCAATCCGGACGCCAAGCCGGGCTACGTCTCGCTCGAAGGCTATCTGGTCGGACGTCTCGCGATCGAGGCGCTCGGCCGCGTTTCGGGCGAACCGACGCGCCAGGCCCTGCTCGACACGGTCGCCAAGTCCGGCCCGTTCGACCTCGGCGGCTTCTCGCTCAAGTTCAGCGCGACCGACAACCAGGGCTCGAACCAGGTGTATCTGACCGTCATCCAGGCCGACGGCAGCGTCAAACAGGTGGATTCGCTCAAGACCAAGGTGAGCGCCGCCGGCGGCAAGAACTAGGCGGCGCGGGGCGAGGTCGCATGGGACCCCGCCGGCGCCAGCATCGCCGCGTGCCATGCCGAGTGGCGGAATCCGCGGTGGGGGAAGGACGGATGTTCAGCCGGTTCAGCGGTTTTCGCATCGGGATCAAGGTCAGGCTGTTCCTCGCCTTCGGCGCGCTTTCGGCCATGACGGCCATCGCCTGCATGGTCGCCTGGCTCGCGTTCGGGCGGGTCGATACCACGCTGGACGAGCTCGCCGGCCGCAGCATGCCGGAGATTTCGCTCTCTCTCGATCTGGCCCGCCAGAGCGCCGAAATCGCGGCACTCGCGCCCGAACTGGCGACGGTCGCCAACGAGGCGGATCGCCAGCGGTTGTCCGACGGCTTGCGCCAGAAACTCGATGAGCTGCGGAAGTCGATCAAGCTTCTTCAGGCGCGGACCAATCGCGATCTGCCGGCCGTAACCTCGGCCGGCGAGAACATCGGCGCCAAGCTCGATCTGCTCGACTCCGCGGTGCGTCAGCGCCTCGCGGCGCAAGCCGCGGGCCGGCAACTCGCCGCCGATCTGGCGACGGCGCGCGACCGCTTCATGAAGATCGTGGCGCCCCTGATCGACGACGCCAGCTTCAATCTCACGCTCGGGCTCACCTCGTTCAACGACAAGAGCGACATCGGCCAGGTCACGCACAAGCTGCAGGAACTCTCCAACGGCGAGCTGGCGCTGCAACAGGCGCTGCAGCAGCTCGTCGCGCAGGTGAATTTGTCCGTCGGCCTGTTGCAGGAGGTCGGCGGCGTCACCGAATTGGCGATGCTGCAGCCGATCGGCGACAAGCTGGTGGCGACCGCGGGCAGCGTGCGCAAGAGCCTCGACACCATCAACAAGATCAAGAAGAACCCCGAACTCACCAAGAGCGTCGAGGATATGCTTGCCTACGGCCTCGGCAGCGACAACATGGTGGCGAAGCGGAGCGACGTGCTGAAGGCATCGTCGGCCGCGGCCGAATTGCTCAAGATCAACCGCGATCTTGCCGCCGGCCTCGGCGCCGAAGTCTCGAAGGCCGTGGAGGAGGCGCGCACGCGCGGCGAATCGGCGGCGAGCGCCTCGAATGCGGCCATCGCGCGCGGCCGGCGGATTCTCATGATCCTGCTGGCGGCAAGTCTGATCGCCGCGGGCTTGATCACTTGGCTCTATGGCGACCGCAGCCTGGTGCGGCAATTGACCCAGCTCGGCGACGTGATGCGGAAACTCGCGGCCGGCGACAAGGGCGTCACCATCGTCGCCTTGAAGAATACCGACGAGATCGGCGACATGGCGCGCGCGGTGGAGGTGTTCAAGCAGAATGCGCTCGAAAACGAGCGCTTGCAGGACGAGCGGCGCCGCGCCGAGGCGGAAACGCGGAAACGCGAAGAAGCGCAACGCCAGGCCGAGGATCAGCGGCGGGCCGAGGAGGCGCGCCGCGAGCGCGAGGCGCTGGAGGCCAAGCGCGAGGAAGAGCAGCGGCGCCACCACGAGAACGAACAGCATGAGCGCGCGGCATCGGAGCAGCGCCGCCAGGAGCGGAGCCAATTGGCGGAGAGCTTCGAGGCGACGGTAAAGGGCGTCGTCGATACGGTGTCCGCCGCGGCGGGCGACATGCAGAGCACCGCTTCGTCCATGGCGGCGACGGCCGAGGAAACCAGCCGGCAATCGGCGGCGGTGGCGGCGGCGAGCGCGCAGGCGACCACCAACGCGCATTCGGTCGCCGTCGCGACCAAGGAGCTGTCGACCTCGGTGAGCGAGATCGGCCGGCAGGTGGCGCAATCGACGCGCATCGCCGAGAAGGCGGTGGAAGAGGCGATGCGCACCAACACCACGGTCAAGGGCCTCGCCGAAGCGGCGCAGCGCATCGGCCAGGTGGTGGAAATGATCAACAGCATTGCCGGCCAGACCAATCTGCTGGCGCTCAACGCCACCATCGAGGCGGCGCGCGCGGGCGAAGCCGGCAAGGGCTTCGCCGTGGTGGCGAGCGAAGTGAAGAGCCTGGCCAATCAAACGGCGAAGGCGACCGAAGAAATCGGCGCGCAAATCTCCGGCATGCAGAAGGTGACGGGGGAAACCGTCAAGGCCATCGAGGCCATCGGCGCCACCATCCGCGAGATCAGCCAGATCGCATCGTCGATCGCCACCGCGGTCGAGCAGCAAGGCGCCGCCACCCAGGAAATCGCGCGCAACGTGGCGCAGACCGCCGCCGGCACCCAGGAGGTCTCCAGCAACATTTCCAGCGTGACCCAGGCGGCCGGCGAGACCGGCGAAGCCGCCAACCTGGTGCTGCGTTCCGCCGGCGACCTGGCCAAGCAATCGGACCTGCTCCGCGCCGAAGTGGACAAATTCGTCCGCCAGATCCGCGCCGCTTAGGCGGCTCCGCTTCGATCCCAGACGATTTACCGGCTGCTGCTAGTGGCATTGCCCTGTCTTGCCGCGTGTGGCCGATCACCCGTACACTCGCATCCGTCTATAGGGCGAGGGTTCGGTTTTGGTCGCGCGGGTTCATACGGTGGCGTTCCAGGGCATCCAGGTCATGCCCGTGGACGTGCAAGTCCAGGTTTCCGGCGGCCTGCCCGCGTTCAATGTTGTCGGCCTGCCCGACAAGGCGGTGGCCGAAAGCCGCGAGCGGGTGCGTGCCGCCTTGGCCGGCGTCGGCCTCGCCCTGCCGCCCAAGCGCATCACCGTGAACCTGGCGCCCGCCGACCTGCCCAAGGAAGGCGGTCATTTCGATCTGCCCATTGCGCTCGGCCTGCTCGTGGTCATGGGCGTGCTGCCGGGTGACGAGATCGCGGGATACACCGCGCTCGGCGAACTCGCGCTCGACGGCGCGATCACGGCGGTCGCGGGCGTGCTGCCCGCGGCATTGCATGCAGCCGGCGAAGAGCGCGGCGTGATTTGCCCCGCGGCCTGCGGCGGCGAAGCGGCCTGGGCCAACGGCGCCGACGTGCTCGCGCCGGCATCGTTGATCGCCTTGGTGAACCATTTCAAAGGCACGCAGGTCTTGAGCGCGCCGGTGGCGAAGCTCGCCGACGCCACGGCGAACATCGCGGACTTGCGCGACATCAAGGGCCAGGAGAGTGCGAAGCGCGCCCTCGAAGTGGCGGCCGCGGGCGGCCACAACCTGCTGATGATCGGACCGCCCGGCGCCGGCAAATCCATGCTGGCGGCGCGCCTGCCCGGATTGCTGCCGCCGCTGGACGCGAGCGAAATTCTCGAAGTGAGCATGATCGCGTCACTCGCCGGCCAGCTCGGCGACGGCCGGCTGACGCGCCGGCGGCCGTTCCGCAATCCGCATCATTCCGCCTCGATGGCGGCGCTGATCGGCGGCGGTGCGCGCGCCAAGCCGGGCGAAGTGAGCTTGGCCCACCTCGGCGTGCTGTTTCTCGACGAATTGCCCGAGTTCAATCGTGCGGCGCTGGATTCGCTGCGCCAGCCGCTCGAGACCGGAAAAGCCGTGGTGGCGCGCGCCAACGCCCATGTGACCTATCCGGCGCGGGTGCAGCTCGTCGCCGCCATGAACCCCTGCCGCTGCGGCTATCTCGGCGATGCGGCGCTGGCCTGCAGCCGCGCGCCGCGATGCGCCGCCGATTATCAGGCGCGGCTCTCGGGTCCGCTGCTCGATCGCATCGACATGCATGTGGACGTGCCGCCGGTCGCGGCCGGCGATCTGTCCCTGCCGCCGCCGGCGGA
>DASQHM010000255.1:0-2615 GCA_035632095.1 Candidatus Cybelea sp. | reverse complement strand
CCTTCCGCCGCTCCTGCCGCGAGGGCGTGTGCGGGTCCTGTGCCATGAACATCGGCGGCACCAACACCTTGGCCTGCACCCGCCACTGCGACGAAGAGCCGGGCGAGATCAAGATCTATCCGCTGCCGCACATGCCGGTGGTGAAGGACCTGGTGCCCGACCTGAACCAGTTCTATGCGCAATACGCCTCCATCGAGCCCTGGATGCAGACCGAAACGCCGGCGCCCACGGGGAGCGAGCGCCTGCAGTCGAAGGAAGACCGCGAAAAGCTCGACGGCTATTACGAATGCATTCTCTGCGCCTGCTGCTCCACCGCCTGTCCGAGCTATTGGTGGAACTCGGACCGCTATCTCGGGCCGGCCGCGCTGCTCCAGGCCTGGCGCTGGATCGCCGACAGCCGCGACGAGATGACCGGCGAGCGGCTCGATGCGCTGGAGGATCCGTTCCGGCTCTATCGCTGCCACACCATCATGAATTGCACCAAGACCTGCCCCAAGGGCCTGAACCCGGCCAAGGCGATCGCCGAGATCAAGCGCAAGATGATCGAGCGCCGCGCCTGAGGCGCAGACGGCCTCGGCGGTTGCGTTAGCCATCGCGACGCCCGTACCGCGCGCACGGATTGCAGCGCAACCAGGTGTGGCGGACGGCCACAAGTAAGCAGTACCCTTGTGGGCGCAGCGCACCTTGCGGAGCATGGTTTCGTCATGAGTGCCGCGTCCGATATCCTCGAAGGCGCCAATTTCATACCGGCGCCGCGCGATCCCGACCTGCAGGCGCTGGCTCGCTATTGGGATAGCAAGCGCGGAACGCGGCTCATGCCCGCGCGCAAGGACATCGATCCCGTCGAGATGAAGACGCTGCTGCGTCACATCATCATGTACAACATCGGCGCGCCCGGCGGCCCGCACATCGTGCGTTTGGTCGGCGATTCGATCGTGACGTTCACCGGCCACAACGCCACCGGCAAGCCGGCCGGCACCAACATGGAACCGAAGGCTGCCGCCATGATGGTGGCCATTCTCGACATGGTGGCCGCCCAGCGCGTGCCGAAATATCGCGCCGGCCAGGCCTATTGGTGGCGCGAAAAGAGCTACCGCAACTTCGAGGCCTGCTTCCTGCCGCTTTCCAGCGACGGCGAAAAGGTCGACATCGTCCTCGGCGGCGTCAAGTTCGACGTCTGAGCCGGCGGAAATCGGCTCCGCCGGCGCACCGCAAACTGGTACTTTGACGGCGGCGCGGGCGCCTGCAGGATCGCGCCCAGGATCGCGCCGAGGAGATCGCCATGTACATTCCAGGCCATTTCGCGCTCAATGACGTCGCCGCGGCCCAAGCCCTGATTGCCGCCCATTCCTTCGGGCTGCTGGTGACGGCCGACGAAAGCGGCGCACCCTTCGCGAGCCATCTGCCGTTTCTGGTCGATGCGACGCGCGGGGCCAACGGCACCCTGATCGCCCATATGGCGCGGGCCAACCCGCAATGGCGGCACTTCGCGGCGCAAAAGCCGGCCATGGCCGTGTTCAGCGGGCCGCACGCCTATGTCTCGCCCGCGTGGTACGCGACGCATCCGAGCGTGCCGACTTGGAACTATGTGGCCGTGCATGCCTACGGCGTGCCGAGGATCGTGGACGAGCGCGGGGCGGTGAAAGACATCCTGTGGCGCCTGGTGGATGCGAACGAGCGGGCGAACGGCACCGACTGGCGCATGGGTGGACTGACCGACGCCTATCTCGATTCCATGATGCGCGCCATCGTCGCCTTTGAGATCCCGGTCGACCGGCTGGAAGGCAAGGCCAAGCTCACCCAGAACCGCGACGCCACCGACCGCACCCGCGTGATCGAGGCGTTGGCCGCGTCATCCGATCCGAACGCGCAAGCCACCGCGAAGGCGATGCGGGCGGCGCTGGCACAGGCGTGATCGTTGCCGCGGCGAGGTCGCGACAATCGCACAAATCAATCGACTTCGCCGCTTCGATACTTCCGAAGGAGGACCATAGCGTCCCCGGAATGCGGCGATCGCCTGTTGGCGATCCATTCCTCAAGCATCGGAACGACCTGATCGGGCGCGACCGGCAGACACGCGCGTGCCACTCGGTAGCGCACGATGAACTCGGGATGCTGCAACAGTGGAAGCAGCACAATGCGGGCGTCCGGCGTGCGGAATTTTAGCACGGCGGCGATCGAGTCGAGTTTCCCGTTGCAGTGAACAAGCTCGGCGAAGCTGATGCTCGGGTCGACCTAGCTGCCGGCGGTTCTAAGCGACGTGGCGGCGAAGAGATCGCGCAGCTCCACGTCCTTCATGCGTCCGAGCGTAACCGGATCGCGGCCCGGCGGCACCTTTTTCCGGGAACACGGGTCGCGGCGGTCGTGATCGGGATCAAGTTCGCCCCATCGGTGATAGTCGAGCGTTTGCGCCGCATTGAACGAAAATTCACGCGGATGATTTGCCGCTATCTGCTCAAGGCATGCGACGGCGCGCGCTTCGTCGAAAGTGTAGGTGGAAATCGCGGCGTTGAACCGGGCGGCAATATTCGGATTACTAAGCAACGGAACCAGCGCGCCCCTTTGATCCGGATGGCGCGACATGAGCTCGCGCTTGATCCGGTACATCACGTCGA
>DASQHM010000254.1:0-6236 GCA_035632095.1 Candidatus Cybelea sp. | reverse complement strand
ATGCTTCGGGTAACGGCCGCGAAGCTCGGCCCGCACCGCGGCATAGGAGCCGCGCCAGAAACCAGGCAAATCCCTGGTGACCTGCACCGGCCGGTTGGCGGGCGACAGCAAGCGGAGGGTCAAAGGTTCGCGTCCGCCGCCGACGGCGGGATGTTTGCCGAGGCCGAACAGCTCCTGCACGCGCACCGACACCGCCGGGCCGCCTTCCGCCGCATAGTCGATCGCGAAGCTTCGCCCCGACGGCGCCCGAAAGTGCGTCGGCGCATCCGCATCGAGGCGGCGGCGCAGGTTCGGCGGCACCAGAGACACGAGGGCATCGCCGAGATCGCCCGCCGACAATTCATCGAGCGAGCGCTTTCCCGCCAGGAACGGCGCCAGCCACTGTTCCAGGCTCGCCAAGAGCGCCGCATCGGTAAGATCGGGCCATTCGCCGCCGCCCAAGCGGCCCAGGAACGCGATGCGATCGCGAAACTGCCGCAAATGTTCCGGCCAGGGGAGCGCATCCAGTCCGAGCTCGCGGATACCTTGCAGCAACGCCGCCGTGACCAGCTCAGGCCCCGGCTTCGCCAGCGGCGCCTCGCTCAAGGTCAGAGCGCCGAGGCGACGGCGGCGGCGGGCGCGCACGGAGCGCGAATCGGGGTCGAAGCGCACCTCTTCGACGTCGGCCATGTGCGAGGCGAATTCGGACTCGATGTCGTCTTCGCCGAGCGGCGCCGCCAGCAGGATGCGCGCATCCGCCGCAGCTCCCGCGACCTCGCCGACGGCAAGATAGGTTTCGCGGGCCAAGGCGTCGCTCGGATCGAGGCGCGCGCTGCGCCCGTTGACCAGCAGAAATTCGCCCTTGCCGCCGGGGCGCGCCTTGCCGATGCGTTCGGGGAATGCCAGCGCCAGCATCGCGCCGGCTTGCGCGATATCGATCGCTTCATCGCGATCGGCGCCGGCAAGATGCGCCCAATCGTTCGCCTGGCGAAGCAGATCGCGAGCTCTGCCGTCCCGTTCGCGATGCAGCGTATCCAGCCGGTGCCGCAGATCCACGTCACGGCCGCCGAGCCCGCGCTCGCCGAGCAGCCCGGCGATGCGCGCGGCAAGTCGGCCCTGCCCGCGCGCCGCGCCCGCGACTACCATATGGGCCAGCCGCGGCGGCAGCGGCAACCGCGCCAGCGCACGGCCCGGTGTGGTGATGCGCCCGCCGGCATCGAGCGCATTCAGCGCGCGCAATAGCTCTTGCGCTTCGGCGTAGGCCGCCGCGGGCGGCGGGTCGAGCCAGCGCAACGCCGCCGGATCGGGCGTTCCCCATTCGGCCAAGGCCAGCGCCAGACCCGTAAGATCGGACTCGAGAATCTCCGGCCGACCGTGGGAGGGGAGCGCGCGCGTCTCGTTCTCGGACCACAGCCGGTAACACACGCCGGGTTCGGTGCGGCCGGCGCGGCCCCGCCGCTGATCGGCGGACGCTTGCGACACGCGCGTGGTGACCAGTTCGGTCAATCCGGAGCCGGGGTCATAGCGCGCGCTCCGCGACAAGCCGCTATCCACGACGACGCGCACGCCTTCGATGGTGAGGCTGGTTTCGGCGATCGACGTCGCCAGCACGATCTTGCGCCGGCCCGCCTCGGGCGGCGCGATGGCGCGTCGCTGCTCATCCAGATCCAACGCGCCGAGCAGCGGCACCACGTCCACGGTCGGATCGCCGATCCGCTCGGACAGCATCGCCGCCGCGCGCCGGATCTCGCGCGCGCCCGGCAGGAATACGAGCAAGCTGCCGGTCTCATTCGCCAGCGCCGCCATGACCGCATCGGCGACTTGCGCCTCGATGGGGCGATGCGGCTCCCGATCCACATAACGCGTGACCACGGGAAACATCCGCCCGCTCGATTGGATCAACGCCGCGTCGCCGAGCAGCGCCGCGACGCGGGCGGCGTCGAGCGTGGCCGACATGACCACGATGCGGAGGTCGTCGCGCAAGCCTTCCCGGGCGTCGAGAGCGAGCGCCAACCCAAGGTCGCAATCCAGACTGCGTTCGTGGAATTCGTCGAACAGGACGGCAGCCACGCCCTGCAGTGCCGGATCGGCAAGAAGCATGCGGACGAGGACGCCCTCGGTGACGAATTCGATGCGCGTGCGGGCGCTGCTGCGCGTATCGCCGCGCATGCGGATGCCCACGATCTCGCCCACGTTTCCGCCAAGTTCGCCGGCGACGCGGCTGGCCGCGGCGCGCGCCGCCAGCCGCCGCGGTTCCAGCACCACGATCTTGCCGCCGCGCGTCCAGGGTTCGCCGAACAGGGCTTGCGGAACGCGCGTGGTCTTTCCGGCTCCGGGAGGCGCCACCAGCACCACATTCCGGTTCGCCGCCAACGCGGATTTCAGTTCGGGCAGCGCGGCATCGACAGAGAGCGCTTCGCGCATGCCGGCAACAGTCGAGCCGCAGACCCCTGGGCGCTCAGCCGTCGATGACGGCGACGACTTGCCCTTCTTTGACCGCGTCGTTCTCGTCCACCAGGATAGCCATGAGCACGCCGGCGCGCGGCGCCACCACCGGAATCTCCATCTTCATGGATTCGAGGATGATGATTTGATCGTCCTCGGCCAGCCGGTCGCCGACCGATGCCTCGATCTTCCATACTTTGCCGGTGATCTCGGAAGTGATCTTCAGCTCCGCCATGCCCATCTCCTGCCCAGCGCCCTGCTGGGCGTCGCGTCCGCCCGATGCGAAGCAATAGTGCTAGCAGCCCGCTGGTGCGTTCGTCCAGCGCCCGATCCGAGTCAGAATTCGAAGCGTTTGGTGAGCAGGCCGCCGGCGCGCCAGGAATGCCAATCGTAGTTGATCACGTTCGATTCGTTGCGGATGTAGGCGGCGGTGAAGCTGACGATGAAGCCTTGCATGAATGAGGCGCCGGTGTCGTAGGGCCAAACCGTATCGAGCGGGATGCCGTAGGTGATGCTCGCGTTGTAGATATGGTCGTCGCGCGTGATGGCGCTGGACACGAAGGGATCGGGATCGCCGTAGGAGCGGAACTCGGCGCTGGTATTGGCCAGGACGAACGAATGCCACGGCAGCACGTAGCTGGCATTGAGGCTGAACATGTGCGACCAGTAACTATTGAATGACGTCGTCGCGTCGAAGTAGCTCGGCTGATACGAACCGCTCACCGACAGGGTCGGGTTGAACGAATAGCTCGCGCCGAGCGTGCCGCCGAATTCATTGCCGCTGAGTTCGTGGTTCACCGGGAGCGCCATCGAGTCCAGATAGTTCTGCCGGTCGACCTTGGCTTCGGCGAAACCCTGCAGGTCGGGACCGAGGCGGCGGGTCGCGCCGAGCTTGATGCCGCCTTCGTTCAGGTAGCCATGGTGCCCGACGTCGATCGCCTGGCCGAACAGCACGGGGCGCGCGTCGAACTCGTCGAAATGGTAGACGACGCCAGCCTCGCCGACGGCGCCCTTGGTGTCGAGAGAATGCACGCGGTCTTGGGAAATATTGAGCAGCGATGCGTTGGCGAATATCTCGCGCAGCCGCTGGCGGCCGGGGTCGTAGCTCATCTCGGCGCCGGCGATGCCGGTCCAGCCCACGTCGCTCGCCCGGTTGCCCGAAATCGGCAGCTGCACGCCTTGCAGCAGCGCTTGGCCCGAATTCGGAAATGCATTGCGATTGTGGTCGTACGTCGGCCCGAAGCTGAACGACGCCGCACCGTGGAACGCCCGCCGCGCCCGTGTAATCCGATCGAGATATTCGTCGGCGATCCGTGCCGTCTCGGGCGGCGGATTGGATGCCTTTACGCGGTTCAATTCGGCCTCTGCTTCGACGAGATCGTCGAGACGATAGAGAACGATGCCGTAAAGCAGCCGCACGCCCGCTTGGTCCGGCGCCACCAGCAGCACGCGTTGCAGCGCGGCGGCCGCGAGCTCAAGGCGCCCCTCGCGGATGCGGGTCAACGCTAAGCGAAAATTCAGGCCGACATCGTCCGGATTCTTGAGGACATCGCCGAAGTCGACGGTCAGCGATTCGAGCTCGCCCGCTTGGCCGCCCTGTGCTGCGGCAGTGCTGCCGCGCGCAACTCCTCCGATTTCTTGCTGAATTTGTCCCGGAACTTGAGTCTCCGGCCGCGACACGTTCTGCGCGCGCGCCGCGAGGGGTGGTGCAAGCGCTGCAACCGCCACTATGGCGGCTACAAATACTCTATCATTACAGCCACTTAGATACTCTCGCGCGCGATACACGATGCCGAATTGATGCATCTTCCGAGCGCCTTGATGGCAATTGCGTCGTTGCGGGAAATCCCCCTAATAGGTAGAATTATCTCATAAATTGGGCGCGAATAACAGCGCCGCCGCAGAAGCGGCAAATCACTGGCTGACAGGGGCATCGACATGATGTGTTGGAACGCGCTTAGGCGCGCCCGGCGCGTGGTGTATAACGCGCAACCGATCGCGGCTGTGGCCGCGTTGATCCTCCTGATCGGAGCGGTGCCCTCGGCGCCGGCTTCGGCGGCGACGCAGGCAGGCGTCGCGGCCGCGGTAAGCGGCCAGATCACCATTCAGCCCGAAGACCGTTCGGCCACGCGCGAGGCCGCGAGCGGCATGCCGATCTTCGTGCAGGACACCATCCGCAGCCGCGAAGCGTCGCAGATGCAGGTCCTGTTGCTGGACGAGACGGTATTGACCGTGGGTCCGAACACGGAAGTCCAGATCGACGACATGGTCTACGACCCTGCCGCGGCCGGGAATTCCAAGCTCACGGCAAAAATCTCCAACGGCGTGTTCGGTTATATTTCCGGCCGCATCGCCGAGACGCGCCCCGAGAACGTCGAGATCAACGTGCCGGTCGGCACCATCGGCGTGCGCGGCACGTCGATTTTCGGCGTGCAGGATCCGGCGACCGGCAAGACGTTCATCGGGTTGCTCGGCCCGGGCCCGCACAACGACGCCAAGCTGCGCACCGGCGGCTTCACGCTCACCAATCAATTCGGCAGCACCGAAGTGTTGCGTTCCGGTTTCGGGATATTCGCCGACAACAGCGGACCTCCGGGACCGCCGACGCCGATCCCGGCGCAATTCCTCAATGTGCTGCTCAACCAGCTGCGCAACGGCCTCGGCACCGGGGGCGGGGGAAACCGCGGCGGCGGCAATGCGCCCAACCAGTCCGGTCATACGGCGGCTCTGGTTCTGAAAAATGCGGATTCGACCGACGCGATCAACTCGCTCAGCAATCAGATCGCCGACGATACCGCCAATGCGGCGCAGCATTCGCAACAGGTGGTCCTCACTACGCTCACCAGGTTGCAGGGGCCGGGTGAGTCGCCGGGACCGGCCGTGGTGGTTCCGCTTTTGGCAGGACTGATCTGGTCGGGGCCGACTGCTCTCAATCTCGGCATGGTCATCACCGGTCCGACTTTGAACGGCACGCCGTTCCGCGTCGCCAACGCGATCAATTTGGGCAATTTCTTCAATTCGCCGTTTGTTCGTATCGACGGCGCCACAGTCGGCACATCCGGTGTGCTGGTCTCGCAATTCAACGGTCTGACGCCGGGCGGAAATTACAACGTGTCCGCTTTCGACTTCAATGCTGCCGCCAACAATTTCGGCACGTTCGGGAACGCCGCGAACAACATTGCCATGGTATTCGTTCAGGGCGGCAGCGTGACGCGAGGCGCGGGCGGGACCGCTAATTTCAACGGCGGCACGCCTGTGCTGGTGTTGACGCCACCCGTCGGCAGCGTGGGCGACACATGGAACGCGGCCCAGATCAATCCGACGACGCGCACCGTGAGCGCCGTCGGCACCGTGACGACGAACAACACGATCGCCAACGTCCACTGAAGTGACGGCGCGCTCGAATGGTCGATCGAGGTATGAATTCCATGCGGGCTCCGTTGCGCGGAAGCACCCTGATAGGTAGAATTTTCACACGTCAACGCCACGGCAAATCGCACCGCGGCGGCGCTTGATCATAAGCTAACAGGGACATCTTTATGGGCAGTCGGCGTGCGCTTCGGCGCACCCGCCGTATGGCGGGTTTTGCGAGTCGCGTGGTTGCGTTCGTGGGGTTTGCCGCGATCTGCGGCTTCGGATCGGGCACCGGCCTGGCGGCCACCCAGGCCGGCGTCGCCGCAGCGGTCAGCGGCGAGATCACCGTGCAACCGGACGATCGGTCCGCCGCCCGGCAGGCCAGCAGCGGCATGCCGATCTATGTGCTCGACCGGATCCAGAGCCGCGATGCCGCGCAGATGCAGGTGTTGCTGCTG
>DASQHM010000253.1:0-5248 GCA_035632095.1 Candidatus Cybelea sp. | reverse complement strand
GGCGCATCGGCCGCAGGCGGCCGGACATAAACGCGCTCCCTCCGCCGAGCGCAGCGGCTGGCGCTCCCTTATCGCATGGCGGACCATGGTTTCCAGTGCGGCAATGAAGCTCGGATGGGTGCCCAACGCCGGCACGCGCACATAGGCCGCAACGCCGGCGTCGTTCGCGCGGCGGCGGTAGTCGATATCGAGCTCCACCAGCGTTTCGGAATGCTCAGACACGAACGCGATCGGCACCACTACGATGGGGACCCGGTCGGCGCCGGCGCGGTGTATCTCGGCTTCCGTCGACGGTTGCAGCCATTGCAAGGGGCCGACCCGGCTTTGGTAGCAGACCCGCCAATCGAGGCCCGGCAGTCCCAATCCGGCGACAATCGCAGCCGCCGTGCGCTCCACCTGCCACTGATAGGGATCGCCGCCGTCGACCACTTTTTGCGGCAGACCGTGGGCCGAAAACAGCACTCGCGGCTTGCCGTGCTCGGCGGCTTCGGCGAAACCGCGCCTGATCAAATCCACATGCGCGGCGATCAATCCTGGGGCGGTGGGATAGCAGCAGAGCGCCTGGCGCGGCGCCGACAGGCCTGCGCGCATGGCCGCACGGTCCCAATCGGCCAGTGAAGAGGCGGTCGTGGTGGTGGAGTATTGCGGATATAGCGGCACGACGATCACCCGCTCTGGCGCAAAGGCCGCGACTTCAGCCGCGGTTTCGCGGGCAAACGGGTGCCAATGGCGCATGGCGACGAACACGCGCAGATCGCCGATGTCCCCGAGGCGCCCTTGCAGGGCCGACGCTTGCGCTTCGGTCAGTTCGCGAAGCGGCGAGCGGCCGCCGATTTGCTCGTAGATAGCGCGGGCGGCGGCGGCGCGACGCCGTGCGATGACCCAGGCCAGCAGCTGCCGCAGCGGCGCCGGCAGGGAAATGATCGCCGGATCGGCGAACAGGTTGCGAAGAAAAGGCTCGACTGCCTGCAGAGAATCCGGCCCGCCCAGGTTCGTCAGGACTACGGCGATACGCGCCATTCAGCCGGTCCAGCCCTTCACCTGCTCGACCAGGCGCGCCACATGCTCTAGCGGCGTCGCCGGCACGATCCCGTGACCGAGATTGAATACCAATGGTCCGCGGCCGAGGATTTGCAGGATTCGATCGGTTTCCCGCCGCATGGCTTCGCCGCCGATCACCAAGACTTGCGGGTCGAGGTTGCCCTGTACGCATCCGTCGCGCTGAACATGCTCGCGCGCCCATTCCAGCGGCACGGCGCTGTCAAGACTGACCGCATCGGCCCCGGTGCTGCGCGCAAAGCCGGCATAGTGCATGCCGGCGCCGCGCGGAAATGCGATGACCGGAACGTCCGGATATTGCGCCTTGAGTGTGCGAACGATGCGGGCGACAGGCTCGATGCACCAGCGACGGAAATCCGATGCTGGCAAGGCACCGGCCCAGCTGTCGAAGACTTGCACAGCTTCCGCGCCCGCTTCGATCTGCTTCAGCAAATATTGGGCGATGGCATCGCTCAAGAGGTCGATCAAGCGTTGAAAGCCTTCCGGGTCGCCAAGCGCCCAGCGCTTGGTGATCGCATGGTCGGGGCTGCCTCCGCCTTCGACCATGTAGGTCGCCACGGTCCACGGTGCACCGGCGAAGCCGATCAGCGCCACGTCGTTCGGCAATGCTTGGGCCACCCGCCGCACCGTTTCATAGACCGGCGCCAACCGCGGATGCAGCCGCGCCAAATCAAGCCGCGCCAGATCGCCAACCGAGCGGACCGGTTCCAGCACCGGACCCTCGCCGTCCCGGTAGTCGAGCTTCTGTCCGAGTGCATCGGCGACGAGAGGCAGGTCCGCAAACAGAATGGCCGCATCGAAGCCAAACCGGCGGATCGGCTGCAGAGTGACTTCAGCCGCGAGTTCGGGCGTGTAGCAGAGTTCCAGGAAACTGCCGGCGCGCGTCCTGAGCTCGCGGTACTCGGGCAGGTAACGGCCGGCTTGGCGCATGAGCCAAACGGGTGGCCGCGTCAATGTCTCGCCGCTCAGGGCTCGCAGCAAAAGCTTCGATGGTTTGCTCTTGGTCACGCATGTCGTCCGGGTGCGATGGATCACTGCTTAATCTCTTTAATCTTTAAAGAAAAGAGTAGTAGTAGTGGTTGGGGCGAGGCGATTCGGGGATTGTTTCCCGTCCACATGACGTGTCTGAAATCTCCTGGGGTTGCACCGGTGCTGCGGAGATGCGGAGAAACCTTGGGACAACGTGTTTTGACGGAGGCCATGCCTGGGAGTCGAAACCCGGGGATTGCGCGAACAAAGGCGCCCGGCGGAGCCGGCGAGGCGTTTGTGCACCTGTTCCGGAGCGGGGGATTATGTTATCCCGCGCGGGACAGAAGCGATGCGGCGAAACCGCCCAGCGGGTGTCGATCGAGCCTGGCGGCTGATGGGCGGGATAAAGCGAAGGTTACACACATGACACGCAGGACATTGCGGCAGGGTTCATGAGCCGCAAATTCCATCTGCACCTGGTGTCGGATGCGACCGGCGAAACCCTGACCGCGGTCGCCAATGCCGTCGTCGTGCAGTTCGAAGCCGCCGAGGCCGATGTGCATATGTGGGCCATGGTGCGCTCGCGCGGCCAGATCGAGCGTATCTTGCATGCAACCGAGACCAATCCCGGCGTGGTGCTGTTCACGCTCGTGGACCGCGGATTGCGTGAAACCTTGGAGGAGGGCTGCCGGCGCCGGCAAACCCCCTGCATCGCGGTGCTCGATCCGGTATTCGCGGCTCTGGCGAATTACCTCGGCGTGGAAAGCCGCGCCCTGCCTGGGCGGCAGCACACCATGGATGCGCATTATTTCGAACGCATCGAGGCCATGCATTTCACCATGGCCCATGACGACGGTCAGCTTGCCGGCGATTTGAACCGGGCCGATGTGGTTCTCGTCGGCGTATCGCGCACGTCGAAGACGCCGACCTGCATCTATCTGGCCAACCGCGGCATCAAGGCGGCGAACATTCCGCTGGTGCCCAATGTGCCCTTGCCGCTGGAGCTCGAGGCATTGACCCATCCCCTCGTGGTCGGCCTGACCACCAATCCCGATCGCCTGGTGCAGGTCCGGCGCAACCGCCTGCTCAGCCTCAATCAGCGCAGCGACACGGAGTACGTTGACCCGGAAGCGGTGAAGGCCGAAGTGGCGGCGGCGCGCAAGATCTTCGCCAAACACGGTTGGCCGGTGATCGATGTGTCGCGCCGTTCGATCGAGGAAACCGCGGCGTCGATCCTCAACCTCTATTCCCGTCGCGCCGAAGGCGGCAACAGCGATACTGCGAGCGGCGCCACGTCGGCTTAGGCTCGGGTTCTCAAGTTAAGTCAAAAGGTTAACTAGGGCGAGACAGCGTCGCGCGAGCCGCGAAGAGATCAGGCGCGCACCTGCGCCCAATCGAAGGGGACCACGAGCCGGGAGGTGCCGGAGGGCGACAGAATGGCCTCGTCGGCGATTTCGAGCCAGGTCGCCGCCAGGCTGCGGTCGCCGCGCGCTCCGCCGTCCGCTTGGGCTGCCGCCGACCGGCGGAAACGCACGCGATAGAGCACCGTCGAGGAACGTCCGCCGGCGATGGCGCTGAACGCCTTCAAGCCGCCGTGGGAGGCCGTCAGCCGGTCGAAGCGCTCGAGGTCGGGCAGTTCGAGGCGGATTAGCATGTATTGCGTCACCAACGGACTGTCATCGAGCACCGTCAGGCGGCCGTCTTCCTGGCTCACGACGAAGACGCTGAAGCGCATCCTGGTCGAAGCCAGAAGCTGCGCCGCCATGGCGGCGGCGCCTTTGCGGCCCGATGCGTTGTAGGAGAAGCCGTGGTACTCGAAGAATTTAGCTTCCAGCGCATCGACGTAATCCTCGCCGCGCTCGAACAGCCGCCGCTCGATGTATCCGAGCGACTTGCCGAGCTCCTTGATGGCGCTATCGGTCATGCGCTCGACCTTCACATGCATGTGGGTCAGGGCGCAGGGCCCTTGCGGCTCGCCGCGCGGCGTCGGCGGCCGCGTGATCATCAGCGCGTAGTCGAGCGTGCAGAGCTTCGCCAGCAGGTGCTCCACTTCGGGCGCGTCGAGCCGGCAATGGGCGGCCTTGTAGTCGGTGAAATCGATATGCGGCGCCAGGCGCTGCAAGTTGCCCCAGGTCACCCGGTTGGACTGACGCAGCCGGAAATGCTTGTTGAGGATGCGCGGCAGCTCGCCGTCGATCAGAAAGATCAGAGCCGTATGCAGCAGAGTATGCTCGGCGGCCGGGACGGCGCCACCCGGAACGACCGAATTCTTGAGCACAAAGGGGTAAGGCCGGCCATGCGCCTGGAAGCTGGCGTGGCTTTCGATCAAGCTGTGCCGGATGAGGAAATCGACCACGGCCTCGCGTGCGTCAAGGTAGGGGTCGCTGCGCTCGCCCCGGTCCAGCGGCACAATATTGTTCTCGGCCTGAGACATGAGCGCGGGCGTTCCCCGTCAGGACTTCGGTTGCCAAGGATCGGCGGATTGCGGATAACCGTAGCATGACTGCGACATCGACCCAAGCTTTGCCGGCGGCCCTGCGCGCAAACGCGCCTGTCGCGGTGCTCGCTTCGACAAGCCCCACCCGGCGCCGGCTGCTCGAACAGGCCGGGGTCGCCTGTTCGGTCGAACCGCCCGGCATCGACGAGGCAGCCATCAAGCAGGCGCTTCTGAACGCCGAGACGGCGGCGGACGACGCGGCACTGGCCTTGGCCGAAGCGAAAGCGTTGGCCGTCAGCAGGCGACGGCCAGGGTGGCGCGTCATCGGCGCTGACCAGCTGCTCGCATGCGAAGGCCGGTGGTTCGACAAACCGGCGGGTCGCGACGGCGCCAAGGCGCAGCTGCGGGCACTGCGCGGGCGCACCCATGTGCTGCACAGCGCGGTTTGCGCGGCGCGGGACGGGACCATCGCCTGGCGTCACGTGGAGCGGGCACACATGACCATGCGGGATTGTTCCGACCGGTACCTCGACGATTATCTGAATGCCGCGGGTGCTGCCGTGTGCCAGTCGGTCGGCGCCTATCAACTCGAAGGCCTTGGCGCACAGCTCTTCGAGCGCGTCGAGGGCGACTACTTCGCCATTCTCGGTCTGCCGCTGTTGCCGCTCCTGGCGTATTTGCGCCGCGACGGAGCGCTGCCGGCATGACGCTCACCGGCAAGGCACGCGTGGCCGGGGTGATGGGCTGGCCGGTCAGCCATTCCCGCTCGCCGCGCCTGCATGG
>DASQHM010000252.1:0-62364 GCA_035632095.1 Candidatus Cybelea sp. | reverse complement strand
GTGCGGTTTCAGCCCGATCATGCTGGATGCCTGTCGGGCGGTGAGGAGCAGGAATGCGACGACGGTCTTCGCGACTCTGCGGTCTCGGAGTAATGCCGCTTGCACTGCCACTACCGTATGGGCATTGACGTAGCGAATGGTTGCCTTGGTCCATTCCGGCTTCTCGACCGGCTTGCGCGACTTTGTTGGCGCCACCACTTCCTTGTCGATTTCCTGCTGGACAAGGTTCTGGCGCACCTCGACCTTGCCCGAGGGGTGGAGATGAATCACCACTCCCTTCGGCTCCTTCCGTTTTGCCTCGCGGTAGCGCCACCAATGAACGACAGGCTCGGTCACCATCTCCACCCAAGCGGCACTCTTGCGGTGCTCTTCGGCCAGGGCCTCGACGGCCTTAGCCTGCAAGGACAAAAACTGCTCTCCATCATCGAAGTAGGTAGTTTCTTTGTCGGCAAACAGGTCCTTCGTCAGCGTCCCGGCATACCACTCCAAGGGAAAGATAGCGTCCGCAACAGACGGCTTCTGGGCTAGAAGTTCCGAGCGTAAGTACGCGGCATCAATTGCGCCATGCTTGCGCACTTGCCTGACCACGTTCTTTTGTTGCGCTGGCGTGGCCAAGGTTAAAACCTCAGCCACAGACAATGTGACCTTACGATCACGGACACCCTTCTTCACTTCCTCGCAAAGGTCCGCGAGTGCCAGGCGCCGGCGGATGGTGGGAACTGATACGCCAGTTTCTGCCGCAATATCTTCGACTTTCGCTCCGCCTTGCAGCAGCTTGGCGAAGGCTTCGGCCTCATCGATAGGGTCGAGCGCTTCGCGCTGGACATTCTCGACCATGGCCACTCGATCGAGGTCACCGCTCGATCCTTTCTTCTCTATGCGCACCGGCACTTTGTAGGTGCGGCTAATGGTGCCGTTCTCCGTCAAGTGCTGGAGCGCGAGAAATCGGCGCATGCCAGCGATGATCCGGTACTTGCCACCCTTCTCCGGGCAGACGGTCAGATTGTGGATAAGACCATCTTTGGCGATAGTCTGCGCCAAGCCCTCGATGCTCTTGCGGTCATAGGCGCGGCGTGGGTTGTTCTTCGGCGGTAAGAGAGCCGAGAGGGCTACGGTCGTCGTGGTCATAGGTGCATTCCTTCATGGAAATGCGCGAACACTCCTCGCCGATCGGGCGATAGGGCAGCGCGTGGCGCACGGGTTGGAGAACACCGACGGCACAGCCGCCGGAGCGGCTGTCAAAGAACTTGAAGCCTACTGATTAGGGTATGGATGATTGGCCTACATCCAAGGGGGAGCAGGGTGTCCCGAAACGGTCGATACATGTTGCTTCGCGCCGACTAAGGAAGCGCCCGCCGCTCGAGTATTCGAATCACGCTATCTCAGGTACTCGCGCACAAAGGGCACCCATTATCGGATGCCCCTGTGCGATCACCATTGTGCGGCGGTTCGCTTGCGCAGTTTCCTGTACATCACCACCCCTTCGAAGTTGGCAGATTGTGCGCGAACATGAACAGCACCGACGCTGCACTTTAGACGGTGTCGGAAGCTCTTTATTTCATGTCGTCGAAAGTACATTGTCGCCTTCGCTCCCTGCGACAGGAGTGGAGGCTGAAGCAGGACGATCTAGCGTGCCTGCTTCCGGTTCACCGTCGCAACCGGGTGTCGTGCGTCGAGCAGGGCAAACGCCCCCCTGACGCGCAGGAAATCCTAGCATACTCGCTCATTTTTGGCCTCCCGGCTGGCGAGATCTTCCCAAGCTTCGTGGAAGCAGTCGAAGAGGCGGTAATGCAGCGTGCATATCGCGTGCGCCGATCCCTTGAGCAGCACGGATCAGCCGCCGCGCGGGTGCAGTGCGAGCTTGCCGACCAGATCAAGGCGCGCGCCATTACCAACGCGCGGGAACGCGGCCTATGAGCGGGCCATGCAAGCGCGAGCTAGTGCTCGCTCTGCGACCGTCCTGCCGCGGGATTGCATATGTGCTCTTCCGCGGACCGGGTTCGCCCGTCCAGTGGGCGGTCAAGGATGTGCGCGGCGGCGCAACCGATGACGTACGGTTCTCCGCCATGAGAAAGATCGTCGACGAACATCAACCGGATGTTCTCGTTCTCGAGGATTGCACCTCTACCGATGCACGGCGCGGCAAGCGCATGTGGCTCGCGCAGCAAAAGGTTGAAACCTATGCGATCTCCCAAACGATCGAAGTGTGCTGCTACAGCCGAAAGCGCATTCGCGAGTGCTTCAAGCCGCATCGGGCGATGACACGCTACGAGATCGCAAAGGTTATCGCCACACAGATACATGCGCTCAGCCATCGCCTGCCTCCGGTGCGGAAACTGTGGATGGACGAGGATAGTCGGATGGGTCTCTTCGACGCAGCATCCCTGGTGCTGACCCACTATTGGGACGGCTCGCAACCACCATCCGAGCGGCGCGCGTCCCACGGCACTTAACACTACCCCGAGCGCCTGTGCGCTCGGAAGCGCCGGAATTTTCCGACGCTTCCGCTGTGCACAGGAGGCACGCATGGATAGCGCAGTTCTTTCCAGCTTGAAACCCGACCTGCATCGCTCGATTACCGAGAAGATCATCAAGGCCGTCGAAGCCGGTGCCGGAGAGTACCGGATGCCCTGGCACCACGACGGTGGTGCTCGAAGCCGCCCGATCAACGCGGCTTCGGCGAAGCTCTATCGCGGGGTCAATGTCGTGACGCTCTGGTGCGAGGCGGCGCGACGCCGATACCGCTCCAGCTACTGGGCCACCTACCGGCAATGGCGTGACCTCGGCGCCCAAGTGCAAAAGGGCGAGAAGGGAGCGCTGATTGTTTTCTACAAGAAGGTAGAGGCACCGCCTGCGGCTGACGAGAAGGAAGAAGCGAAGGACCATCGCAAGTTCGTCGCGCGCGCTTCCTTCGTCTTCAATGCGGACCAGATCGACGGTTGCTACCTCCCACCACCGCCAGCGCGCAATCTGGTGACGGCGTTGGAGGGAGCAGATTCCTTCATCTGCGCCATCAAAGCCGATATCCGGCACGGCTGCCCGATGGCCTGCTACCAACCAGCCGGCGACTACATCGAGATGCCGGCGCGCGAGCACTTCATCGGCACCCCGACCAGTACGCCGACGGAAAGCTACTATTCGACCCTCCTGCATGAACTCATACACTTGAGCGGTGCGGCGCATCGGCTGAATCGGGATCTCAGCACCCGTTTTGGAGATCAGGCCTATGCGATGGAGGAACTGGTGGCGGAGCTCGGGGCGGCGTTCCTGTGCGCCGAGCTTGGAATCGCCAATGATCCGCGGCCCGATCATGCGGCGTATCTGGCGCATTGGTTGCGAGTGTTTGATAGGGATGCAAAGGCACTCATCACCGCGGCGAGTAAAGCAGCCGTGGCAGCAGACTATCTCACTCGGCTCGCAAGTACGGGTGAGATGAGGGAGGCGACCGATGGAAGCCGCTGACCCCAAGAAGGTCGGCCGCATCCGCCATCTCAACGACCTTTTGCGATGCAAGGGGATCGGAGGCGAGGTGATGGTAACGGCGGGCATCGACGCCCTCGGCTCGGGGACAGTGTTCAGAGTCCTACAAGCGGTCGCGGCCTTCACCGACTTCAACGACGACAACGATCCGTACGGTGAACGCGATTGTGCGGCGCTCACGGTCGGTGGCAAATCGATCATCTGGAAGATCGACTACTTCGACCGGGGCCTCACCCATCACTCGCCGGACCCATCGGATCCTGCCGTTACGCTGCGGGTGATGACAATCATGCTCACTGATGAGTACTGAGCTCCGCTTCGCACCTCACCAAATACGGTGGGGTGCTTTTTTCGTGCACCAATCACAGTCTCTACCTGTCAAAATTATGGCGAGATCGCAATAATCTGATGGTCGGTCCGCGCGGGCTCGACGCAGATGGCCGATGGGTCCGCCCTGCAAATGTCAGAAAGCCTTCTTGCCATCCAAACAGGGTCTGTGCAGACTCCGCCCGTTGACGCAACTGGAGAGCCTATACGGAGACTAATCAAAATCCCTAAGGTTAGTGAACTCCATCTAACCATTTGACAATACTCACAGTGCCCCTGTGGCGGAATTGGTAGACGCGGCAGACTCAAAATCTGTTGTTGGTGACAACGTGCTGGTTCGAGTCCGGCCAGGGGCACCAATCGAAAAAAGTCAACGAGACCCGCGTCCGGCGATGCCCGCGCCGGCACGGCGCGGACGCGCAGAGTAGGCCGGCAGGTCGACTTCGGCGCAGGCCCGAACTACGGACGACGCCCGGTCCTAATTGGGCAGAAGGCTTCTGATACCCGCCTTGATCTTGCCGAAGGTCTCGGCCGGAAGATCCTTACCCTCACAGGAGACGCAGCTTGGGAACTGGTCCTTGTCGGCCGCAAGCCGGCGGCGCATGTCGACCAGCTTCTCGCCATTGAGAAGGTCGGCGGAGGTCTCGAACTCGGAAACGTGCGCGATGAAGAGGTCCTTGCCGACGTTCAGGCAGCACGGCTGAAGGTAGCCGTCCGAATTGAAGATCAGGCTCGTGTACATGAAGTGGCAGGTACCGTCCACGTGACCGACGTTCTCGTTCTTGAAATTGTAGTTCATCGGGTTCAACAGGATCTGGCGCCGTGGAATCCCGAACTCCCTGTCGATGAACGCACAGAACGTCTCCGCGCTGCCGGGCTGGTCCCTCGGCACAAGGTATTGCGGCCAAACCTTGCACTTGCCGCGCGACAGGATGCGCATGTTCCGCATCATCACGTCGAACCGCCCGCCAACCCGGTAGGCCTTGTAGCTCTGCTCGTCCCACCCGTCCATCGAGCAGATCACCTCTAGGCGCTCATATCCCGACAGCCGCTCCGCGACCCAATCCGCGTAGTTCAGATTCGTGCTGATCCACAACCGTTTCCCTGTCGCGTGCGCCAGGTCGAGGAAATCGAAGAATTGCTTGTGGAGCACCGCCTCGCCCCACATGCTCAGGACGAACGAGTCCGTGATCGGCGCGGTCAGCTCAAGGATGCGCCGGAAATCCTCCATCCGCATCTGCGGAACCTTGCGCACCACGGTCGGGTTGTTGTGCGCGACGGGACACAGCGGACAGGACAAGTTGCAGATCGACGTCAATTCAATGGTGACGGATTCGTATTGCGAGGTCAGGCGTCCGTCGTCGCGCCGGATATCGCGGAGGAGCGACAGCCGGTGCCCCAGCGCGCGAATCTTCGGAATGATTTCGGAGACGTGGATCATCGCTATTCTCGTCAAGGGGCAAGATGCGCCTGACACCGTTCAGCAATCGCCCGCCAGGAAGCGAGCTCTACGATCCGGCAGCGCTCTCGAACGCGGGCCGACCATCCTATGGCCGTCGCCGTCTGTCAACGCCGGGCCTCAGGCGCGGCGTCGTCGGCTGCCGGCGCTTACCGTCAGGCCGGCCCGGCGCGACTGCCGGCATTCGACCTTGCGGCAGGAATTGGCAAAGCCTACCGTGAGGCCCGCTGCTTGGGCAGGCTTGGACCCGGCGGCGTATATGCCGGAAATCGCCAGACCGCGATTTCTGCATTCGGTCGTCATCGTGCGGGCGGATTGGCGGCGAGGGTAGGCGAGACGTCACGGATGCAGTTCGAGAACAAGAAGCACTTTTCCGGGATCGAGCTGTTGCGATTCCTGTGTGCCTTCGCGGTCCTCATTTCGCACTATCCCGTCTTCTTTTACGTCGCCCCGGGCCGGCTCGCCGACTCGTTCGAAAAGCAACGGCAACCCTTCTACGAGGTGTTCAAGCTTTTCTACGATCACGGCAATTTTGCCGTTTACGTGTTTTGGGCAATCTCGGGCTTCATTTTCTTCTGGAAATATGCCGACGCGGTCCATACGCGGCGCGTCTCCGGCCCGGCGTTCCTCGTGTTTCGTCTGTCTCGCCTCTATCCGCTGCATTTTGCGACGCTGATCCTCGCCGCCGCGCTGCAGGCCGCGTTCTTGATGAACTTCCACATGTTCTACGTCTATCCGTGGAACGACGCCTATCATTTCGTCCTCAACTTGTTTTTCATATCGGAATGGGGATTTCGCAAGGGATTTTCGTTCAACGCGCCGATCTGGAGCGTGTCGACGGAAGTCTTCGCCTACGGCCTGTTCTTCGTCCTGGCGCGGCTCGCCAATCTCAATCTGCGCGCGACATTGGCCGTCCTCGCGGTGTCGATGCTGCTATACGGATTTCTGCCGCGACCCCAATCGCTGCTGCTTTGCGTCGTGATGTTCTACGTGGGAGGCATCATGTACCACGCCGTAGAAGCCTGGGGCCGAATCAAGCACAAGCACGGCCGCGGCGCGGACGCCGTCCTGCTCTGCGGTGCGCTGTCGGTTTTCGTCGCCGGCTTCGCCGCCTGGCAGCAGAGCGAAGACCTGCTCGGCACGCCGTTGGCAAACACCATGCGCTACTATCTATTGGTCCCCTGCCTGATCTTCTTCTTTGCCGGAATCAGCCTCCCGGCAAGGCTTAGCCCGGTATCGTATCTCGGCAACTTGACGTACTCGTCGTATCTGCTGCACTTCCCCATGCAGATTGCCCTGGTCCTGACCACGGAACTGCTCGGGATCGACCGTTCCCTGTACTATCGCGACGGCGCATTTCTACTGTTCGTGGCCGCTGTGTTTGTCTTGGCCCATTATGTCTACCGCTATTACGAGATGCCGGCGCAGGACGCAATTCGGCTGCGCGCGCAAATCTGGGCGCCAGCGCAAATGGGCTCGCCGAAGAGCAGCAATACGTTCTGAACCGGCCGGACGATGCGCCGTGCGGCGCCTCGCCTGTGCTCCGTGTCACCTAATCGGCATTAAGTTTTCCGAAATGACCGATTTATTGTATGGGGAAGCGAATTCTACCCAAACGCCAATTGTTGTCCCGCCACAAATACCACCATACGTTAGCAGCCAAACTTGAGCGCCGTGTCTAGACTTCTCGCTTCGCTGCGGCGCGCATCCAATCCGGCATACCGGGCAAATGAGCGTTTCAATCGCCGTTCCATAACGATCGGCTTACAAGGAATAGAAAATGCCACGCAAAGCAAAGCCTCGATTCAAATCAAGCGATCTTAGCAAAGGCCAGTTGCGCAAACTCAACGCGCTCCGCAAGTCGCTGGGTGACGAGATCGCCAATCGCGCCTTCGACGAGTGGCTGAGCCACCAGCCCGACGCCACGGAAAGCTCCGATCGCAACGCAGCGACAATTGCCGAGGCCCTGACCAAACTGGCTATGGCCGGCAAATTCCGCATTCCGCGCGGCGGCTACATTCTGCGCCGCGGCCGCGGCCGTGTGATCGTCGAATTGCCGAAGTAATTTTGGCGAAGAGGAACCTCGCACCCGGTCTGCGAACGCGCTAACCTTTCTACGGCGCCAAGAAACAAAGTTTGCAAAAAGGGAGGCTCGCATGCTGCTGACGCTGGCGGGGCGACGCGTTTACTACGATCTGACCGGCCCGGAAAAGGGCGCGACGGTCTGCTTTACCCACTCGCTCAATTCCGACGGCGGCATGTGGTCGGAGCAGTTGCCGGCGCTGCTGGCGGCCGGCTATCGCACGCTTCGTCTCGACATGCGCGGCCACGGCGGCAGCGACCCGGCGGCCGGCGACTACACCATGGACGCGCTCGCCGACGACGTAGCGGCGGCGCTCGAAACGCTCGGGATCGGTCCGGTCCACTACATCGGATTGTCCATCGGCGGGATGATCGGCCAGGGCTTCGCCATCCGTCACGGCGCCAAGCTGAAATCCATGATGCTCTGCGATACGCTTGCCGCATCGCCCGCGGGCGCGAAAGCCGCGTGGGACGAACGCATCGGCATCGTGCGCAAGGCAGGTTCGCTCGCGCCCCTGGCCGAGCCGACCATGGAGCGCTGGTTCACAGACGCCTTCAAGGGCCGCAAGCCGGCGCGCTGGCGGCAGATCCGCGACACCATCGCCGCCACCACGACGCAAGGGTTTCTCGGCTGCGCGGCGGCGATCCAGGGCTTCGACTACGCGGCCAAGCTGGCGTCGCTGAAGGTGCCGGCGTTGGTGGTCTGCGGCGCCGACGACCAGGGCACGCCGCCGGCGGAGAACAAACGCATCGCGGCAGCGGTGCCGGGCGGACGTTACGAGGAAATCGCCGATGCGCGGCACATGCCGAACGTGGAGCATCCGGACACGTTCAACCGCATCATGATGGCGTGGCTCGGCGCGCAACACTGATCGCCTCGGCATGACCGCATCGCATCAGCGTTTGGAGGCGGCGGCGGCGGCCCTCATGGTCCTGCTGTGCTGCTGCTGGGGCCTGAACCAGGTGGCGGTCAAGCTTGCCAATCACGGCATCTCGCCGGTGATGCAGGCCGGCATACGCTCGATCGGATCGGCGATCCTGGTCTTCGGCTGGATGGCTTGGCGCCGCGTGCCCCTGTTCGAGCGCGACGGCTCGCTCGGCTGGGGCATCGCGGTCGGCCTGCTGTTCGCCGGCGAATTCGTTTTCCTCTATTGGGGCCTGGTGTTTGGCGGCGCCAGCCGCACCGTGCTGTTCCTCTACATGGCGCCGTTCACGGTCGCCATCGGCGCGCATCTTTTCGTGCCGGGCGAGCGGTTGACCCAGGTGAAAATACTGGGCCTTTTGTCGGCGTTTGCAGGATTGTTCGTGGCCTTCGGCGACGCGCTGCGCCTTCCCGGCGGCAACGAATTGTTCGGCGACACTTTGTCGTTCGCCGGCGGCGTGCTCTGGGGCATGACCACGGTGATGGTCAAGGCGACACGGCTCATCCGCATCAATCCCGCCAAGACATTGCTGTACCAGCTCGCCGTCTCGGCCGTCGTCCTGCCGCTGGTGTCGTTGGCGTTCGGCGAGCGAGGCATCGTCGATCTCAGCGTGCCGGTGGTCGGCGCGCTGGCGTTCCAGATCGTGCTGGTCTCTTTCGCGAGCTACCTGACGTGGTTCTGGCTGATGACGCGCTATCCCGCATCGAGTCTCTCTGCGTTCACCATGCTCACGCCGTTGTTCGGCCTGCTGGCCGGCTGGCAATTGCTCGGCGAACCGATCACCGCCGCCCTGCTGGTGGCCATGGGGCTGGTCGTGTGCGGCATCTACCTGGTGAACCGGCCCGCGGCGCCCGTGGCGGCGCCTGCGCCGGCGGGGGACTAATGCCATGAAAGTCGGCGCCTTCGATCACATGGACCGCGGCGCGTCGCCGCTCTCGGTTCAATACGAAGAGCGGCTCAAGCTGATCGAGGCCTACGACCGCGCGGGCTTTCACGCTTATCACTTGGCCGAACATCACGCGACGCCGCTCGGCATGGCGCCGTCGCCGGGCGTATTCCTGGCTGCGGTGGCGCAGCGCACCAAAAACCTTCGCTTCGGCCCGCTGGTCTATACGCTTGCGCTCTACCATCCGCTGCGGCTCATGGAAGAGATCTGCATGCTCGATCAAATGAGCGGCGGGCGCTTTGAACTCGGCGTCGGGCGCGGCATCTCGCCGGTGGAACTCGGCTACTACGGCGCCGACTTCGCCGCTTCCCATGCGGTTTACGCCGAGGCCCTGGAAATCATCCTGCGGGGCATGCGGGGCGGGCGTCTCACGTTCGAAGGCAAGCACTTCGCCTTCCGCGACGTGCCCTTGGAAATGTCGCCGGTGCAACGGCCGCATCCGCCGCTCTGGTACGGACTCGGCAATCCGGACAGCGTGCCCTGGACCGTGCGCAACAAGGCCAATGTGGTTTGCGCCGGCGGCGCCGCGCGCGTTCGTCCCACGGCGGACCGCTATCGCGCGCTCTGGGCAGAGGCGGGCAACAGCCCGGCGGATCTTCCGAAGATCGCCATCACGCGGCACATTGTCGTCGCCGACGACAGCCGTACGGCATACGCGCTGGCAAAGCGCGCCTACAAGGTCTGGTACGATCACCTCATGCTGCTCTGGCTGCAGCACGGCCTGCGCCCGCAAACGAAATTCGCCGAGGACTTCGACGAACTCACCGCGACGGGCAACGGCTATGCCGGCACGGCGAGCGAAGTGCGCGACGCCCTGCTCAAGGACGCCGCGGCATCCGGCGTCAACTACGTGGTCGTGCGCCTGGCCTTCGGCGATCTTACCTATGCCGAGTCATCGCGCTCGGTGGAGCTTTTCGTGCGCGATGTCATGCCGGCGCTGACCGCCCTCAAAGCAGCCTGACTACTTCTTCTCCCGGTAGTGAAGCAATCCGGCGCTGCCCTTGGGCGGATGATCGCGGATCGCCGCCTCGTTGGGTTCGGTGCCCCAACCCGGCGCGTCCGGAACGACCAGCTCGCCGTTCTCGATCTGCGGCAGGTTGGTGAAGAGCTCGTGGTCCCAGGCCAGCCGGTCGATGTCGATCTCCATGATGCGGAGATTGGGCACGGCTGCCGAGAAATGCGCGTTCATCATCGAGCAGAGGTGGCCATAGAAATTATGCGGCGCCACATTGACCTCGAAATGCTCGGCCGCCGCGGCGATCTTCATGGATTGCCAGACGCCGTTCCAGATGGTGTCGATAATGGCGACGTCCATGGCCTGCTCGCGGAAATACGGCAGGAACTCGCGCAAGCCCAGCAAGGTCTCGCATGAGCTGATGGGATGCGGGCTCCGGCGGCGGATATAGCCCAGCGCCTCCGGACTGTAGCTGTCGATCTCGATCCAGAACATGTCGATGTCGGCGATGGCGCGCAGGATCTCCAGGTAGCCTTCGGTCTTGGCGTTGAAGTTGAGATCGAGCAGCAGGTCCATGTCCGGTCCGGCGCCGTCGCGGAACGCTTCCAGATGGGCGCGAAGGTTGCGCAGCACGTGCCGGTCCACGTTGAGCGCCGGCTGGAACGGCACGGCGAAGCCGGGACGCCAGCCGCGCGAGGGCCCCTGGTCGTGAATGAAGATGTTGGTCTTCAGCGCCTTGAAACCCTTCTCGCGCACCTCGGCGCCCATGCGCTTGACGCCGTCGAGGTCCGTGATCGGCGGCTTGTAATACGCCGGGTGATTGATGCGCCACGTGGCGCAATGGGACCAATAGATCGGAATGCGGTCGCGCACCTTGCCGCCGAGCAATTCGTAACAGGGCACCTTGAAGTGCTTCGCCTTGGCGTCCAGCAACGCGTTCTCGATGGCGCCGAGCCCTTCCGCCACCACGCCGCCCGCGGCGGGACGCGTCAACGCATAGAGCTCTGCATAGATGCGCTCGTGCGCCATGGCCGGTTGGCCGACCACGCGCTCGGCGAGGCGCTCGATCACCGTCGTCACGCCGGGCGAGCCGAAGCCCTCGTCGAATTCGCTCCAGCCGACGATGCCGCTGTCGGTGGTGAGCTTCAGGAAGTGATAGTTCCGCCAACCGGCGTCGCAGTGCAGCGTCTCGATCCGCGCCACTTTCACGGGCGACCTCCCCCTGTCTTCACTCTCGTCGCAGCATAGCCAAGGTGCCCTCTTCCGGCTTGGCCAATGACCATATCTAAAAGATATATGCACAACAAAGTGTGACTACCGTCAATTGACATACCGCGAAGGTGCATGCGACAACGCGCGACCATGAACGACACCACCTCGCCCGCTGCCGCAAACGAGGCAAACCGCCCTGCCGCCACGCCAGATCCGCCCGCCGCGACGGCGGCACCTGGCGGGCAACCCCAGCAGATCAAGCTCGAAATCTCCACGTCGCGCCAATTCAATTCGTGGATGGCCGAGCATCGCGTCAGCCTCGCCTTCACCACCTACCAAACGCACCGCCTGTTCCTGATCGGCTTGAAGCCGGACGGGATGGTGTCGCTGTTCGAGCGCAATTTCACCCGCTGCATGGGGCTGTGGTCCGACGGCCAGACTATGTGGATGTCCTCGCTCTACCAACTTTGGCGCTTCGAGAACGCGTTGCAGCCGGGGCAGACCTACAATGGCTTCGACCGCTGCTACGTGCCGCGCATGGGCTACACCACCGGCGACCTCGACGTGCACGACATTGCCGTGGACGCGCAGGGCCGGCCGATCTTCGTGGCGACCCTGTTCGGCTGTCTCGCCACCTTGAGTCCGCGGCACAGCTTTCAGCCGCTGTGGAAGCCGCCGTTCATCACCAAGATTGCGGCGGAGGACCGCTGCCACTTGAACGGCCTCGCCATGGAGAACGGCAAGCCGCGCTACGTCACGGCGGTCAGCGAGACCGACATCACCGATGCCTGGCGCGAGAAGCGGGAGAGCGGCGGCGTGGTGATCGACGTGCAAACCAATCAGGTGGTCGCGCGCGGGCTTTCCATGCCCCATTCGCCGCGCGTGCACCAGGGCCGCATCTGGCTGATGAACTCGGGCAGCGGGCAGATCGGCTGGATCGATCCGAAAATTGGGAAGTTCGAGCCGGTCGCGTTCGTGCCCGGATATTTGCGCGGCATGGCGATCGTCGGCGACTTCGCCATCATCGGCATGTCCAAGGCGCGGCAAAACAAGACGTTCAGCGGCCTCAAGCTCGACGACGAGCTGAAACGCCACGGCGTTGCGGCGCGCTGCGGCCTCATGGTGCTCGACATGCGAAGCGGCGATCTGGTGCATTGGCTGCGCATCGAGGGCGGCGTGGAAGAGCTCTACGACGTGGTGGTGCTGCCGGGCGTGACGCGACCGGCGGCGCTCGGTTTCAAGTCCGACGAGATCCGCCGCTTCATCACCATCGGCGGCCAGGGGCGGGGGGCGCCGGCGCGGCCGAAGGAGCCGCCTGTGCAGACGCTCGAGGTCTCGAAAGTGCCGGCAAGTTCCGGAACCTAAGGGAAGGGCGTGATGGCAAGCGCGATCGAGTTGATCGCTGAGACCGGCACCGACGTCCAAGTCCCGTTCGGCGATTTCCTGCTGCGGGCCGAGTTCGTCCGCGCCGGCGAAGATCTGCTGCTTGTCGGCCGGGACGGCTCGAGAGTTCTGATCGACGGATACTTCGCAGAAGCCCACGCTCCGGCGCTTCATACCATGGACGGCGCCATGCTGCCGGGCGACCTGGTCGAGCGCCTCGCCGGACCGCGCGCGCCCGGACAATATGCGGCCGCGGGCGATCTGCCGGGCCAATCGCCGGTCGGCCTCGCTGAGCAGGTCGTCGGCGCCGTCACTGCGATGCACGCCAACGGCGTCCGCGTGGCGCTGAAGTCGGGCGATCCGGTGTTCCAGGGCGACGTCATCCAGACCGGCGGCGACGGCAAGATCGGCATCGTGTTCGCCGACAAGACCGCGTTCGCGCTCGAAAGCGACGCGCGCATCGTGCTCGACGAGCTGATCTACGATCCCGCCACTCGTGCGGGCTCGGGCAGGTTCTCGCTGGTGCAGGGCGTGTTCGTCTATATCAGCGGCGAGATCGAGCACCATCGCCCCGAAGCGATCAACATCCGCACGCCGGTTGCCACCATCGGCATTCGCGGCACGACGCTCGGCATCGAGGTGCATGGCGCGGCGCAGGGCGGCGTTACCGACGTCGTGGTGATCAGCGGCGCGGCGCTGGTGACCAACAACACCGGCAGCGTCCTGCTCGATCAGGTCGGCGCCTCGACCCATGTCCTGAGCATCGATTCGCCGCCAGGCGCGCCGATCATCGTTTCCGCCAGCGATTTGCAATCCATCTTCGGCGACGCGGCGGGTCTTGTGGCCCAGGCAATCGACGATTTCCTGCAGACGCAGCCGCAGGGTCCGGGCAACCAGGGTCCGGATCTGGCCCCGCCGCCGGATTCGGCGCCGGGCAACCCGGATCAGCACGGCGACAACGGCGGAAACGACGTCTTCCCGCCCGGCACCATCGTGGTGACCCTGGACGTTGCGCCGGCCACGCCGCCAGGCGCGGTCGGCGGCTACTACGTCGACGTCCTCTCGATCGCCGTACCCGGCGGCGTTGTGGACAACACCGCCTTCGCCGGCGCCGCGCCGCCGGCCGATACGGTGACCGCGCCGCACGCGCCTGCATCCGCTCCACCGCCGCCGCCGTTCGCGTTGACGTTCGCAAGTCCGGTCAATCTCGGCGATACCAGCTTCTCGCCGGCCGTGACCGGATATTCGCACCTGCCGGAAATCGTGCTTTCGGCCAACGTGCCGGGTCAGATCGTGGTTGCGGGCACGGTCGCGAGCTCGGTCGGCCTGTCGACCATCAGCGCCGCCGGTCTGACCTACGGCGTCGCGGTCGACGTCTCGGCGATGACTTCACCGGTCACGGTCATCGGCGGCGCCGGCAACGATACGATCACCGCCGGTCCGGCGGGCAGCTTGCTGCTCGGCAACGGCGGCGATGACCTATTCGTGGTGACCAATGCCGACCTGACCAGCCACGGCATCACCGTCGACGGCGGCGCGGGCGCCAATATGGTGCAAGTCGTCGATTCGGGAATCCTGACCGACGCGGCGTTCGCGGAACTCCGCAGCATTCAGATCCTCACCTTTGGTTCCTCGGTCTACTCCGAGTCCGTGACGCTCGGCGCCGCGGCGGCCGCGGCGGGCATACAGAGCGTCGTGGCGAACGGCTTTCCGACGTTTTCGCTCGATGCCACCGGCGACACGGCGGCGCTCGACATCTCGGTCGGCGCGCCGGGCGGCGGCGTCAGCGTGACCGGCGCCGAACTTGGCCTCGATACGTTCAGCTTCGGCGGCAGCTCGCCGGGGGCGTTGCACGTCTACGGCCCGGTCAACGCGGCGGATTCGGCCTTCGCCAAGGACAGCGGCCTGCACGACCTGGTCCTTGTCGACACGAATACGGCCGACACGGGCTTCCTCGCGCTCGGAGGGGCGGCCTATGGGGCGGGACTCGGCCAGGTGGATGCCCGCGGCTTCGACGGCCAACTCACCGTCGATGCGACTGGGGCTTACGGAGCCTTCGCGGTGCAGTTCGGCAACGCCGGACACGGCCTGCTCGATGTCAAAAGCTACGGACCGGCGTTCACCGTCACCGGAGGCACACAGCCGAGCTTCGATACACTGGCTGTCAGCCTCGTCGGCGACGGTTCTTTTGGTTCGGTCTTCGACTCGTCTTTCGGCGGAGTGTCGAATGTGGGCACATTGCGTTTGGTCGACGGGATACAGCATGGCGATACGGCGGCGCTCGGCGTAAACGCGGCCAATGCCGGCTTTGCCACCGTCGATGGCTCACATGTCGTCGGCAACTTGACTCTCGACGTCAGCGGCGACTCCGTGGTGCACAGCATCCTCGGCGGTTCGGGCAGCAACCTGTTTCTGCTGGCCGACGCCGAAGTCAAAACCGACACCATCGCCGGGAACGGCACGCTCAACGTGCTGGAAATCACTGACGCCGCCAACCTGACCGTCGCGGATTTCGCGCACGACAGCGGTATGCAGGCGTTGACGCTGGCCGACTCGATTGGTGGCGATTCGCAGTTCGTGAGCCTCGGCGACAGCAGCGGCAGCGTGCCGTTTTCCACCGTCAACGCCGCACTGACCCATGGTCCCGTCACGCTCGACGCCAGCGGCGACACCAATGCCGTGAAACTGGTCGGCGGCTACGGCGGCGACACCTTCGTGCTCACCAGTGCCGAGGTCCATTCCGACACGGTGGTCGGTGTGCAAAACGGAAACGTGCTGCAAATCGCCGACGCGGCCAACTTGAGCGACACGGCATTCGCGCACGATTACAACGTCGTCAGCGGCGCCCTGACCCTGCAACTGGCCGATACCGTCGCGGGCGATACCCAGGCGGTCAGCCTCGGCGCCGACGCCGCTGCGGCGCACATCGGCACCATCGATGCAAGCGCCGCGCAGGGGCCTGTGACGATCGACATCACCGGGGACACGGCCGGCGCCGTCATAGACGGCGGCAACGGCAACGATCACTTCGTGGTCACCGGTGCGCAGGTGGGCGTGGGCATCATCGGCCAAGGCACCGGCAACACGCTCACGATCACCGACAGCGTCAACGCGCTCGATCTATCCTTCGCCAACAAAACGGCGGTGCAGACACTGGTGCTTGCCGACACGACCGCAACGGACGCGGAGCAACTGATCCTCGGCACGAACTCCGCCAACGCGCAAATCGCGGTGCTGGATGCGAGGGGGACGGCGGGCAGCCTGTTCGTCGACGTCTCGGGGCGCAGCGGCGTCACGGTCCTGAACGGCAACAACGACACGGTGACGGTTGTCGGCGGCTTCGGCGGCGACATGCTGTCCGGCAACGTGACGAGCGGCGCCGGCATCACCTTCGAATTCCACAATCCGACCACCCTCGGCGTGGTCGCCGGCGACACGGTCGCCCCGCCCACCGCGGTCGGCGACCTCATTCAGAATTTCCGCAGCGGCACGGATGCGTTCAATTTCGTGAATTTCTCGCCGGGGACGTTCGCCACGAACGCAACCTTCGTCACCATCGGCCAGGCGTACAACGGCACCAACTCCGGCGTGGCCAGCGGCGCCGCCTTCATCTTCGACGGCGCCGGCAACCTGATCTACGACCCGAACGTGCAGACGGCCGGCTACACGTTGATTGCGCACATCAATAGCGGCACGATTTCGCACGCCGACGTGCACGTGGACGGGGTCCCGCGCTGAAGGTTCGCCTGACCGGCGAGTTCGTCCGGCGCCTCCGCCGAGGCATGCGTGGCGCGCGCTGGCAGGCGCGGGGGGCGGGTCTGGCGGCGTTCGCGGTCTTCCTGGCACTGCGCATCGCCGACCCCGGCCCGATCGCGGAAACACGGTTGCGCGGCTTCGAAGTGCTGCAGCAGGCGTTCCCGCGCGCCAGCGCCGACCTTCCCGTCACCATCGTGGACATCGACGAAGCCTCGCTCGCCGCATTCGGCCAATGGCCGTGGCCGCGGACGGTCCTGGCAGATCTGGTCCGGCGTCTTAGCGGCCTCGGCGCCGCCGCGATCGGCTTCGACGTGATCTTCGCGGAGGCCGACCGCATGTCGCCGGCGCGCCTGTCCGAGAGCTTGACGGGGCTCGGCGAGGCGGGCCGCGCCGACTTGCGGCTGATGCCCGACAACGACGCCGTCTTCGCCGAAGCCGTGCGCGGCGCCCCTGTGGTGCTGGGCCAGAGCGTCGTCAGCGAGGCGGCCGACGCGTCGCCCGGGCCGTTTCGCGCGCCGCCCGTAGCCAAGATCGGCGCCGATCCGCTGCCGCATCTCCGCCACGCCGCGGGCGTATTGCGAAATCTGGAACCGATCGACACGGCGGCGGCCGGCCATGGGCTCTTGACCATAGAACCGGAATTCGACGGCCGCGTGCAACGCGTGCCGCTGGTGATGGGCGTCGCCGGGAAATTGCTTCCGACGCTCTCGATCGAGATGCTGCGCATCGCCACCGGCGGCAATGCCTATGCGGTGCGCACCGACCGCGCCGGGATCACCGCGGTCCAAGTTGGCGGCAGCATCGTTCCGACCGATCCGCGCGGCCGTGTCTGGGTACGGTTCGCCGAGCCGGAGCGGCACCTCTATGTTTCCGCCAAGGACGTGCTCGACGGCCGTGTCGACCCGGCGCGCATTCGCGGCAAGCTGGTCTTCGTCGGGACCTCGGCCACCGGGCTGAAGGACGTCAAGGCGACGCCGGTATCCAACGCCATGCCGGGGGTCGAGATTCACGCCCAGCTCCTCGAAACCCTGCTTGGCCGCACCTTCATTCACCGGCCGAACTGGGCGATCGGCGCCGAGCTGGTCACGCTGGCGATCGCCGGACTCGCGTTGATCGTGGTGGTGCCCTGGGTCCCGGCGAGCGTGAGCCTAGCGGCGCCGGTCCTGCTGATCGGATTGCTCGGAGGGGGCAGCAGCTATTTCTTCGTGCGGCAATCCCTGTTGCTCGACGTTTCCTTTCCGATGGTCGCCACGGCGGCGATCTACACGCTGCTCGTCTACCTCAGCCACAGCCGCGAGCAGGCGGATCGCCGGCGCATCCGCAACGCCTTCAGCCGGTACCTCTCGCCGACGCTCGTGGCGCAACTCGCCGCGGATCCGTCGCGCCTACAGCTCGGCGGGGCCATGCGCCCGATGACGGTGATGTTTTGCGACATTCGCGGCTTCACCGGCATTTCGGAGCGCTACAAATCCGACCCGCCGGCGCTGACGCATCTGATCAACCGGTTCCTGACGGCGATGACCGGCGTGATCCTGGACCACCAAGGCACCATCGACAAATACATGGGCGATTGCGTCATGGCGTTCTGGAACGCGCCGCTCGACGTCCCGGCCCATGCGAGCCGGGCCTGCGAGGCGGCGCTCGCCATGATGCGCGAGCTTGAACACCTGAACGAAACGCTCGCGGGCGAGATCGACGCCAAGCTTCGCATAGGCATCGGCATCAACACGGGCGACTGCTTCGTCGGCAACATGGGCGCCGACCAGCGCTTCGACTATTCCGTGCTCGGCGACACGGTGAACCTGGCGTCGCGCCTGGAATCCCAATGCCGCGATTACGGCGTCTCCATCATCCTCGGCGAAGAGACCGTGCGGCAGGCGCCTGGACTGGCGGCACTCGAACTCGATGTGGTCGCGGTCAGGGGCCGAAGCGAACCGGCTCGCATCTACGGCCTGCTGGGCGGAGGCGATGTGGCAGTCAGCGCGGATTTCGTGCGGCTGAGACGCGGCAACGCAGATATGCATTCCGCCCTCCGCGGTGGAGCGTGGGCCGAAGCCGCCGCCAATCTCGACGTGTGTCGCGAACTCAGGCCCGACCTCGAGCCATATTTCGCGATCCATCGCCAGCGGATCGCCGCAGCGGCGGCCGCTCCCGTCGCCGCCGGTCAAATCATGCTCAAATGATCTTCGAGGCGTGTCCGGCCCAGTAGCGGTCGCGGATCAATCGCTTGTAAAGCTTGCCGGTCGGATGGCGCGGCAGCTCCGGCTCGAAATCGATGCTGCGCGGACATTTCACGTCGGCGAGACTGGCGCGGCAGAAAGCGATCAGCTCGTGCGCAAGCTCGGGGCCGGCCAGTTTCATGTCGATCGGCTGCACGACCGCCTTCACCTCTTCGCCGAAGTCCTCGTTCGGCACGCCGATCACCGCCACGTCGGCCACCTTGGGGTGGGTGATGAGCAGGTTCTCCGCCTCCTGCGGATAGATGTTCACGCCGCCGGAAATGATCATGTAGGCCTTGCGGTCGGTGAGGAAAAGATAGCCGTCCTTGTCCACGTAGCCGACGTCGCCGAGCGTGGACCAGCCCTTTGCGTTGAACGCCTGCGCGGTCTTTTCCGGGTCGTTGTGGTATTCGAACGCCGGACCATTGGCGAAATAGATGGTGCCGGGCTGGCCCGCCGGCATTTCGTTGCCGTCCTCGCCGACGATCTTCAATTCGCCGAGGATCGGCCGGCCGACGGTGCCCGGGTGCTTGAGCCATTCCTCCGAGCCGATGAACACCATGCCGTTGCCTTCGGTGCCGGCGTAGTACTCGTAGATGATCGGGCCCCACCATTCGATCATCTGCCGCTTGATCTGCACCGGGCATGGCGCCGCTGCGTGGATTGCCATGCGGTGGCTGGACAGATCGTATTTGCGGCGCACGTCTTCCGGCAGCTTCAGCATGCGCACGAACATGGTCGGCACCCATTGGCTGTGGGTGACGCGATGCTTCTCGATCAATTCCAGCGACCAGGCCGGGTCGAAATGCTCCATGACGACCACGGTGCCGCCGAACCGGTGCGCGGTCATGCTGTAGACCAGAGGCGCCGCGTGGTAGAGCGGAGCGGGCGAAAGATAGATCGTGTCGGCGGTAAACTTGTACAGCACCTGGAAGAGCTGGATGGCCAGCGGCGGTGCATCGAACGCCTCGCCGCTGAGCACGCGCTTCACGCCTTTCGGCCGGCCGGTGGTGCCCGAGGAATAGAGCATCTGGCCGCCGGCGATCTGATCCACAATGGGGGTCGAAGGCTGCCGCGCCAGGGCTTGCTCCAGGGATCGATAGCCGTCGAGCGCGCCACCGAGTACGAACCGCTTCACGCCGGGTCCGAGGAGCGGCGCTACTTCCGCCGCGGTCTCCGCCATGGCGAGCGAAGTGATGAAGATGCGCGAGCCGCTGTCGGCGACGATATACGCCACCTCGCCCGGCGTCAGGCGCGTGCTGATGGCGGTGTAGTAGAGGCCGGCGCGCTGCGCCGCCCAGCAAATCTCGTAATACCGCGGCGAATTCTCCAGCAGGAACGCGATATGATCGCCGACCTTCAGCCCTTCGGCGCGAAACAACTGGGCCAGGCGGTTCGAGCGCGCGTCGAGCTCGCCGTAAGTGACCGTCTCGCCGGACCCGGCCATGATGACGGCGGGTTTGTGCGGCGTCTTGGCCGCGAAAAGCGTCGGATGCATGTGGAACTCCTAATCGGCCCGGCAGGCCCTGCCCATCATATGCGCGGCCGCCAGCGAAGCAGATAGTTTTCCAGGCGGTTGATGGCGAGGTCCACCAGAAGCACCACGGCCGACGTCAGGATCAGGCCGGCGAAAACGCCGGCGGTATCGAACACGCCCTCGGCCTGGGCGACCACATAGCCGATGCCGCTCGCCGCTCCGATATACTCGCCGACCACGGCACCGACCAGCGCGAAGCCGATGCTGGTGTGCAGGCTGGAGAAGATCCAGGCCATGGCCGACGGCAAATAGACGTGGCGCAGGAGCTGGCGGTCGGTAGCCTGCAGCATCCGCACGTTGTTGAGCACCACGGGGTCGACCTCGCGCACGCCCTGGAAGGTGTTGAAGAACACCACGAAGAACACCAGCGTGATGCCGAGCGCGATTTTCGAGGCGATGCCGAGCCCGAACCACAGAATGAAGATCGGCGCCAGGATCACGCGCGGCAGGGCGTTGAAGATGCGGATGTAGGGGTCGAAGACCAGCGACAGCAATTCGATCCGCGCCAGCAGCAATCCCGCGACGATGCCGAAAACCGTGCCGATCACGAACGCGCCGAAGGCTTCCGTCAGCGTCACGGCCAGGTGCGGCCAGATGTAGCCGCTCAACACCCATTTGAGGATGCGCCCGCCGATGTCGGACGGCCGGCTGAAGAAGAACGGGTCGAGCACGCCGGCGTGCGAAAGGGCTTCCCATCCCCCGACCACGACCACGAAGGTCAAGATCTGGAGCGTGATGACCAGTGTTCGCTTGGGCGTCGCACGCACCTTCATGCTGGCGACGCCGTCTTCTTCGCGGCGCTTTTGCGGGACCTGGGCGCCGATGCGCTCGAGCGTGCTCATGCGAGCTGGGCCTCGTAGGACCGCTTCACCTCGGTGCGCAGATCGGCCCAGATTCGCGAGTACAGCTCGGCGAATTTCGGATTGAGGCGGATTTCCACCACGTCGCGCGGCCGCGGCAGGTCGACGTCATAAAGGCCCATGAGGTGGGCCGGTCCGGCCGAAAGCACGGCCACCCGATCAGCAAGCGCGATCGCCTCCTCGAGGTCGTGGGTGACGAAAAGCACGGTCTTCCTCGTTTCCTGCCACAGGCCGAGCAGCTCGTTCTCCATGTTCTGCCGCGTCTGGACGTCGAGCGCGCCGAAGGGCTCGTCCATCAGCAGGATGCGCGGGTTGACGATCCAGCTTTGCGCGATGGAGACGCGCTTTCGCATGCCGCCCGAGAGCTGGTGCGGAAAGCGGTCCTCGAAGCCGCTGAGCCCGACGCGCTTGATCCAAAACCGCGCCTGTTCGGCGGCCTCGGCTTTCGACATTCCGCGCAAGGTGAGCCCGAGCATGACGTTGTCGAGCACCGAGCGCCACGGCAGCAGCGCGTCCTGTTGAAACAGGTAAGCGGCGTGCGGGTTGATGCCGCTAAGCGCCGCGCCGAAGATGGTGACCGTGCCCGACGGCGGGAACAGCAAACCGGCCGCCGCGTTGAGCAACGTCGATTTGCCGCACCCCGAAGGACCGACGATGGCAAGGAACGTACCGTCGGGCACGTCGAGCGACACGTCGGTCACCACTGTGTGGCTGGCGCCGGAGGGTGCGCGGAACCGTATGGTCACGTTGTTGAACGCGACCGCCGGCGCACCGGGCCTCGAAACGGCACTCGATGCGGCGGCGGTCGCGCCCATGGACGGGCTGCTCAGTTGGCCTTGACGCCGAACTTGGCGTCGGCCTTGTCGACGAACTCGTTGGTGTAGGTCGTCTTCGGATCGATGTGCGCGGCGGCGATTTCCGGCACCGATTGGCTGAACACCGCCAGCACCGTCTCGGCGCCCTTCGGGTCCATGGCGCCGGTCTTGGAATATCCCGCCATGGCGTTTTTCAGGCTCTTCAGATAGAGGTCCTTGTCGCCGCCGGTCAGCTCCTGCGGCATCTTGTCCATGATCTCCTGCGCGCTATGGGCGTGGATCCATTGCAGCGTATGCACGACGCCGTCGGCGAGGCCTTGCGCCTCCACCTTGTGGGTCTGCACCCACGACGTGAGCGCATAGAGCGAGCCGCTCGGATAGTCGCTGCCGAACACGGCGGTGTTGTCCTTTTCCGTCCGCGTGTCCGCGAGGAGATGCAAATTCGGGGCCCGGCCCTTGAGGATTTCGAGCGCCGGGTCGGTCATGACGCCTGCGTCCACCTGGCCCTGTTCCATGGCCGCGACGGCGGTGTTGCCGGCGCCGATGCCGATGATGGCGACCTTTGCCGGATCGCCGCCGTTTTTCTTCACCATGTACTTGACGAAGAAATCGGTGGAGGAACCGGGCGCCGTGACGCCGACTTTCTTGCCGATCAGGTCGCTCACCGATTTCACTTGCCCTTCGGCCTTGGGCGATACGGCAAGCGCGAAACCGAGGAAGCGGTCATAGACGACGATGGACTGCATCGGCTTCTTTTTTTCCGCCATCTCGACCGTGTGGTCGTAGAAGCCGGAAACCACGTCGGCGCTGCCGCCGAGCACGGCCGTCAGTGCCTGCGAACCGCCCTTGAAATTGATCAGCTCGACCTCGACGCCGGCTTCGTTGTAGTAGCCGAGTTGCTGGGCGAGGATGGTTGGCAAATAGCAGATGCATTCGCCGCCGCCGACGGCGATCTTGATGTGCGGCTTGGCGTCGGCCGCATCCGCGGTGCGCGCCATCCAGGCGCTGCCGAGCGCGAGGGCGAGGCCCAAAGCGGCGGTTGCAGTTGCGCGAAATGCCGGAAAAAGCACGGAACGGCGTGCGGTCATGGCGTCCTCCCTAGGGCCAAAGGCTTTATTGGGCCCAAGTATTCGCGGCAAAAGGGCTTCTCGCAAGGGCCAAACGCAACTATGTCCGGCGGAACAGATCGGGCGCTTCCGTCGGGTAGGAGATTTGCTGGCCCGACACTTTGGCGAAGGGTGTCAGCGCGTGGGCGTGGGGCGGCTTGGCGTCGATGATGTGCCGCACGTCGATCCCGCGGACCGTGAGCGCATCAGCGATGAGCGAGCGATGGCAGCGCCAGGGCACCGCTTCCGCGCACATGATGACCAGCGGGTCGCGGCGCGCATCGGAGATCAGTTGCTCGATCGCATTTTCGAAAGCCGGCGTTTGCATGTAGTCGGCGAAGCCTCGGAAGCCCGCATTGCGCCAACCGGCGTTGACGGAATCGGGTTTCGGCCGGCGCAGTCCGCCGAGCGCCGGTTGATGCGCATAGGCGATGCCCTCCGCCGCCAGCGACTGAGGCAAGGTCGCGCGATCGTATTGCGGGTTGTGGCGCGAGCGCGGCACAGTGCGCACATCGATCAGGCGGACGATGCCGTTCTGCCGCAGCAGCGCGATCAGGGCCGGCAGCGGATGCGTCGAATGTCCGATGGTGTGGATCGTCAGGTGTTCGCCAGCGGGCTCGGGCATGGCGTAAGCGTGCCACCGGGCGGCGGCGCAGGCCAGTCCGGCGACCTCCGATCCATGCTATATCTCGGGCGTGTACCGGAGTGCGCGATGGAACAGAGCGACGAACGGTTGCCCGTCTCGGTGTTGACCGGCTTTCTCGGCAGCGGCAAGAGCACGCTGCTGTCGAAGCTGCTGCGCCATCCCGGCATGGGTGAGACGGCCGTGGTGGTGAACGAATTCGGTGAAGTGGGGATCGATCACGCCTTGATCGCGCGCTCCAGCGAAGACATGGTCGTGCTGAACAGCGGTTGCCTCTGCTGCACCGTGCGTGGCGATCTGGTCGATACGCTCCGCGACCTGTTCCTCAAGCGCGTGCGGCAAGAAATCCCGGAATTCCGCCGCGTGGTCATCGAGACGACCGGCCTGGCCGATCCGGCGCCGATCATCCATACGCTGATGAACGATCCCCTGGTGGCGGCGCGCTACCGGCTCGACGGCGTCATCACAACGGTGGACGCGGTCAACGGTTGGGGCACCTTGGACCGGCAGATGGAAGCGGTGAAACAGGCCGCCGTCGCCGACCGGCTGCTGATGACCAAGGCCGATTTGGCCGGCGACCTTCAGGCGGTCTCCTTGCGCGAGCGGCTGCGCAGGCTCAATCCGGCGGCGCCCATCCATCGCGTCGCCCACGGCGACATCGGGCCGGAGCTGCTGTTCAACGCCGGACTTTACGATCCGGAGCGCAAGACCTCCGATGTTCGGGAATGGCTCAAGGCCGAAGCCTATGCCGGTACCGGCCACGAACATGATCACGACCATGACGATGATCATGGCCATGACCACGATCATGAACCAGGCGCCGCGCCCGACGTGAACCGGCACGATGCCCGCATCGGCGCCTTTTGCCTATTCGTGGACCAGCCGTTCGACTGGGACCGGCTGTCCTATTGGCTGGATCTCTTGGCGGCCTATCGCGGCGAGGATCTGCTGCGCGTCAAGGGCTTGATCAACGTCAAGGGCCAGGACCGGCCGGTGGCGATCCATGGCGTCCAGCATCTGTTCCATCCGCCGGCATTGCTCGAGGCTTGGCCGGACGAGGACCGGCGCTCGCGCATCGTGTTCATCACGCGCGACATCGATCGCGCGACCATCGAGCAGACGCTCAGAGCCGTCGCGTTTGGCGATGATGCCGCGGGTGCGGGGTGACTTGGGCGGGGTTGCCTTCCCAATGGCGCACGTCACCCACGTCCAAATGTACAAAATGCGCACGTGGATAATAGCCGACGCCGCCCGCTTTCAAGGCCCGGGCTGAATTGTAGAGTTGGCGCAAGCTCACATCGGGCACGCGAACGTCCACGGCCTGGCCGGTGATGTGATAGCTATGCTTCGCCGCGTGAATGCCCTCCTCGCGAAGCAATTGGTTGGTCTCCTCGGTCCGATAGGCGCTCACCACTTCGAACGGGCGCTCGGGTCCGACCTGCCGTTGCAGCGTGTTCAGGAGATCGAGCAGCCGCGGGTCCATCGCCATGATCGAATCGCAATGGCGGTCGCGGAGCAGTTGGTCGATTTGGCCCATGGCGTCCGGCACGTATTGGCCCTCGGACCAGTAGACGTCCCTGAAAGTCTCGCCGGTATGGGCGATTTGTAGGTTCAATCTCCGATCCGGCCCGCGCGCGATGGCGGCCAGAGCTTCGGCGGGCGCCAGACTGGCGCCTGCGATGAGGGTGCCGGCGGCGCGGAGCACCGAGCGGCGGCTGATATTAAAGGAAAAAAACGCACCACGACGGGCTGCGTCCCCCATCCCCCGTTCCCTTTCTTTTAGCGACCCCCGGTATTAACCATAGGGTGTATAGCGAAACATTTCATTCTGGGGAAGCGGGTAGGTCGTGAAAATTTTGGGGCAAGCTGCCGCATCTGTTGCACACTGGCGTCTAAGCCACGCCCATTGCTCGAAATCGAGAGCCCCATGATTGATCTTCGTGCTCTGACCCTGAAATCGTCGCCAAACCAATTTCTCGTCGCGCCCGACGGCTTTGGTTCGGCCAAGCCTCACAAGAAATCGTCCGAATACGCGTTGCCGGCGGCCGACCTGGCGCGTCGGTTCAGGGAAATCGCGTTGAGCGAGCCTCGGACCACGGTGGCGGGTGAAGGCGCGGGCGGCCTGCGCTTCGACCTGGTGCAGCGTTCGCTGTTGTTCCGCTTCCCCGACACGATCAGCGTCGAGGTGCTGCCGCTCGGCGACCGGCGCTCCACGCTCGCGATCTATAGCCGATCGAAGATCGGCTATTCCGACTGGGGCGTGAACCGCAAACGCATCGAGCGGTGGCTCGCGCGCATCGGCCACTGAACCCGCGCGGCGCGACGGCTGGCAGCGATCCCAAGGCAGGCTAGACTTCGCCCGTGGAGAGAGACGCCCGCAGATCGGCGAACGAACGCAGGCCCGAACTCGAACGCCTGCTCGGCAACGTGGCGTTGTTCGAAGGGCTCGACGAAGCGGCGCTCTCGGCCATTTGCGGCGAACTCGATTGGTTTGCGTTGCCCGGCGGCGCCTTTCTCTTTCGCCAGAACGAGCCGTCGGACGCGCTCTATATCGTCGCCAGCGGATCGCTCGATGCGACCATCGAATTGCCCGACGGCACCATACATTCTGCCGGTCGCATCGGCCCCGGGGAAACCGCCGGAGAGATGGGCTTTCTGTCGGGCAGCCCGCGAACGGCGACCTTGCGTGCGCTCCGCGACTGCGAGCTGGTCCGGTTCGATCTCGGCGATTTCGAAGCCCTGATTCATCGCCACCCCACAACCATGCTGAAAGTGGCGCGGGTCGTTGCGCGCCGGCTGGAGGTGGCGCAATCGGCCAAGGTGGGCGATGCGCCGATGCGGAGCTTCGCGCTGCTGCCGCACAACGGCGCCACGCCGGTCGCCGACGTGGCGCGGTGCCTGGCGGCGGCCTTTGGCGGGCTTGGCCGCGTGGTCTTGATCGAGCGCGAGCAGGGTGAAGCCCGCACCAGTGACTGGTTCGCGGGCGTCGAAGCCGCCAATGACGTGGCACTTTACGTGGCCGACGCCGACGCATCGCCATGGACGCAGCTCTGTTTGCGCCAAGCGGATTGCGTGTTGCTGGTGGCCCATGCCCACGATGCTCCAAGCCCATGGGCATCGCTGGTGCGCTCGGGCGAGAGCGGCGCGCTGCACGCCCGGATCGAGCTCCTGTTGTTGAACAACGGCGAGATCCGCGCCGGCACCGAGCGCTGGCTCAAGCTGCACGCCATCGACCGCCATCACCACATCTCAGGCAGAGCCGACCACGACCGCATTGCGCGCGTGTTGGCGGGCCAAGGCATGGCCCTGGTTCTCTCGGGCGGCGGCGCGCGCGGGTTTGCCCATTTGGGCGTAGTCAAGGCGCTGCGCGAGGCCGGCATCGTGATCGACATGATCGGCGGCAACAGCATGGGCGCCATCATCGGCGCAGGCGTCGCCGCCGGATGGGACGACATCACCCTGCAGGCGCGCGTGAAGCAGGCGTTCGTCGACACCAATCCTTTGAGCGATTTCACGCTGCCTTTCGTGTCCCTGGTCGGCGGCCACAAAGTGTCGCGACTGCTCCGCGATGCGTTCGGCGATGCGACGATCGAGGATTTGCGTTTGCCGTTCTTCTGCACCTCGGCGAACCTCACCCGGGGCGCCGTGGCGATCCATCGCGACGGCCTCTTATGGCGCTGGTTGCGGGCCTCGGTCGCAATTCCCGGCGTCTTGCCGCCGGTGTTCGACCATCACGAGGTTTTTGTCGACGGCGGCGTGATCAACAATCTCCCGGTGGACGTCATGCGCGCCGGCGGCCGTTGCCGCGTGATCGGCGTGGATGTGGTCTCGGACCATACTTTCACGGCCGACAGCGACGGCCCCGATCTGCCGCCGGTCTGGCGCCTGTTCCGGCCCTGGCGCGACCGCAAGATCCCGAGCCTGCTGCAAATCCTGTGGCGCGCCGGCACGGTCAACAGCGACGCCGCCGCCATTGCCGCCCATGCCAAGGCCGACCTGCTGCTGCAACCGCCGCTCGCCAGCGTCGACCTGTTGAATTGGAAGGCCTTCGACAAGGCGGTCGATATCGGCTACCGGCATACGGCCGAGCAATTGGCGAAATCGCCGCCTGGCGTCTTGGGCTCGTTTGTGCGCGTCTAGCCCGCAGAAAATCGCGAATCCGTCACAATCGTGCCGGAATGCGCGCCGCATCATCGTTCGTCGCACCCTGGCCGAAGGAGACGCGCCGTGCATGGACCTCGCGTGCTGCCGCTTGCCGTTCTGTTCGCCGTTGCCGCATTTTCGTTGCCCGCCGCGGCTGCCGATCTGGCGCTGAAGCGCGCGATGCTGTCCACCGGCGGCGTGGGCTATTTCGAATTCGAGGCGGAGATCGACGGCGCGGCGACCCTCACGCTGCCGGTCCGCCGCGATCAGGTCGACGACATCCTGAAGAGCCTGGTGGTCTATGACGACAAGGGCGCCGTCGGCACCATAGCACTGGCCGGCGACCAGCCGCTGCAAGACGCACTGCGCGGCCTGCCCTTCGACGAACACGCCCTTTCCGCGCCCGATGAACTGCTGAACACCCTGCGCGGCGCCGAGGTCGCGATCGGCGGATCCAAGGAGATTTCCGGCCGCGTCCTCTCCGCCGTGCCTGAGCTCAAGCCGTTCGGCATGGCGGACGGTCCGATGCGCGGCGTCACGCGGCTGACGATCATGACCGCGCAAGGCCTCCGATCCGTGGTGCTCGAAGACGCGGAGACGGTCAAATTCGCCGATCCGAAGCTGCAGGCCGCCGTCGAACGTGCGTTAGCCGCCGAGGCGGCCAGCCACGATCAGTCCGGGCGCGTCATATCCATCGCCATGACCGGCCAGGGCAGGCGGATGGTGCGGGCCGCCTACCTGACGGAAGCGCCGCTGTGGAAGGCGTCTTACCGCCTGACGCTCGACCGCGACCAGGCCGCCAAGACCGCCGCCTTGCAGGGCTGGGCCGTGCTGGAGAACCGAAGCGGCGCCGATTGGAACGGCGTCGAGGTGTCTTTGGTATCCGGCGATCCCGTCACGTTTCGCCAGGCGCTCTACCGGACCTATTACGTGCAGCGCCCGCAAGTGCCCGTCGAGGTGCTCGGCCGGATCCTCCCCGCGACCGATACGGGTGCGATTCCGGGCGCGAGCGGCGGCGTGCGTGCCGAACTGAAGCGGGCCCAGGTCGGGCAAGGTGTCTCGGCGGGTGCGATGGCGGCGTCGCCGGTCCCGATGCCGCTGCAGGACAAGGACGCGTTCGCGCGCAATGCAGCCGAGGTCAGCGCCGCGGAATCGAGCGAGGCGGCGACGCAAGTGGACTTTCGCTTGCCGCAACCGGTGACGTTGAAAAGCGGCGACGATCTGCTGGTGCCGCTGGCGGTGCGCAACGTGCCGGCGGAGCGGCTGTCCTGGTACCAGGCGGCGGTGGGCGGCGCGAACCCGCTCGCCGCGGTCGCGCTCACCAACGACGGCGCGAGCGGCTTGCCGCCCGGCGTGGCGACGATCTACGAAAAGGATGCGGCAACCGGCCGCGTCGACTATCTGGGCGATGCCCGGCTTTCGCCCTGGCCCACCGGCGAACGCCGCATCCTGAGCTTCGCCGTCGACGTGAAGACGAAGATCGAACATACCTCGACCCCGGAGACTCACGTGATCCGCGCCCATATCGCCGACGGCATCATGCAGGTGACCACGGCGCGGCAGGCGCGCTACGTCTACACCGTCGTCGCTCCGCCCAAGGAAGCCCGCCGCGTGTTGATCGAGGTGCCGCGCCTCGGCGGCGATTGGACGCTGGTCGATCCGGATCCGGCCAAGGTCGAACGCACCGACAGGGCATGGCGCATCGCGCGCGACGTGGCGGCAGGCGAGACGCAGACCTTCGCCGTCGTCACCCAGTATCCGGTGGAAGAGCGCATTTCGCTCTCCACCTTGGATCCGGAGCGCATCGGATACTACGCGGCGCAAACCTCGCTCACGGCGGAGCAACGCAAGGCGCTCACTCGTCTCGGCGAACTGGCAACGGCGTTCGCCGCGCAAGGACGCAAGCTCGCGCAGCTCGATGCGCAAAAGACCGAGCTGGCGACGGAGCAGGCGCGCGTCAGGGACAACCTCGGCGCCGTGCCGAAGGGCAGCGACGTGGAGCGGCGCTATCTGAAAATGCTGACCGATCAGGAAGACAAGATCGCCAAGCTCGCCGACGAACGAATTCGGGCCGTTGCGGCACAGGATCAGGCGCGCCAGGCGCTTGCCGATTACGTGAAGAGCCTGAGCCTGTAGCGTTGTCGCGAGCGCGCTGGGCAGCATCCAAGTCTTTGTTCTAAAGGCGATTCTCCGCCGGTTTGTTTTCGGCGCCGCGCTTGGCTAGCATAGGCCCGCCAACAGGGGGCCAAAGCATCGTCGGCCGCTTATGGGCTAGCGAAGTCAGCCGTCAATCAGAACGGTGCCTATGCCGACCGAAAACGAGCTGAAACTCGTGATGTCCGAGCCGTTGCTGTCGCGGCTCAGGCGCCATCCGCTGCTCAAATCCCTCAAGCAAGGGCCGGGAAGCCGCAAGCACCTGGTCAGCGTCTATTACGACACAGCGGAACACACGCTCTTCAAACGAAATCTGGCATTGCGGGTTCGCAACGACGGCGGCAGGCGCGTGCAGACCCTCAAGGCCCAGGCCGCCGGCCTTGCCGGTCTCGCCAGCCGCGGCGAATGGGAGCGCGAGATTGCCGGTCCCCATCCCGAACTCGGTCCGGTTTCCGATGCCACCGTGTCCAAGGTCCTGGCCGACATTCGAGCCAGGCGCGGCGCGTTGAAGCCGGTCTTTGCGACCGACGTGACGCGGACCGCGTGGAACTTACGCTTGCCGGACGGCAGCGAAGTGGCGCTTGCCTTCGACGTCGGCGAGGTCAAGACCGGGCGTAAGCGCGTGCCGATCTGCGAGGCCGAATTGGAACTGCGCTCCGGCAAGCCGGAGAGCCTTTTCGATTTGGCGGCGAAGCTGCACGATGACATTCCGTTTCAGCTGGAGAACCGCTCGAAGTCGAGCCGCGGCTACGCCATGCTGGCCGGGGCCGAACCCGAGTCCGTCAAGGCGCAGCCGCTGGCGCTGAAGCGGCGCATGACGGTCGAAGCCGTGTTCAAGGCCATCGCGCGAAACTGCCTCGGGCATCTCGAGGCCAACGAGGCCTGCGCCACGCTGGGCGAGGATGCGGAGGGCGTGCACCAGATGCGCGTCGCCCTGCGCCGGCTTCGCTCGGCCTTCGCCATTTTTCGCGAGGCGCTGCCCGTCGAGCCCGCCAACGAGATCTCGGCCGAGCTTGCCTGGTTCACGGGCGAACTCGCCGCCGCGCGCGATTGGGACGTGTTCATCGCCGAGACGCTGGCGCCGCTGGCGGAGCGATTGCACGCCGAACCCGGCATCGCCGCGCTGATCGAGGCGGCGGCGGCCGCCCGCGGCCGCGGCTACGATGCTGCGCGGCTCGCCATGACGGCGCCGCGCTACACCGAACTCAAGCTTCAACTCGGTGTCTGGCTGGCTGCCCCCGCTTGGGCCGCGATCGCGCCAGAGGAACAGGCGCGGCTGCTGGCCGAACCGATTCACGATTTTGCCGACCGCGTGCTGCAACGGCGCTACCGGCGTTTGCGCAAGATCGGCAACGGGCATCGCGAACTGAGCCTCGACGAGCTGCATCGCCTGCGCATCCGCGCAAAGAAGGTGCGCTACGCGGCGGAATTCTTCCGCCGCTTCTATCCGCGCCGCCGCGTGAAGGATTTCATCGCCGCCACGACCGCGCTGCAGGACATGCTTGGCGGCGTGAACGACGTGAGCGTGGCCCGGGTGTTGTTGAACGAGATCAAAGGCGAGATTGCGGACGGCGCCTTGCGCGAGCGGGCCGAGGCGTTGGCGCTCGGCTGGCTGGCGGCGCGCGAGCGCGAGCGAATAGGCCGATTCACCGAGCGCTGGGACAGGTTCACCGATTGCCCCGTGTTCTGGCGCCAGCCGAGCGAGGCGGCAGAAGTCAACAGCGGTAGTTAAGCGCCTGTTTGCGTGGAATGAATTTCATCGCACACGCCCAGCGGCGGCTGGTCCCTTCCGTAATTCACAGATTTTTGTGTATTAAGGCATAAATCCGGCTCTGCTACTGTGAAAGACATTGCCAATGCGCGTATTGGCGTTATATGGTGGCTGCCAACAAACGGAGGAGGCCTCGCCATGACACTGCAACTCGGCGATGTCGCGCCGGATTTTTCGGCCGACACGACAATCGGCAAGATCACGTTCCACGATTGGCTTGGCGACAGTTGGGGCGTTTTGTTTTCGCACCCGAAGGATTTCACGCCGGTGTGCACCACCGAACTCGGCTACATGGCGAAAATCAAGCCCGAGTTCGACAAGCGGAACACCAAGATCATCGGTCTCAGCATCGACGCCGTCCAGGACCACGGCCGTTGGGCCAACGACATCAAGGAAACCCAGGGCACGGCGCCCAACTATCCCATCATCGGCGATCCGGATCTTAAGATCGCCAAGCTCTACGGCATGCTCGCCGCGAGCGCGTCCGGCGATGCGTCCAAGCGGACGCCTGCGGACAATCAGACGGTACGCAACGTATTCGTCATTGGACCCGACAAGAAACTCAAGCTGATTCTGATCTACCCCATGACCACGGGGCGCAACTTCGACGAGGTGCTTCGCGTCATTGACTCGATGCAACTCACCGCAAAGCACAGGGTGGCGACGCCGGTCAACTGGAAGCCAGGCGAAGACGTGATCATCGCCGGTTCGGTCTCCGACGACGAGGCGAAGAAGATCTATCCCAAGGGCTGGAAGGCGCCGCGGCCCTATCTACGCATCGTGCCGCAACCCGGCAAGTAACGCCGAGCCAACGGACTTGTAAGGGGCATTCCCGCCAAAGGGATGCCCCTTTCGCGTTCAAAGCGTGGCGTAGCGCGCGCGGGCGCCGCGCTCGATCGCCGCGGCCGTCAGCCGATCAAGCCCAAGACGATGGCGCAGCAATTCGAGAAGCCGCAGCACTTCCTGATGCGGATCGAGGTCCGCCACCGCCACATCGCATGCGAGCGCGTAAGCCGTCTCGCGAAGCCGCGCCGGCACCGCCTTCTTGGTGAAAGCCAGCAACTTCTCCAAACCGTTGTTCTCCGCCAACAGGCGCGCGCAAGCCTCGGCGGTCTTGGCGAGCTTCTTGCCGTCGAAATCGCGGAACACCGGCAACGTGCGCACGATCTCGCCGATCGTCATGAGCTCACGATCGGTCATGTCGGAATCGGCCGCGGAAACGACGACCATGATGTAGATCAGCGCCGTATGGTGATCGGCGGCGGTTGCCATGCTGCGCTCCGTAATCGTCGATTGTCGAGGTGTGGCACGATAGTGTGAGGCGGCGAGGCCGGCAAGCATCAGGCGGCGGAGGGCCGCAGGAATTCGCCGGTTATCCGAATGGCCTCGGCAAGGCCGATGCGCTGCACGGCGACGTCCTGCGGAAACGCCGAGAGCAGGCGGCTCGGCAGCGCCGCGTCGAGCATGACGAACACCCCGATGTCCTCCGCGCGGCGCAGCAAGCGTCCATATGCCTGCTTCAGGCGCAGACGCGCGATCATGTCGTCGTATGCCTGGCCGCCGAAGGCATTGCGCCGCGCGCGGTGCAGGATATCGGGACGGGCCCAAGGCACGCGATCGAACACGATCAGGCGCAGAGAGCGCCCCGGCACGTCCACTCCGTCGCGAACCGCGTCGGTGCCGAGCAGGCATGCATCGGTTTCCGCGCGGAAGATGTCGATCAATGTCGGCGTGTCGATGGCATCCACGTGCTGCGCATAGAGCTGCAGCCCCGCGTCTTCGAGCGCGCCGGCGATGCGGGCGTGCACGGCGCGAAGCCGCGTGATGGCGGTGAACAGTCCGAGCGCGCCGCCGCCGGAAGCCAGGAACAATTCGCGATAGGCGGCAGCCACCTGGGCCGGCTGGTCGCGGCGCACGTCGTTCACCACGAGGATGCGCGTCCGCGCGGCGTAGTCGAAGGGCGACGGCAGGCTCGCGCGGACCGCGGGCAGCGGCAAGTGCGCCGCGCCGGTGCGAATCTCGGCGGTTTGCCAAAGTGCGGCGTCGTCGGTGTCGAGCGTGCGGTCGCGCAACGTCGCCGACGTGATCAAGGCGCCATGCGCCGGCACCAGAACCGTAGCGGCGAAGGGTTGCGTCGGGTCGATCCAGTGCCGGTGCAGGCCGACATCCGTTTCGCGACCGGCGATTCGATCGACCGAAAACCAGTCGACGAATTGCTCCGGCGTTTCGACGCCGAGCCCGTCGAGCATCGATTTCCAAGCCGTGACGATACGCTGGCGGCGCTCCATGCTCCGGATCGCCGCCTCGAAGCGGATGCGCGTGGAGGTGTCGAGGTCGGATGCCTCGTCATCCATGATCGTCCGCAGGATCCGCGCCACGGATTGCATGGGCATGCCGAGGCGCGCCAGCGCGCCGCTCAAGGCGCGCGCCGCGTCGATCAATCCCGGCACCGGCTGGTCCGTGGTCGCTTCCAGGCTATAGGGGCCGTCTTCGCCCTTGCTGCGCGCGTAAACCTGTTGGCGCACATGAGCCAAGAACACTTCGCTCGGGCCGCGCGGCGCGCCTTCGGCGACGCGCGCCAACCAGCCATCGCTCGCCAGCACGCCGGCCGCCTCGACGCAGGCCTTCATGGCCGCAACCGCTTCTTCGCGCTCGCTCAACAAGTCGCCGATGCGCCTTTCCAATCCGCGCGCGCGGCTGCGCCGGCCGCCTTCGGCGCCGCGAATCCAGCGGCGCAGCTCGCTGCCCTCGCTGCCGCTCAAGTGCGCCGAGAACGCACCGTCGGCGGCGTCGAACAGGTGATGGCCCTCGTCGAAGACGTAGCGCGTCGGCAACTCGCGCGCGTCGCCGGCGTGTGCCGCCTGGATCATCACCAGCGCATGATTGGCGATGACGATATCGGCGCGGCGCGATTTGCGGATGGCGCGCTCGATGTAGCATTTGCGGTAGTATGGGCAGGCGGAATGGATGCACTCGCCGCGCCGGTCGGCGAGCTGCAATGTGAGGCGTGCCCCGAGCAAGCCCACCAGCCAGGCGGGAAAGTCGCCGCCCATCATGTCGCCATCGCGCGTTGCCTCCGCCCAGCGCGCCATGAGGCCGAGCGCGACCGCATCGTCGGGCCGCATGGCGCCGCCTTGCGCCGCCTCTTCGAGATTGAGCAGGCAGAGATAATTCTCGCGGCCTTTGCGGATCACGGCCTTCATCGCCTTGACCGCCGGATCGGGATACAGCCGGTCGAGTTCCTGGTCGATCTGACGCTGCAGGTTGCGCGTGAAGGTGGCGATCCAGACCGGCCCATGGTTGCGTTCCGCCCACAGACTCGCCGGCGCCACATAGCCGAGCGTCTTGCCGACGCCGGTGCCGGCCTCCGCCAGCACCAAGTTCGGCGTGCCGGCGAGATCGCGCGGCGCGAACGCGGCCGCGGCCGCCGCGGCATAGTCGGATTGTTGCGGCCTGGCTTCCGCGTGCTCGCCCACCAGGGATTTCAGCCGCTTCCGTGCGTCTTCGGGCGAAACCGCCAGATCGCCGGGCGGCGGTTCCGGCGCGTGTTCGCTCCACTCGGCGAGCCGGTTCCAGGCGTCGAGCCCGCCGAACGGACCTAAGCCCGGCGCCGGCTCGCCCAGAGCCGCGAGGACCGACGGCGCCCACCGCCAGCCGCCTTTGGCCATGGTCGATGCGATTCTTGCCGCCACCAACGCCGCCGCGGGCTCGAAGCTTGCGAGTTCCGCCAGCAAGGTTTCTGCCGCACCGCGAACCATCATGGCCTCGGCGGCATGGTCCCGCGGTCTCGGCACGCCGAGCGCAACGGCCAGGCCGTTCGCGGTCGGCAGCACGAAATGCGCCGGGCGCACGAACGCGAACAGTTCCAGCAGATCGAGCGCGCGAAACCGCTCGCGCCTCAACTTCGCCGCTGCCTCCGGCGCATGGATCACCATCGGCGCCGTATCCGCGGCGCGCGCCGCGGCATCGTTCAAGGTCAAGGTTTCGATTTCGCCGTCGGCGCTCAACCACACGGCTTCGCGCGCGCCGACCGCCAGGACCGGCGCATCGGGCATGCGAATCTCGGGCGCGACGCGGGACATGGCGGCGAGTATAGAGGCGGGCGCCGCGGCGGAGATAGCCGGCCCGCCGCGATTGACCTGCAGCCGGCTTTTCCCTAGGGTCCGCCGCAATGTCGACGGACGTGGAACTCGCTCTCGCCAGCAATGCTTGGCCGTTTCAAGAGGCCGAGAGACTCGTACAGCGCCTGACGACGGAACCGTCGGCCAAGGGCTTCGTGCTGTTCGAGACCGGCTACGGCCCGTCGGGCTTGCCGCATATCGGCACCTTCGCCGAGGTCGCGCGCACCACCATGGTGCGAAATGCGTTCGGACTGCTGTCCGGCACGCCGACGCGGCTGTTCAGCTTCTCCGACGACATGGACGGCCTCAGGAAAGTGCCGGACAACGTGCCGAATCAGGACATGCTGCGTCAGCATCTCGGCAAGCCGTTGACCAGCGTGCCGGACCCGTTCGGCAAATTCGAGAGCTTCGGCCACCACAACAACGCCATGCTGCGGCGCTTTCTCGACGCGTTCGGCTTCGAGTACGAGTTCCAGAGTTCGACCGATTGGTACAAGTCCGGTCGCTTCGATGCGACGTTGCGGAAGGTGCTGGAGCACTACGAGCAGATCATGGCGGTGATGCTGCCGAGCCTGCGCGCCGAACGCGCCGCGACCTACAGTCCGTTCCTGCCGATCTCTCCGAAGTCCGGTCGCGTGCTGCAGGCGCCGGTGCTGGAGCACGACCCGAAATCGGGAAGCATCGTCTACCAGGACGAAGACGGCGCGAAGGTCGAGACGCCGGTGACCGGCGGCCATTGCAAGCTGCAATGGAAGGTCGACTGGGCCATGCGCTGGCGCGCGTTGGAAGTCGACTATGAAATGTCCGGCAAGGATCTGATCGATTCGGTCAGGCTTTCGAGCCGCATCTGTTCGATCATCGGCCGCCATCCGCCCGAGGGATTCACCTACGAACTGTTCCTCGACGAGAAGGGCGAGAAGATCTCCAAGTCGAAGGGCAACGGCCTCACGGTCGAGGAGTGGCTGACCTATGCGCCGCCGGAAAGCCTTTCGCTGTTCATGTATCAGAAGCCGCGCCAGGCGAGGCGCCTCTTCTTCGACGTGATCCCGCGCACCGTGGACGACTATCTGACCTTCCTCGAGAAATTCCCAGAGCAGGAAGGCCGCGAACGGTTCGCCAATCCGGTATGGCACATCCACGGCGGCAAACCGCCAGCCGAAACCGTGCCGATCTCCTTCGGCATCCTGCTCAATCTCGCCGGCGTCGCCCACGCGGAGGAACCGGCGGCGCTCTGGGGCTATATCAGCCGCTATGTTCCCGGCGCCACGCCGCAAAGCCAACCGCTGTTGGACAGGCTCGTGGCGTACGCGATCGCCTACTACCGCGATTTCGTGAAGCCCAGCAAACGCTATCGCGCACCTTCGGCAATGGAACGTGCGGCCCTGGCCGACTTGAAGGCGGTGTTGGAGAGATTGCCGGCGGCAAGCGATGCGGAGGCAATCCAGACCGAGGTATACGAGGTCGGCAAGCGGCACGGTTTCGCCAACCTGCGCGACTGGTTCAAGACCCTCTACGAAGTGCTGCTCGGCCAGGAACAGGGGCCGCGCATGGGCTCGTTCATCGCGCTCTACGGCGTGCCGGAAACGCTGGTGTTGCTGGCGCGGGTTTTGGCCGGCGAGGATCTGTCCGCCGCTTGATCGGCCTAACGCCTATTGCGCCGCCCAGACGATGCGCGCCATCCACGACACTTCGCCCACGTCGAAGTCGCGGCCGGGCTGCGCGGGGTTGATCGATTGCAGTTCGATGCGCCGCGCCGTGCGCCGCAGCAACAGCTGGACCATCACGTCGCCGGCGGTGGTCCTGAGTACGACGCGATCGCCGCGCCGGATCGAGGCGGCGGGCGATACGACGATCACGTCGCCGTCGCGGTAAACCGGCAGCATGCCGTCACCGCTGACTTCGAGCGCATAGGCTGCAGGATCGCTTAGATCCGGAAACGACACTTCGTCCCAACCCTGGCCGGTCGGATGGCCCGCATGGTCGAACAAGCCGCCGCCGCCGGCCTGCGCCAATCCGATGACCGGGATCCGAAATGGCCCCGCCGCACCGGCTTCCTCGCCGATGAGCGCGACGAACTCGCCGAGCGAGCTGCCGGTGGCGTCCAGAATCTTTGCGATGCTTTCGGTCGACGGCCAGCGCGGCTTTCCCTCGCGCGACACGCGCTTGCTCTTGTTGAACGTGGTCGGGTCTAGACCGGATCGCTTCGCCAGGCCGGAAGCCGACAAACCATGCCGGGCCGCCAGCGCATCAATCGCTGTCCAAACGCCCTTGTGAGTCAGCATGGGACCACGGTCTTACGGTCGGATCGGTCTGGCTATAAGGATATATTCCCATAATCGCAGAGCGAGCGCCAGCCGCATCGCGGACGGAATTCGACCGCCGCGGCCACGTATCACGCGGGCCTCGAACTCGCTCGCTTGATGGATCGCCGGGAACGGTGCCGGCCTGGCGCGCGTCGCCCGAAAGGCCGGGTGATCGCCCGTTCGGCGGCGCGTCAAATCCTCCCGGCCGATAGACAAGGCGACGTCGCCTTGCATCGCGCGATGCCGGTTCGCGCGGCGCATCGAGTGGCGAACTTCATCGCCTGCGCCGCCGCCGCGTCGCCGCGTGTCACTCGTCCGCGCGATGCGGACGATGCCGCCGCGAATTCCTCAAGTCGGTTTTTCTTGAAAGGAAGGCGCGAACGTCGCGCCTGATGCCGGATCGCGCCGGCTCGGGAGCGGCGACGGTCGCGTGATGCGAGCGTCGCCTAAGCTGAACTACTTCTTCCTCCGCTTCGCGGACTTCCGCTTGGCGGATTTCTTTTTCGCAGACTTCTTGGCTTTCTTAGCCATGATCCCACCCCCGATGAGTTGAACAAACGCACTGTAACACCAATTTGGATATGCGAAGGTTTCAATCTCGTCAATGGAAATTACAAAAGATTCCGTCGATGGGTTCGGCGGTGTTGCAATTGAACGTCGCACCCTCGAACACAATCGGCGAGTCTTTCGCGCCCGCGCGATGTCTTTTCGTTGCTCCGCGCGCCACTTTTCTTGTGCCGATGACGTGCGGATTTCCTGTGCGGATACTTTCCGGTAACGTTTGCTTAAAGAGTGTGGCAGAGGCGCGATGACGACGATCTATCACATGGCGGATCGCGACGTTTGGGCGGCGGCGACGGCCCGCGGCACCTATTCCGGAACCGCAGCGGACGCGGCCGACGGCTTCATGCATTTCTCCACCGCCGCGCAAGTGGAAGAGAGCGCGGCGAAGCATCGGAAAGGCGCGAAAAACCTGGTGTTATTGGAGGTCGACGCCGAGGTGCTCGGAACCGATCTGCGCTGGGAAACGGCGCGCGGCGGCGATCTCTTTCCGCATCTCTATGCGGCGTTGGATGTGCGCAAGGTGCGAGCCGTCCACGATCTGCCGCTCGGGCCCGGCGGGCAACACATCTTTCCGGTTCTGATGCCGTGACGATCCTTGCGCAGGCCATGTTGCCGCTGCTTCGATGCCTCGATCCGGAGCGTGCGCACGCGTTGACGCTCTGGGGTGTAGGACGCGGCTTCGCCGGCGGGAGCGATGCCGCCGACGACCCCATCCTGGCGATTGAGGCATTCGGTAAAAAATTTGTTAATCCGGTCGGCCTGGCGGCCGGATTCGACAAAAACGGCCTGGTGCCCGACTCGATGCGCCGACTTGGCTTCGGTTTCGTGGAGGTCGGCAGCGTGACGCCGCGGCCGCAACCCGGGAACCCGAGGCCGCGGCTTTTCCGCCTGAGCGAGGACGGCGCGGTGATCAACCGCATGGGCTTCAACAGCGAAGGTCACGATGCGGTCGCCGCACGACTGCGCCAACGCCGGCGCGTCGGCGTGATCGGGATCAATCTCGGCGCAAACAAGGACAGCCCCGATCGCGTGGCGGACTATGCGGATGGTCTGACGCGCTTCGCCGATCTTGCCGACTATGTCGCCGTCAACATCTCATCGCCGAATACGCCGGGACTTCGCAACCTGCAAGGCCGCGCCGAGCTGGACGGGCTGTTGTCGCGCGTGATGGCGGCGCGCGCCAAACTGACGAACGCGGTCCCCGTGCTGCTCAAGATCGCGCCCGATCTCGCCGCGGACGATCTCGCGGATGCAGCCGGTCTGGCGCTCCGTCACGGCGTGAGCGGCTTGATCGTAGGCAACACCACGATCGGTCATCGCGACGGTCTTAGGAGTAAATTCCGCAACGAATTCGGCGGCCTCAGCGGCCGGCCGCTGTTCGCGCCGTCGACGGCCGTCCTGGCCGAAGTCTGGCGCCTGGTCGGGGGCCGGATTCCCCTGGTTGGGGTTGGCGGCATCGGCAGCGGAGAAGATGCCTATGCCAAGGTCTGCGCCGGCGCCAGCCTGATCCAGCTCTATACGGCCCTGGTGTACCAGGGCCCCGGACTGATCGGCGCGATCAAGCGCGACCTGGCGGCGCGCCTGCGCGCGGACGGATTCAAGAACCTGAGCGAAGCGGTTGGAAGCGGCGTGGCGTGAACGCGCCTACTCGTTTGCGATCGGGTTGCGCAGCAGGCCGACGCCGCTGATCTCGACCTCGACCGTGTCGCCGCCCTTCATATAGAGCGGCGGCGTTCGGCGGTCGCCGACACCGCCCGGCGTCCCGGTGATGATGACGTCGCCCGGCCGCAGCACGGTGAAGCCCGAGATATAGGCGATGAGCGCCGGAATGTCGAAAATCATCATGTCGGTGCCGGCGCGCTGCACCTCTTGGCCGTTCAGCCGGGTGACTAGGGTCAGCTTCTTCGGATCCTTGATTTCGTCAGCCGTCACCATCCAGGGGCCGAACGCGCCGGTCGCCGGGAAGTTCTTGCCCGGCGTGAACTGGTGGGTATGACGCTGCCAATCGCGGACGCTGCCGTCGTTGTAGCAGGCGTAGCCGGCGACGTGCTCGAGCGCGCGGGCCGCCGGAATGTTGCGGCCTTCCTTGCCGATGACGACGGCGAGTTCGCCTTCATAGTCGAAACGTTCCGACGACTTGGGCTTGATCATCGGCTGGCCGTGGCCGACCTGGGTGTCGGCGAAACGCAGGAACAGCACCGGATAGTCCGACTTCTGCCGGCCCGTCTCCATGCGATGCTCGTCGTAGTTCACGCCGACGCAGATCAACTTCTCCGCATCCGGTATCACCGGAAGCAGCGTCACCTTGTCGAGTTTGTGATCGGCCTTGGCGCCCTTGGCGGCATCGGCGAGTTTGCCGAGACCGTGACCGAGCAACAGCCTCCGGAGCGTCGGATAATCCTTGCCGAGTTTCGCGCCCATGTCGGCGACGCCATCGCCGACGACGACACCGTAGGATTCCTTCGATCCCTGCCGGAAGCTGACGATCTTCATGGCTAAAGCACTCCTCCCGCTGAATAGACCGGCGCTCGGCAGCCGGTTGCGGCAGAACCCTGCCACCATTCGCGGCGCCGCGCCAGTCCGCCGGACGGCGGAATATCAGAAGCTCGGCGGCGTGCAGGCGCTTACCAGTTCGCATTCCTCCGCGCCCGGATTCCGGAACCGATGCGGCAGCCGGCTGTCGAAGTAATAGGCTTCGCCGGCTTTGAGAATCCGCCGCTCGCCGCCGACCGTCACCTCGATCTCGCCGCGCACGACGACGCCGACTTCCTCGCCTTCGTGGCTGAGCATGGTGCGGCCCGTGTCGGCGCCGGGCGCGTAGCGCTCATGGATCATTTGCAACGCCCGGCCGCCCAGGTCGCGGCCGACCTGGCGATAGGAAATCGCGCCGCCCGCGATCTCGGCCATATCGTCGGCGGCGAAGAACATCTTCGGTTGCCGCGGCGGCGCCAGCCCGAAGAAATCGGCGAGCGAGATCGGGATGCCGTCGAGCACTTTCTTCAGCGAGCCGACCGAGGGCGAAATGCGGTTCTGCTCGATCAGCGAGATGGTGCCGTTGGTCACGCCGGCGCGCTTGGCGAGCTCCCGCTGCGACAGGCCGTTCCGCTCGCGAAGGGCGCGGAGCCGGGCGCCCAGATCGAAGTTTGCCGGGGCGGGGACCGGCGCTGGGTCAGATATGGGGTGCGGCCCCGATAGCGGATCGCTCTGATTCATGTGTTGATCATATTAAACAGTAGCATCGGCCACAATGGCAGATTTCTGCGGTTTTGGCATTATTCCAAGGTTTCTCTTGTCGAATTTCACAAGCATGGTAGCCTGACGACACCTATATAAGCGGAGTTAGGCACCATGCCCGCACCCGGCATCGCGACCACGCCGAACAATCTGGAAGCCTTCTGGATGCCGTTCACGGCCAACCGGCAGTTCAAGTCGGCGCCGCGCCTGCTGACCGGCGCCAAGGACATGCACTACACCAGTCAGGACGGCCGCCGCATTCTGGACGGCACTGCCGGGCTTTGGTGCGTCAACGCCGGCCACTGCCGGCCGCGCATCGTCGAGGCGGTGCAGCGCCAGGTGGCGGAGATGGATTACGCGCCCGCGTTCCAGATGGGACATCCGAAGGCGTTCGAATTGGCCGCGCGACTTGCCGCCATGCTTCCCGGCGATCTCGATCACGTCTTCTATGCCAATTCGGGGTCGGAAGCGGTGGACAGCGCCCTCAAAATCGCTCTCGCCTATCACCGCGTGCGCGGCGAAGGTTCGCGCACGCGCCTGATCGGCCGCGAGCGCGGCTATCACGGCGTCGGCTTCGGCGGCATTTCGGTCGGCGGCATTTCGCCCAACCGTAAATTCTTCGGGCCATTGTTGGCGGGAACCGATCATCTGCCGCATACCCACAATCTGGCGAAGAACGCGTTCACGCGCGGTCAGCCGGCGTGGGGCGCGGAGCTTGCCGACGAGTTGGAGCGGATCGTCGCCCTGCACGATGCCTCGACCATCGCTGCGGTGATCGTGGAGCCGGTGGCCGGCTCGACAGGGGTGCTCATTCCGCCCCAGGGCTATCTGCAGCGCTTGCGGCAAATCTGCGACAAGCACGGCATCCTGCTCATCTTCGACGAGGTCATCACCGGCTTCGGCCGGCTCGGCTCGAGCTTCGCCACGGAGCATTTCCGCGTGATCCCCGACCTAATCACCGTCGCCAAGGGCATCACCAACGGCACGGTGCCGATGGGCGCGGTATTCGTGCGCAAGGGCATCTACGATACCTTCATGCAAGGGCCGGAAAACACCATCGAGCTGTTCCACGGCTACACCTATTCGGCACACCCCATCGCTTGCGCGGCGGGATTGGCCACGCTCGACGTCTACCAGGAAGAGGGCTTGTTCGAGCACGCGGCCGAGTTGGCGCCTTATTGGGAAGACGCAGTGCATTCGTTGAAGGGAACGAAGAACGTCATCGACCTTCGCAGCATCGGCCTGGTGTGCGGCATCGAACTCGAACCCATTCCGGGCAAGCCCACCAAGCGCGCCTTCGATCTCTTCCTGAAGGCCTACGAGGAAGGGCTGATGATCCGCACTACCGGCGACATCATTGCGCTCTCGCCGCCGCTGATCGTGCAGAAGAAGCATATCGACGAGATGTTCGGCAAAATCGGGTCGCTGCTGAAACAGGCGGCGTAATCCGCTCCCCGCAACAAGCGGCAGCAGGCCAGGGAGGCCGGCCATGCTGATTGGCGTACCGAAAGAGATCAAGACGCACGAATATCGCGTCGGGCTGACGCCGGCGTCGGTGCGCGAAGTCACGCATCACGGACACAAGGTCCTGGTGGAAACCGAAGCGGGTCACGCCATCGGCCTCGAGGACGCCGACTATCGCCGTGCCGGCGCCGATATCGCCGCCAACGCGGCGGACGTCTTCGCCCGCGCCGACATGATCGTCAAGGTCAAGGAGCCGCAAGCGGCCGAGCGCGCCATGCTCCGCCCGGGCCAGGTGCTGTTCACCTATCTGCATCTGGCGCCCGATCCGGAGCAGACCAAGGATCTGATGCGGTCGGGGTGCGTTGCCATCGCCTATGAAACCGTGACCGATGCGCGCGGCGGATTGCCGTTGCTGGCGCCCATGAGCGAAGTGGCCGGGCGCATGTCGATCCAAGCCGGGGCGCATTGCCTGGAAATCGCGGCGGGCGGCCGCGGCACCTTGCTCAGCGGCGTGCCGGGCGTGCTGGCCAGCAAGGTGGTGATTCTCGGCGGCGGTGTCGTCGGCACCAACGCGGCGCGCATGGCCATGGGCCTGGAAGCGCATGTGATCGTCATCGACAAGTCGCTGCCGCGTCTCTACGAGCTCGATCTGCAATTCGGCGCCAAGCTGCACACGGTATTCTCCACGGTCGTCGCCATCGAAGAGCATGTGCTGGATGCCGACCTGGTGATCGGCGCGGTGCTGGTGCCGGGCGCCGCGGCGCCGAAGCTGGTTACCCGCGACATGGTGCGCCACATGCGCCGCGGCGCGGTGCTCGTGGACGTATCCATCGACCAGGGCGGCTGTTTCGAGACCTCGCGGCCGACGACACATGCTGAGCCGACGTTCGTGGTCGACGGCGTCGTGCATTACTGCGTCGCCAATATGCCGGGCGCGGTGGCGCGCACCTCGACCTTCGCGCTCAACAACGCCACACTGCCCTTCGTGCTGGCGCTGGCCGACAAGGGCTATGCGCGGGCGCTTGCCGAAGATCCGCACCTGTTGAACGGGCTGAACGTGCATCGCGGCAAGCTGACCTATGCCGCCGTGGCGCACGACCTCGGCCTGCCGTATGTCCCCGCCGCGGAAGCGCTGCCGGCTTGAGCCGGCGCGTCAGAGCTTCGGCCGCTTGCCTTTGAAATAGTCGAACGGCATCGCCTTTTCGAATGCGAAGGCGGTGCGGAACACCGACGCGTCGTCGTAGGTGCGGCCGACGATCTGCAGCGCGGTCGGCACGCCGCTTGAGGCGAAGCCGCTTGGAATGCTCGCCACCGGCAGCTGTCCCAGCATGTTGAACGGGTATGTGAGATACCATTGCCGCGGCGATGGCTGCACCTTGTTGGCGATGATCAGCGGATCGCGCCCCGGATTGAAGGTCGCCGGCACGGCCGGTAGCGCGGTGGTCGGACAAACGAGCAGGCGGTGGCGCTTGAAGATCTCGCCGAGTCTTGAATACATGCGGCCCTGTTCTTCCTCGGCGGCGATCAGGTCGGTGACGCCGAGCTTCTTGCCTTGCTCGAGCACGGCGACAGCGCCGTCGCTCATCTGGTCGCGCCATTGGTTCAGCAGATCGCCCCGCTTTGCTGCCGCGCGCGCCGCGGCCCGGGCGCTGCCGGCGCGGAGCACGGCGCGAGTCCAACCGATCTCGACCTCCTCCACGACCGCGCCGAGCTTGCGCAGCGTGTCGACCGCATGGCGCGTATTGGCTTGCACCTCGTGGTCGACGTCGTAGTAGCCGAGGTCCATGGAAAAGGCGATGCGCCAGCCTTTGATGCTGGCGGGAGCCGTCGGTAACGCAACGCGATTGCGCAGCGAGGCAATGTCATTCGGATGCCACCCGGCCATCACCGATTGCATCAGGCGGGCGTCGGCAACGGTGCGCGCCAATGGACCGAAGTGCAGATAGGTGTCGAGGTTCGACGGCGGGTCGATGGGATTGCGGCCGTAAGGAGGCTTGTAGCCGAACACGCCGTTGACGGCCGCGGGGATGCGCACCGAGCCGCCGCCGTCAGACCCGTCCGCGAGCGTGGTCAGGCCGGCGGCAAGCGCGGCGCCGGCGCCGCCGGACGACCCGCCGGCGGTGTAGTCCAGGTTCCACGGATTGCGCGTGGCGCCCCACAGCGGCGTATCGGTCACGGCGGCGATGCCGAGTTCGGACGACGTGCTGCGCGCCAGCAGGATCGCTCCCGCGTCCAACAGACGTTGCACGGTCGGCGCCGTGACCGTGTCGCGCCGGTCCGCATAGGCCTTGCAGCCTCCGGTCGTGATCTCGCCCTTGATCGGGTGCAGATCCTTGATGACGACCGGTATGCCCTCCAGCGCGCGCTTCTTGGCGCCGCGTTTGGCGAAACGCGCCTCGGCCTCGCGCGCCTGATCGAGCGCCCGGTCGAAGAACGTGTGCGCGAAGGCGTTGACCTTGCGGCCGACGGTCTCGTGCCGCGCGATCAGCGCCTTGACCAGGTCTACAGGCGATAGCTTGCGGGCGCGAAAGCGCTTCAGCGCCTCCAGCGCCGGGAGGTAGCAGAGATCGGCATCGGACACGGTTCAGGCCGGCTTGGAAAGCGCGGCCGCCAACGCCGACGCGGCTTCGTTGACCGCGCGCTTGGCTTCGTCCAGGGCGCCGGACATGTTGAGGAAGCCGTGCAGCATGCCCGGATAGTGGCTGAGCGTGGTGCGCACGCCGGCCGCCATGAGGCGTTTGGCGTAATCGATGCCCTCGTCGCGCAAGGGATCGAAGCCGGCGGTGATGACCAGCGCCGGCGGCAGGTTTTCCAGATTGCGCGTCAAGCCGGGCGAGGCGCGCGGATCCGCGGCATCGGCGTCGCTCCGCAGGTAGTGGCTCACGAACCACTGGATCAACGGCGTCGTGAGCAGGTAGCCGTCGGAGAGCGCGCGGTGGGATTCGGTGCCGCCCCGCATGTCGGTCGAGGGATAGATCAAGAGCTGGAACGCGAGCTTCGGTCCGCCCGCCTCGCGCGCCAAGTGGCTCAGCACGGCGGTGAGGTTGCCGCCGGCGGAATCGCCGCCGAGCGCGATTCGTTGCGGGTCAACGCCGAGCGGGGCGGCATTGGCGGCAATCCACTGCAACGCCGCCCAAGCATCGTCGACCGCCGCCGGAAATTTGTGCTCGGGCGCCAGACGATAGTCGACCGAGGCGACCTTGCAGCCTGATTTGGCCGCAAGCGCCCGGCAGAGCGCGTCGTAGCTTTTCAGGCCGCCGATCACCCAGCCGCCGCCGTGAACATAGACCAGCAGCGGCGCGGCGCCTGCGCCGAGGCCTTGCGGCGTATAGACGCGGATCGGGATCGGCCCATGCGGACCGGGTGCGGCTTTGTCTTCGACCGCGGCCATGGGCGCGGGCTTCGCGTCGAGCGCGATGATGGTTTCATCGAATTGTGCGCGGGCCTGCGGCGGCGACAAGCTGTCCAAACTCGGCCGGCCGGATTGCTTGACCAAGTCCAGCACCCACTGGGATTGCGGATCGAGTGGCATGTGAACGTTTCCCCTTGATAATCGAGCACGCGAGCGTAACAGATTCAGCCGCGGCCGAGCGCGCGGTCGAGAAATTCCAGCCTGTCCTGACCCCAGAACGGCTCGTTGTTATAGATGTAGGTCGGCGCGCCGAATACGCCGCGGGCAATGGCCGCATCCGTGTCAGCCGTATATTCCGCGGCGACCGCCGGTTCATCCGCCGCGGCAAGCAATGCCTTGCCATCGAAGCCGCAACGATCGGCAATCTCGCGCAGCGTTGCCGGATCGGCGATGTTCCGCTCTTCCGCCCACACGGCCTTGAGCACGCTATGCGCCAAGCCGAGCGCATCGCCGCTTTGCCGGCGCGCGGCGACCACCATGCGCGCGGCCAGTCCTTCGGCGGCCGGAAAGTATTTCGGATGAAGGTTGAGTTTTACGCCGAGATATTCTCGCCAGCGCTTCAACTCGAACAAGCGATAGTCCTGACGCTGCTGTGCGCGCTTGGCCAGCGGCAATCCGCCTGACACCGGAAAGATGCGGCCATAGTCCACGGGTTTGACTTGGATGGCTGCGCCGTGGCGCTTGGCGATGGCGACGAAACGCTCCGAGCCGAGATAGGTCCAAGGTGAAATCAGGGTGAAGTAGTAGTCGATGTGCTTGGCCATGGAGCGCCCCCTCGCCGTTCGCCGCCGCTGAAGGTCACAGTAGCGCGCCGCCGCCGCACCTGACTACGGGCTGATGCGCACGCCGTCCCGGTATTCGGCGTCGGCGGTGGTGCCGTCCGCGTAGGTCGCATGCAAATGGCCGTCAAGCTTCCCGTTCTTGTAGGTTCCTTCGGCGACGTTGCCGTTGGGGAAGCGGCTGACGAAATGGCCGTTCTCCTTGTCGTCCTTGAATTCGCCCTCCATGACCGCGCCGCTTTTGAGATGCAAGATGCCGTGGCCGTTGTGCTTGCCGTCGCGGAAGTCGCCCTCCTCGATCGTGCCGTCGGCGAAACGCTTCACCCCGTGGCCGTTCAGCACGCCGGCGAGATAGTCGCCTTCCTCGGTGTAGCCGTCGGGATACCGCGAAAAGCCGTGGCCATTGAGGATGCCGCCTTTGCGCTCGCCGGTATCGACCCGGCCGGTTTGCGTTTGACCGTTAAACCAGATGAGCGTGCCCATGCCTTCGGCGCGGCCGTTGACGCAAGGTCCGGTCCAAGAGATGGCGGCATTCTGGTCCGGATTGGCGACCCAGACCTCGCAATTCGTCTTCGCATCGCGCAGCCAGGCGCCCGCCTCGGCCGGACGCCCCCACGTCAGCGCCGCGAGCACCGCCAAAGCGGCGAGGAGATTGTCCCGGGTCACGGTCGTCACCTCCGGCCCATCAGCTTGTCGTCCTGGTATTCCTCGTCCGCCACCCGTCCGTCCGGATAGGTCACGCGGAAATGGCCGTTCCGCTTGCCGTTGACGAACTCGCCCTCGCTCACGGCGCCGTCGGGGTAGCGGATGGTGACGTGGCCGTGCAGAAGCGCGCCCTGGCTGTCCCCTTCGGCGACGATGCCGTCCGGAAAGGTCCAGCGCACGTGGTTGCCCATCTTGTTGTTGACGAAGATACCCTCGACGATCCGGCCGTTCCCGAATTTGATGGCGCCGGGTCCGTTCAGTTTGCCGTCCCTCATTTCGCCTTCCATGATTTTTCCGTCGGCAAACCTGACGATGCCGTGACCGTTCAGGTTGCTGTTCTTGTACTCGCCCTCCATCTCGGTGACGCCGGTGGCCCCGGCGTTCGGAAATCTGACGATGCCGTGGCCGTACATCTGACCGTTCTTGAAGTTTCCCTCGATGATGTCGCCGTCCGCATCCTTCTCGACGGCGTGCCCGTTCAGCAGCTTGCCGTTCTTGCGCGACTGCAAGATCGGCAGGCCGGCCATCTTGCCGTCCTTGAACCAGGCGAAATTGCCCTCGCCCTCGGCGCGGCCGTTCACGCATTGGCCTTTCCAGAAGAAGTAGTCGTTCGGTCCCGGCTTGGGCACCCACAATTCGCAGTTCGAGAACTTGTCGCGATACCAACCCTCGCCGGCCTGCCCGGTTCCTGCCGCATGCGTGGCCGATTTGATCTCCTTGCCGTCCTTGTAGTCGGCCTCGTTCACATGGCCGTCTGGGAAGGTGACGCGGAGGTGGCCGTCCAGCTTGTCGTTCTTGTAGTGGGCTTCGGCGACCTTGCCATCCGGATATCGTTCAAGCACGCGGCCGTTCATCTTGCCGTTCTTGTATTCCGCCTCCTTGACGATCGTGCCGTTTGGCGCCTTGATCCGCAGCTCGCCGTCGAACTGGTTGTTCTTGTAGTGGGCGGTCAGAACCCTTCCGTCGGCGAAGCGGACGGTTCCGTTGCCGTTCAGGGCGCCGTCCTTGAAGTTGCCTTCGTATTCGCGAACGTCGCCGCTCGGATTCTTGACGATGCCGTGACCGTTCAATTTGCCGTCCCGGTACTCGCCTTCGTTCCGCGAGCCGTCGAAAAATGTCCTTACGCCATGGCCGTTCAACTTTCCGTCCTTCCAGGTGCCGGTGGCCGTGTCGCCGGTCCGCTTGCCGTCCTTGAGCCAGACGAGCGTGCCTTGGCCGTTGGCGTGGCCGTTGGCGCAGCCGCCCGACCATTCGATGGTGGCGTTCGGCTTCGGAGACTCGCTCCACACCGCACAGTTCGCCTTCGGATCGCTCAGCCAGGCTCCTTCGGCCAGCGCCGGCGTAAGCCCACCCAATGTCGCGGCCGTCACTGCCAACGCCGCGCTGCATATTCGCATCGTCACGCTCCGCTCGCTTCGCGAGCCATGGTATGCAAGCCGATGGATCGCGAGAATGCCCGTATTGTTTTGAAGCGCTTCAACTGCAGGTAAGGCGAGACTCAGCGGCTGCGATTTCGTCGCGGGAAGAAACGGACGCTGTCATGAATGAGCGGCAAATCAATCGGAAATAGAATTGATTCCTTCGGTAACAATTTTCTATCGATCAATTGATTTAGCCGCCAAAAAGTAAAGGCGAACACTCAGGGATCGGGCTATCGTTGCGCGTGGGCGGTTGCACGCCTTTCCCGTCGCCGAGGGCCATTCTATATGCGTCAGGCGATTAGAACGCCGCTTCGCCGCGGATCAATTGTGCTGGCTGTGTCCGGCGCCGCCGTCTTCGCGGTTTGGCTGGTCGCGGCCGAGGCGCCGCTGCCGGCCCTCGACGATGGCGACATGCTTGCCTTGCTGTTGGCTGCCGTTTCGGGTCTCGCGGGCGCCGCCATCGCGGTCGCGATCATGTCGCGAATGGTCGCTTTGAAACCACCCGCCCGCGACCTGCTGATTGCCGCGGTCGAGGCGATTCCGGAAGCCGCCGTGCTGGTGTTCGACGCCGATGACCGCGTGATCGTGCGCAACTCGCGATACAACTCGAGCGCGGCCGCGGCCGATGTGGCGGTGCCGGGCGTACGGGTGGAGGAGATGCTCCGGACCAGCGTCGCGCGCGGCATCTATGCCGACGTGCGGCGCGGCGACGAGGAGAAATGGATAAGCACGCGCTTGGACCAGTTCCACGCCGAACAGGCGTCGTTCGTGCAGCCCTTGACCGACGGAACCTGGCTGCAAGTGAACGTACGCAAGCTGCCGAGCGGCGGCGGGATCGTGGTGCGGACGGACATCACCGAGCTGATGCGGCGCGAGACGCGTTTGCGGGAGGGGGAGGCGACACATGCTACGGCGCGGGCGCAATTGCAGGACGCGCTGGCCGAGTTGTCGGAGGGGTTTGCGCTTTACGATGCCGAGGACCGGCTGGTGATGTGCAACGACCGCGTCCGGCAGATCTTTTCAAAGGTCGGCGACCGGATCGTGCCGGGTGTCGGGTTCGAGGAAATCATCCGCCTGAGCGTCGAGCGCGGCGAATCCGATACGGGACGCTACGGCGCGGAGGAATTCATCGCCAAATGCGTCGAACGGCATCGCAATCCGGGTTCGCCGGTCGAGGGCCGCTTTTGCGACGGCCGCCGCATCCTGTTCAGCGAGCGGCGAACGCGCGAAGGCGGCATCGTCGTGGTGGTCTCCGACATCACGGCTCTGAAGTCCGCCGAGGCGAACATGCGGATCGCGAAAGAGGAAGCCGAAGTCGCCAACCAGGCCAAGACGCGTTTTCTCGCCGCCGCCAGCCACGATCTCAGGCAGCCACTGCATGCGCTCGGTATGTTCGTCGCGGCGCTTGACGAGCGCTTGCGCGGGGCCGAAACGCGGCGGCTGATCGGCAATATCCGCTCGACGCTGGATGCGCTCGGGTCGCTGCTCAATGCGCTGCTCGACATCTCGAAGCTCGACGCCGATGCGATCGAGCCGGAGTTCGGCAGCGTGGCGTTGAGGCCGCTGCTGTTGCGGCTCGCGGCCGAATACCGGCCGCAAGCGGCCGAGCGGGGCATTATGCTGCGGGTGATCGCACGCGACCTCTTCGGCAACAGCGACGCAGCGCTGCTCGAATCGATGTTGCGCAATCTTGTGAGCAACGCCATCCGCTATACGACCAAAGGCGGCGTCCTGCTGGCGTGCCGGCGGCGGAATGGCGCAATCGCCATCGAGGTCTGGGATACCGGCGTCGGCATACCGCCCAACAAGCTGAAGTCGATTTTCCAGGAGTTCAACCGGCTCGACAATCTGCCGGCCGGCAGCGCGCCCGGCGCCGGCCTCGGCCTTGCCATCGTCGATCGGTTGGCAAGATTGCTCGGTCACCGCCTTTCGACCCGGTCGAAACTCGGCTCGGGTTCGCTGTTCCGCATCTGCCTCGCCGAAGCGGCGGAATCCTCGCTGCCGGCAAAGCCGCAACTCGCCTCGTCGGGCGGCTATACGCTGAGCCGGCGCGCCATCCTGATCGTCGACGATGACCGGGTCGTGCTCGAAAGCATGCGCGTGTTGCTCGAGGGTTGGGGCTGCCGGGTTCAGATCGCCGCATCGACGGCCGAGGCGGTCATCTGCCTGCCGAGCTTCGGCGCGCCCGATGCCATCGTCGCCGACTACCGGCTAAAGGACGAGACCGGCTGCGAAGCCATCGCCGCCGTGCGCGCCGAGATCGGGCGCCCAATTCCCGCGATTTTGGTGACCGGCGAAACCGGCATCGACGATTTGTTCGGCGGTCCGTCCGAAGACTATGCCGTGCTGCAAAAACCCGTCGCGCCGGCCAAGCTGCGCGCCTTGCTCGGATTTCACTTGCGCGAAGCGGTCTAAAACAAGGAATCCGGCAAGCTCTACGGCGCCAACAGACCCTTGAGGCGGCGGAATTGGCTGACGGCGTAGCTGTCGGTCATGCCCGATACGAAGTCGGTGACCTGCAGGAGGCGCGCGTAAGGATCGTCGAGCCGCACTGAAGCCGGCAGCAAACGCAACAGCGCCGCGCCGCGCGGCGAAAGCTTGCCGCCGCTGCCCAGTGCGATCTGCTCGCCGATCGCGCCGGTGAAGGCATCGAGCAGCGCTACGAGCACTTCGCCGCCGCCGATTTCGGTTTGCGCCCGTTCGCGGGTCATGAACACGCGCTCGTTCACCAAGGCGAAAATTCGGACGATGGTCGCGTGCTGGGCCGTGTGCGAAAGCAGGTCGCGCATCATCGTGCCGCGCAATATGTCCGCTTCGTGATCGAGGAACACGGCGACGCAAGCTTCGATCAGCCGGCCGATGGCCTTGGCGCGCAAATATCCGATACGGCGGGGTTCGTCGTCGATATCGCGGTAGCGCGCGGGCTCGGCGCCGATCAAGGTGAGCAGCAATTCCTCGGCTTCTGCAAAGCTGATGCGGCCGAGTTTGAAACCGTCTTCCAGATCGACGACCTGGTAGCAAATGTCGTCGGCGGCCTCGACCAGGAAGGCGAGGGGATGGCGGCACCAGCGCATGCCGGGTCCGCCCTCGCGTTTGAGCAATCCGACGGCGCGCGCGACGTCCTCGAACAACGCCTTCTCCGCTTGGAAAACACCGAACTTCGCCGAAGCGCAGTCATCGCGCGCGAGTTCCGCCGGTACGGCGGAATCGCGCGGATATTTGGTGAAGGTCGCGAGCGTTGCGGCGGTCAGCCGCAATCCGCCCCGGTCCTGCCAATTCTGCAGCCGCGTGAGGATGCGAAACCCTTGCGCGTTTCCTTCAAATCCCTGTAGGTCGGCGCGCTCCGCCGGGGCGAGACGCTCAACCAGCGCCGCGCCGCCGTCGCGATCCTTGAACCAGAACCGGATCGTGTCTTCGCCGAAATGGCCGAACGGCGGATTGCCGATGTCGTGCGCCAAACTCGCGGCGGCGACGATATGGCCGAAATCGGCCGCGTGCGCGTAGGCCGAGAGGCTGTTGTGCCGTTGCATGACGGTGTGTCCGACCGCGGCTCCGAGCGATCGCCCGACGGACGAGACTTCGAGCGAGTGGGTGAGCCGCGTGCGCACATAGTCGCTTTCGGGCAGGGAATGGACCTGGGTCTTGTCCTGCAAACGGCGGAAGGCCGAGGAGAACACCACCCGGTCCCAGTCTTTCTGGAAGGCGGTGCGCGCAGTGCCGCGCGCATCCGTCTCGCCGTGACCGAAGCGCTGGGAGGAGAGGAGCTGCCGCCAGTCCATCATTGCGCCGAGAGTGACCGAGTTGCCGGCGATTTCGCAAGAGGATTGCGCGGCATGCCGATGGCGGCTGGATCGCTCGCGGTCGCCGTTCCGTGGCTCGGGCTCGGCGGTTGGATGCCGTAGCGCTGGCAGGCTAGAGTCGCGCCATGCGACGGGCGCTGCTGACCGCCGGCTCGGTGATCGCCGGGATATTCATCCTGCAAGCCGGAAACGGCCTGTTCGGCAGCTTTCTCGCCGTGCGCATGACCATCGAAAGCTTCGCGACGCCCGTGATCGGCCTGGTGGTTACCGGCTATCCGCTCGGCTTTCTGCTCGGATGCCTGTTCGTGCCGCGGCTTGTGCGAAACGTCGGCCACATTCGCACCTTTGCGGCCCTCGCCGCCGTATTGTGCTGCACGGCGCTGGCGTTCGAGGTCCTGATCACGCCGGCGGTCTGGGGCGCGCTTCGGCTGCTCACGGGATTCGCCTGCGCCGGATTGTTCATGATCGGCGAAAGCTGGCTCAACGAAAAAGCGCCGAGCGGGACGCGCGGCACGGTCTTCGCCATCTACATGATTTCGAATATGACGGCGGTCAGCGCCAGTCAGCTCATGCTGGCGGTCGCCGATCCGCGCGGGCCTGCGTTGTTCATGCTCTGCGCCGGCGCTTTCGCGGCATGCCTCATTCCGGTGGCGCTGACGCGCGCGAGCGAACCCAGACTGCCGTCGGTCGAGCCGATCGGGCTGGTCGGGCTCTATCGGCTGTCGCCGGTCGCCGTGGTCGGTTGCATCGGCACGGGTCTGATGAACACGGCGCTGAGCGGCATCGGGCCGGTCTACGCGACCCATGTAGGACTGGCGATCGCGGAAGTGGGCGCCTTCATGTCGGCGCTGCAGTTCGGCGGCATGCTGCTGCAATGGCCCATCGGGCGCATCTCCGACCGCATGGACCGGCGCCGCGTGCTGCTGGCGGTGACCACCGGCATGATCGTTGTGGCGCTCGCGGTGGCGGTCGTCGGCCCGGGATCCCGTCCGCTTCTGTTCCTGCTGGTGGCGCTCTACGGCGGCCTGGCCTACACGCTTTATCCGATAGCCGTGAGCCATGCCAACGACCACGCGGACCGGGGCCAGGTCGTTTCCGTGTCGGCCGGCCTGTTGCTGGCCTGGGCCGCCGGCTCGGTCGGCGGACCGCCGCTGGCGACCCTCGCGATGACCGCCTTCGGTCCGTCGGCGCTGTTCCTCTATCTCGCGTTCGTCGCCGGGACGCTCGCGGTCTTCACGGCCTGGCGCATCACACGCAGGGGCGCGCAGCCCAAGGAGCAGCGCAAGCCTTTCGTGCCCAAAGCGCCGACCACGCCGCTCGCGGGTGAACTCGACCCGAGGGTCAGCGCGCAGAACTAGCGCCTTGGGCTAGCTCACCACCTTGACGTAGATCTCCTTGCCGTCGCCCGGCCCGTAGAAATCCTCCAGCAGGGCCTCGCGGCGATAGCCGTGGCGGCGATAGAAGGCGCGCGTCGGCTCGTATTGCGGACGCGACGACGTCTCCACATAGACCCGCGTGCCGCCGGCAGCCGCGATGGCGGCTTCCGCGCGCGCCATGATGTCGTGCCCCAAGCCGCCGCCGCGGCCGGATTCGTGGACGGCGATCCAGTAGAGATCGAAGCTCGATTTCGTGCCGGCGATCGGGCCGTAGCAGGCATAACCCACCATGCGCCCCTTGTGCTCGGCGAAAATGAAGTGATAGCCGCTGGCGGCGCCGCGTCTTAAGCGCTCCTCGACCAACTCCATGGCGACGCCGATTTCCTCTTCGTTGAAGAAGCCGGAGGAAACGACGACATCCCGCACCGCATCGATGTCGCCGTGGCGGGGCTCGCTTCGCCAGATGATGGTCTTGTCGCTCACGGTTTTCGCGGTCTCGGCGGGCGATTGAGATCGGCGATGATACGGCGGACGAAATCCACCGGCGATAGGCCGCGGCGTTTGGCCGCCGCCGCGAAGCCGGCGTCCGGCGAGAGGCAGGGATTGGCGTTCACCTCCAGCACCCAAGGCTTGCCTTGCCCATCGACGCGGAAATCGACCCGTGCGTAACCCCTCAGCGCGAAAAGCCGCCAACAACGCAGCGCGATGTCGGTCATGGCGGCAAGCACGGCACGGTCGGTCTCGGGTAGGTCGAAGCGGCGCACCGTGTTGCGGAATTCGAAGGATTCTTCTTGCCACTTGGCTTTGTAGTCGATGATGCGCGGCTTGCCGGGCGGAAAGTCGACGAAGGTCATCTCGGCGATCGGCAGCACTTCGGGTCCGGTCCCGTCTGCCAGCAGGCCGACGTTGAATTCGCGTCCGTCCACGAATTGCTCGACGAACCAGGCGCCGCCGTGGTCGCGGCGGCGGCGCGCGAGAAGATCCGGCAAGGCCGCCCAATCCTGCACCACGGCATCGGCGTCGAGACCGATCGAGGCGTGTTCGTAAACGGATTTCACGATCCAGGGGCCGCGCCACGTGCCCGGCCCCGGCGAGGCGCCGGCGCTGTCGGCCCAAAGCGGCGTCGCGATTTCGTCCGCCGCCAACAGACGCTTCGCCAAAGGCTTGGCGTTGGTGGTGAAGAAGGCCTGCGTGTCGCAGCCGGTATAGGCCAGACCGATCGCGTCGAGCAGCGCCGGCACCAGATGGATCAAGCGGCCTTGGCCCGCGAGGGATTCGACGAGATTGAAGGCGAAGGCGGGATCGAGGCGGAGCAGCGCCTCTTTCGTCGCCGCAAGGTCCAGGGAAACGGGAATCCGGCGGCTCAAGTAGCCGAGCTCGCGCAGCGCAGCCTCGACGGTCTCGACCTGGACGATGGTGTCCGCGGCATCGGGCCCGGCGTCGGGCCCGAGATCGTCGAACAGGATGGCGACGAAGGAATTCATGATGCCGCGCCTCCACATGGGCACGGACGGCTATTCGGCCGCGCTGGCCGCTCCCGCGGCTGCCAGGGCGCCGACGCGCGCCCGTGCGGACTCGACGATGCGGCCGATGAGCTGCTCGTAGGTCCAGCCGGCCTGGAGAGCCGCGATCGGGAGATCGGATTTCGTCGGCGACAGTCCCGCCAAGGGATTGATCTCGAGCACGTGCGGCCGGCCTTGCGCGTCGGAGCGGAGATCGACGCGGCCGCCGTCGCGGCAGCCGAGCGCGCGCCAAGCGGCCAGGCCGATTTCGCCCGCGGCCTTGGCCTCGCCGTCGAAGGCAAGCGTGTAGATCACGCGGGTGTCGTATTCCTCCTTGTTCAGATAGGAATAGACGCCCGGCTCCGCCTTATCGTTCAGGATCACCTCCAGCACGCCGACGGTCGACGCTTCGCCGCCGGTGCCGACGATGCCGACCGTGAACTCGCGGCCCGGCAGGTAGGTCTCGATCAGCACCGGCTGGCGGAACCGCGCCAGCAGCGTCCGGCAGATGCCGTCGAGCTCACGCCGGTTGCGCACGCGCGATGCCGGGTTGATGCCCTTGCCGGAACCTTCGGCGATAGGCTTGGCGAACAGCGGGAATGGCAGATCGACCTTGGCAATATCGGAAAGCTCGCCAACCACGGCGAAAGGCGCGGTCGGCAAGCCGCAATCGCGCAGCACGCGCTTGGTCATGCCCTTGTGCTGGGTGAGCGCAACGACCAGCGGATCGGAGAACGTGTAGGGAATGTCGTAGGCGTCGAGCAACGCCGGCACTTGCGCCTCGCGGACGAGGCCATACATGCCTTCGGCGATGTTGAACACCAGTTCCCAGCGGTCGCCGGCCACCAGGCGCCGCGTCAGGCTCCGCACATTGCCGATGCGATCGACGTCGTGCCCGCAAGACGCCAGCGCCGCCGCGATCGCATCGATCGTAGCGGCGCTGTCGAACTCGGCGGTCTCTTCCATGCCGTAACCTTCGGCCAGATAGTCGGACCTCAGGTCGTAGGTGAAGCCGAGGCGCATCGTTACCGTCTTATTCCGCGGCGACCGCCGGAAGCGGCCGACCTTCGCCGAGCCGCCCCTCGGGATCGGTGTAGCGATAGACCTTGCCTTCGAAGTTGCGGAGCAGCAGGTCATCGCCCTGCCTGCCGACCAGATAATCGGGGATCAGCGGAATCTTTCCGCCGCCGCCGGGTGCGTCCACGACGAAGTTCGGGACCGCATAGCCGGTGGTGTGGCCGCGCAGGCCTTCGATGATCTCGAGGCCCTTGTCGACGGTGGTTCGGAAATGGGCCGAACCGGTGATCGGGTCGCATTGATAAATGTAGTAGGGCTTGACCCGGCGCATGAGCAGCCCATGCATGAGCTGCTTCATGACGGCGATGTCGTCGTTCACGCCCTTGAGCAGCACGGTCTGGCTGCCGAGGGGAATGCCGGAATCGGCCAGGCGGTCGCACGCTTCGCTCACCTCCGGCGTCAATTCGTCCGGATGGGTGAAGTGGATGCTCATCCACACGCGATGCTTGCGCAGCATCCGCGCGAATTCCTTGGTCACGCGCTGCGGCAGCACGGCCGGCACCTTGGTTCCAAGCCGTACGAACTCGATGTGCTTGATCTCCCGCAGCCGGCTTAACAACCAGTTAAGTTTGTCGTCGTGCAGGGTCAGCGGGTCGCCGCCGGAAATGAGCACGTCGCGCACTTCGTCGTGAACCTTCAGGTACTCGATGGCGCGATCCCACTGGGAATTGCTGAAGGAATATTCGCCGCCGGCCTCGCCCACCATGCGGGAACGGGTGCAATAGCGGCAGTAGGTAGAGCAAAAGCCGGTGGCCAGGAATAGCACGCGATCCGGATAGCGATGCACCAGGCCCGGCACCGCGGCGTCATGGTCTTCCCCGAGCGGATCGTCCGCCTCGCCCGGAGAGCGCAGGTACTCGCCGAGCACCGGCACATGGGTGCGGCGCAGGCCCTGGTTCGGGTCGGTGGCGTCGATCAGGTGCGCATAGTAGGGGGTAATGCCGACGGGGAGCGACCCGGTGTGGCGGCGGATCGCTTCTTCCTCGTCGGCGGATAGGGTGATGATGCGCGCAAGCTCGGCCAGGGTCTTGGCCCGATGGCGAAGCTGCCAGCGCCAATCATTCCATTCCGCGACGGATGCGTCGGGATAAAAGCGTTTCTTGAACGTCTGGACGGCGGGACTGAGGGGAAAACGATGCAGCTTGTGGCGGCGCTTCTGGCCGGGGCTGACCGGCGGGAAAAACAGCGGCTCTGTGGGAGAAGCGTCGGGGGAGGGCGTCGTCTGGGTGGAGGTCTCGGTATCGGTTCGCTGGGAAGTCGGGGGCTTAAATGACCTGCGGCCAGGAAGGGAGCGTCTACTTGGAGGCTCGGCTTCAACGACCTGGTTCAACTCGTCCATCGCACTGCGTCTCCTCGAGTGTTAGCGGTTCGGGTACCCGTTGTCGCCCGTACCCCGTTGTCCGCCGCCGAAGATAATCGGCGGCCAAGACCATTTCCAGGGGAGAATGCAAATATTTCGTGAATCCCGCGCCGACTCCTTTGGCGAGGCCAGTAATTGCGCCCGCGAAGACTGAAGAACGGAGCCTCGCGCGAGGGCAGCCGCAGTGCTCCCCGGCATGCCGAAAGCGACTCGTTGAATTTCTGCGGCGGTGATCGGCGAAGGCTTCGGACAGAGGCGCTTCCCGGGGATCGGGCGCTTGATCGCGCTCGCCGCCGCCGCGTAAGGTGGCGGCCTATGACGGGACATGAATCATTGGAAGGGGAGCGCTCATGAGACTGTTCGATCTCACCGGCAAGGTCGCCGTGGTCACCGGCGGCAGCAAGGGCATCGGCCGTTCGATCTGCGAAAATCTGGCGGAGGCGGGCGCCAAGGTTGTGGTGTCCAGCCGCAAGCTGCCGGCCTGCGAAGAGGTCGTGAGCGGCATCAAGAAGGCGGGCGGCGAGGCCATTGCCGTCTCGGCCAACATTTCCGACCGCGCCTCGCTCGAAGCGCTGGTTGAGCGCACTCGTAAGGAATGGGGCCGCATCGACATCCTGGTGGCCAACGCCGCCTCGAACCCCTATTTCGGCCCCCTGACCGGACTTTCGGACGAGGTCTACGACAAGATTATGCACAACAACGTGCTGAGCAATCTGTGGCTCTGCAACCTGGTGTGTCCGGAAATGGCCAAGCGCAAGGATGGCGCCGTCATCATCGTATCGTCCATCGGGGGCTTGCGCGGCACGCCCGTGCTCGGCGCCTACGGCATCTCCAAGGCGGCCGATATGGCCTTGGCGCGCAATCTGGCGACGGAGTGGAGCCCGCACAACATCCGCGTCAATTGCATCGCGCCGGGCCTGGTGAAGACCGATTTCGCCAAGGCGCTGTGGTCCGATCCCGATCGCCTCGCCAAGACCGTCGCCGTCGCGCCCTTGCGCCGGATCGGCGAGCCCGACGACATCGGCGGCATTGCGGTGCTGCTGGCGTCCAAGGCCGGCGCGTTCATCACCGGCCAAGTCATCGTGGCCGACGGCGGCGTGACGATTACCGGCTGAACGGAAGCAGGCTTCGGAAGCGGCGGGGCGGATCTATTCCTGGTGCTGCGCGGCCATATAGGCGTCGAGCGTCCGGTAGTAGGTCGGCGACTGGCCGGGAGCATGATGCAGGTCCGAAAGCCCGTAAGGCTTCAACTGCACGGCCACGGAGCGGTTGACCTTGCTGCATTTGTACGTGACGCGCACCGGCGCGGCGATGGTGCAGTCGCCAGTGTAATCATTGCGCATGAATTGCGGATGTTCGCAGGCGGCCGCCACCATGGCGGTAATCTTCTCCGGCGGGGCAATGGCGCTGCTGTAACAAATCGAAACATATTGGCCCGGCAACTTCAGACCGCTGGCCGTAAGCTCCAAGGGCGGTGTGGTGTAATAGGGCTGGTCCGAGGGCAGGTGGCCCTGATACAGCATGGCTCCGGCACCGATGCCGAGGGCGGCCAGGAATTCCAGCATTGGTTCGACGACCCCTCAGTGAACGATGAAGCCTAATATAAAGACTTGCCGGTCCTTTGAGCAACGGATGGGGGCGCGGGCCGCATGAGCGCGTTGTCGCTCTATCGCGCCATGGCCAATCTTTCCGCACCGTTGGTGCGCGCGCACCTGGCCCGCCGCGCCGCGAGCGGCAAGGAAGACGGCGCGCGTCTCGGCGAACGCTTGGGCGAGGCGTCGCGGCCGCGTCCGTCCGGACCATTGCTCTGGTTTCACGCGGCGAGCATGGGCGAAGCGGCGTCGATCCTGCCGCTGGTGGCCCGCCTGCTCTCGAACGCCGCCGGGCTGAATGTGATGGTGACCACCGGAACGGTCACGTCGGCCGCACTGCTCGAAGACCAGCTGCCTCGAGGCGCGTTCCATCAATACGTGCCGGTGGACTTGCCGGCGGCGGTCGATGCGTTTCTCGACCACTGGCGGCCCGATGCGGTGCTTTGGACCGAATCTGAGTTCTGGCCCAATCTCATCCACGGCATTGCGTCGCGGCACCTGCCGCTGGCGTTGATCAATGGGCGCGTCTCGGCGCGCGCCTTCCGGCGCTGGAGCCGATTTCCGGGACCGATCCGCGCCATGCTGGCGCCGTTCCGGCTCTGTCTGGCGCAGACCGCCGACGATGCCGCCCGATTGCGGGCGCTCGGCGCCGGCAATGTGATATGCGTCGGCAACCTGAAATTCGCCGCGCCGCCGCTCGCGGCCGACGAAGCCGAACTTGCCCGCCTTCGCGTGCTCTTGGGCACCCGCCCGCGTTGGCTCGCGGCAAGCACCCATGCGGGAGAGGAATCCGCCGCGGTCGCCGTGCATCGGCGTCTGGCGCCGCGGCTGCCCGGATTGCTGACCATCATCGCGCCGCGCCACCCGGCGCGCGGCGCCGAGGTGGCGGCGCTGGCCGCGGCCGCCGGCTTGACGGTCGCGCGCCGCGGCGACGGCGCGCCGCCGAACGCGGACACAGGCGTCTATGTGGCGGATACGATCGGCGAACTCGGATTGTGGTATCGCCTGGCCGACGTGGTTTTCGTCGGCGGCTCGCTGGTTCCCTTCGGCGGACACAATCCGCTGGAGCCGGCGCGCCTCGGCTGCGCCATCCTGCATGGGCCGCATATGTCGAGTTTCGCCGATATGGCCGCGGCGATGACGGCGTCCGGCGCCAGCCGCATGGTCGCGGACACCGATGCGCTGGGGGCCGAAGTCGAACTACTGTTGTCTGACGGCCAGGCGCGGCGCGGCGCGATGGCGTCCGCCGCCCGGGCCTACGCGGACGGGCAGGCCGGCACGCTCGATCGCGTGCTGGAAGCGATTGCGCCGCTGTTGCCGTCCGGGACCGCGCCATCGAGGTTGCCAAAGTCATGAATTCCACTGAGAATTGTGCGGAGGAATGACCTAGCGAGCCGGCGTGCCGTCCCAGAAGCTTAGTCCCATCCATCCCGTCATACTTTCCGGCGGCTCCGGCAGCCGGCTCTGGCCGCTATCGCGGGAAGGCTATCCGAAGCAATTGCTGGCGCTGGCCGGTCCCAACAGCCTGTTGCAGGAGACCGCGCGCCGGGTCGGCGATCCGGAGCTCTTCGCGCCGCCCTTGGCCGTCTGCAATCACGAGCACCGCTTCGCCATCGCCGAACAATTGCGCGACATCGGTGTGACTCCGCAGGCAATTCTGCTGGAGCCCGAGGGCCGCAACACCGCGGCGGCCGTTGCGGTGGCCGCGCTCGCGATCGAAGAGAGCGCCGGCGCGAATGCCTTGGTGCTGGTGCTGCCGTCGGATCACCTGGTGCGCAACAAGGCCGCATTCCTCGCCGCCGTCGCGACGGCCGCCGCCGCGGCGCGAACGGGCGCCCTCTGCACCTTCGGCATCGCGCCGACGGGGCCGGAAACCGGCTTCG
>DASQHM010000251.1:0-1683 GCA_035632095.1 Candidatus Cybelea sp. | reverse complement strand
TGCCCGATCGTTTCGCCCAGGAGCGGGCGGTTGCTTGCCCCGTGAACGTAGCTGAGCGCCAGTCCCGCCATGCCCGTTCCTCCCGTGTTTTGTCCCCGATCTTAGGACAACGCCGGGAGGACGGGAACGCTCAGCGGGCGGCGGTGTGCTCGTCGGTGGTGCGGAACAGCGCCAATCCGCGCAGCAGATCGACTGCGCGTACGAACTGATAATCGCTGTCGGTGCCCATCAGGTTGGGCTCGAGCGCCGCGTTCGCCGGCACCGGCAGCGGCTTGGCGCCGGGCGGCAGAGACGCACCCGGCGAAGCAGCCGGCTTCGCCGGCGATTTGTTGTCGTTTGCCGGTGTTGCCGGCGTGGCTGCGGCGTCGGGCGCGGCGAGACCCTCGGGGTTCTTGAGCGCGCCTTTGAGGTCTTCCTCGCGGATCACCGGACCGAGCGCGATCTTCTCGATCTTCGCCGGCGGCACGATGACGTCGGGTTCGATGCCGGTGCCCTGGATCGAGCGACCCGACGGCGTGTAGTAGAGCGCCGTCGTAAGGCGGATGGCGCCGCCGCTTTCCTTCACCGGCAGGACGGTCTGGACCGAGCCCTTGCCGAACGAGCGCGTGCCCATGATCACCGCGCGATGCGTGTCCTGCAGCGCGCCGGCGACGATCTCCGACGCCGAGGCCGAGCCGCCATTGACCAGCACCACCATCGGCACGTCGACCGGCACCAGATCCTTGCTCGCTTCGGCGTTGAAACTGCGGTTGTCGTTGGCGATACGCCCCTTCATCGAGACAATCTCGCCCTTGGGAATGAAAGTGTTGGAGACAGCGACGGCCTCCTCGAGCAGGCCGCCCGGATTGTTGCGCAGATCGAGCACGACGCCGGCAAGATGGTTCTTCGACTTGGCGTTCAAGTCTTTGATTGCGGCCGTCAGCGCACTGCCTGCGCGTTCGGAGAAGGTGCTGATGCGGACGTAGCCGATATTGTTGTCGACTAGGCGCGACTTCACCGGATCGACCTTGATGTCGCCGCGCGTCAGGGTCAGTTCGAAGGGTTGCACACCCTGGCGCCGCATGGTCAGCGTCACCTTGCTGCCGATCGGGCCGCGCAGCTTGTCGACCGCCTGCGACAGCGTCATATCGCTCACCGGCGCTTGATCGATGGCGACGATCAAATCGCCCGGCATGACGCCGGCCTTGGCGGCCGGCGTGTCGTCGATCGGCGACACCACCTTCACGGCGCCGTCTTCCATCGTCACTTGCATGCCGAGGCCGCCGAACTCGCCGCGGGTCTGGACCATCATGTCCTTGAATTCTTTGGCGTCCATGTAGCTCGAATGCGGATCGAGCGCGGCCAGCATGCCCTGGATGCTGCCTTCGACCAGCTTCTGGTCGGGCACCGGCTTGACGTAGTTCGCCTTCACCTCGTTGAACACTTCGGTGTAGAGCGCGAGCATTTTCGACCCGCCGGCCTGTTCGGGCGCGGCGATGGTCACGCCGGCCGCGAAGGCGGCAAGGACGAGCACGGCGCTGCCGGCGCCGAGCAGGAAATAACGCAATGATCGGTTCATGATTTACCTACCAGATTGAAGTCGTACGCGCCGATCCCTTGCAGGATGGCGAATTTGCAGCGGCCGCCGTCTTTGCCCGAAACGTGATGCGCCCGCTTGGGCGGCACCACCGCGGTCTGGCCGGG
>DASQHM010000250.1:0-12238 GCA_035632095.1 Candidatus Cybelea sp. | reverse complement strand
ATCGCCCGTCTTCGGGCCAGGGCAAATGGAGCGGCAGCACCGGCAACGCGCAGATCTCATCGAGAATGAGCGACATGAGCCGCCCGGCGGGACCCGCTTCGTCATAGAGTACCGGGAGCTCCACGGCGCGAAGGATGAGTTCGCGCAGCAGCGGCGAGACGTCGAGCACCGTGCAATGCTTCGGCAAATCGGCGGCCGCGGCTTCGCTCACGTATAGCGTCCGCATGCTGAGGCCGCCGGAAACCCGGATCTCGTGTTCGACGCCGGGCGGCACCCAGACCGCGCGATGGGGCGGCACGACCCACGAGCCGTCCGGCGTGGTCACGGTCATCACGCCTTCGGTGGCGAACAAGAGCTGCGCCCGCTTGTGCCGGTGCCGCGCGATCAGGTGGCCGTCGGGGAATTCCTTGGCCATGGCGGCCACCGGACGCGGCAGGTTCTGGTAGTCGGCCGGGTCGGTGCTGCGGCCTTTGGCCGGCATGGGCTTGGGCATGGCGGCGGTCTTTGTCATTTTCTCGATAGTCTTTGTCAGATTGCCGTTAGACTGCCATATGACCGGGACGTAGGCTAGAAGCAGTCACGATCCACCGCGAGACCGCCATGTCCGATTCCCGCCGCATCACCATCGGCTTCCTCAATGCGGGCCATGCCATCGACCACCTGGCCATGTCGATTTTCCCGGTCGTGGTACTAGCGCTGTCGCGCGAAATGGGCCGCGACTTCTCCGACCTTCTGCCCTATGCGCTCGGCGGCTCGATCGCGTTCGGTGCCGGCTCGCTCCCCGCCGGATGGCTCGGCGATCATTGGAGCCGGCACCGCATGATGATCCTGTTCTTCTGCGGCATCGGCGTGGCGTTGATGCTGATCGGTCTCGCGAACTCGCCATTGCAGATCGGCATTGGCCTGACCCTGGCGGGACTGTTCGCCGCGATCTATCACCCGGTCGGCTTGGCGCTCCTGGTGATCGATCAGAAAACCCTCGGCCGCACTCTCGGCATCAACGGCGTCGCCGGCAATCTCGGCATCGCCGTCGCCGGCCTCGTCGCCGGCACCTTGACCGATTTGTGGAGCTGGCGCGCGGCTTTCATCGTGCCGGGCGTGGTGGCGGTCCTGGTCGGCATCGCCTATTGGGCTTTCGTGGCCGATCCCGGCCCGGTGCCAAAGCGAAGCGGCAAGGCGGCGCAAGGCCTGCCGCGCCACATGCTGGTGCGTGTGTTCGGCGTTCTCACGGTCGCGACCTTCGCCGGCGGCATCATCTTCGCCGCCTGCACCTATTCCATGCCGAAGCTGTTCGACGAGCGGCTGACCGCGCTCACCGACACCACGTTCGGCATCGGCGCGCTGGTCTCCGCGGTCTACACGCTCGCGGCCGTGGCGCAACTCTGCGTCGGCTGGCTGATCGACCGCTATCCGTTGAAGGCCGTGTTCCTGCCCGTGGTGCTGATGCAGGCGCCCCTGCTCTATCTCGCCGGCACGGCCCAGAACTGGGCGATGCTGGCGGCGGCCATCGCCATGATGTTCTTCGTCTTCGGCCAGATACCCATCAACGACGCCATGGTGGCACGCTATGCGGTCGACGAATGGCGTTCGCGGGTCTTCGCGCTTCGCTACGTGGTCTCGTTCGGCGCCAGCACCCTCGCCATTCCGCTGGTGGCGGGACTGCACCGGGTCGACGACGGCTTCCGCTATGTGTTCATCACGCTGGCGGCGGTGGCGCTCTGCACGCTGCTCGCCGCGCTGCTGCTGCCGGGCGCCCGGCGCGAGCGTCCCGAAGCCTCGGCCGTGGCGGCGGCGGGCGATGACTAGCTAACTGCCGTTAGCTGGAAACATTCGGCGGGGGACGCGGTTTGCCCGCATCTCCCGCCGGTGTCTGGACAGTTCGCTGAAGCGCCTACTGCTTCACGACGTCGTTGTGCTTCTTGTGGTAGATGCGCTTGCTCTGGCGGTTCTCCGCCGCCTGAATGCGCCGCTGCTCGCGCGCGTTCACGTTGCCGTCGGCGCCGGCGCGAGCTTCGCGGCGATCGACGTGCGCCTGACCGCCTTGCAGCTTGCCGACTTCGCGATTGGTCAGCGCGCCCGACTGCTCGCCCTGCTTGATGCGCTGTTCTTGATTGATGTTGCGCTGCACGTCCGCCTGCATGCGCTCGCTCGATGCGCTGTTCGGATTGCCGGTGACGTTATTGTGCTCGTCCCTGTAGATCTGCTTGCTCTCGTTGTTCTGCATGTTCTGGATGCGGGCCTTCTCGGCCGGCGAGAGGCTCCCGTCCTTCAGCGCATTGGATTCGGCACGGTTGATGTTGGCCTCGCCGCGCTCGAGCTTGGCGGCTTCGCCGGTCGACAGCGAGCCGTTCTGCAGGCCCTGATCGATGCGCTGCTGCTGGTTAATGTCGCGCTGCGTCTCCGACTGAACGGTCTGCGCCAGGGCATAGCCCGGCAAGGCGCTCAAGGCGACGACGGCGCACATGGAAATGAGCTTGATACGAGTCATGGAGCTTCCCCTTTTAGGCGTTGGAGCCTGGCATCGGACACACACACGGGCGGACGCAGAAAACCCTGCGGTTACGGCTGCTTCGCGGTTCAATTGTGGCAACTTCAGGGCAGAGGCTTCACGGCGGGGGCACGCCGACCGCTTTCAGCGCCTTGGCTTGCCGGCGCGCCAGCCGCTTCACGTCGAAGTCGGCGATGAGCTCATGGAACTGCCGGTGCCAATTGATTTCGGCCTTCAGATGCAGGAAAACGCCGCCGAGCCCTATGGCGGCCCGGTCCATGAACACGAATTCGCGCGGCGGCTTCACGCCGCCCCGTTCGCGCAATTGCCGCGCCACTTTTTCCGCCACCTCGCGGCCGTAAATGCCGGAAGCATCGAATTCCTGGATGCGGCGCGGGCGATCCTCGAGCAGCGGCGCGTAAACGAACTCGGCCCATAGGTTGAGCGTGTCGATAACCTCGTTGGTCAGGCCCTCGAAGCCCCAGGTCTCGTACGCGTGAACCGCCAAAGCCCGGTCGCCGCGCTCGAGCGAGTGATAGAGATCGATCACGCCCTGCACAAACTTCGGCTGGAAGATGCGGATGCAGCCGAAGTCGAGCAGGTTGATGCTGCGGTCGGGACGCACCGTGTAGTTGCCGAGATGCGGATCGCCGTGAATCACGCCATAGGAATAGAACGGCACGTACCAGGCGCGGAACATGTTTTGCGCCAGGCGATTGCGCTCCGCGAGCTTGTCGCCTTTGAATTCGAGCAGCGGCCGGCCTTCGAGCCAGCTCATGGTGAGCAGCCGCTCGGTCGACAGCGCCGGCACCACGTCCGGTATGCTCACGCCCGGCTCGCCAGCCAACATGGTGGCGTAAAGCCGCATGTGCTGCGCCTCGCGCCGGTAGTCGAGCTCTTCGCGTAGCCGCGCCGCGATCTCCTGATGAATGTTGGTGGTGTCGATCGACGGATCGTAGCGGCGATAGATGGCGAAGATCAGCTTGAGCTGCCGCAGATCCGCTTCCACGGTCGCCTTCATGTCCGGATACTGCAGCTTGCAGGCGAGATCCCTGCCGTCGAGGCCGGCCGCGCGATGCACCTGTCCGAGCGAGGCGGCGGCCGCCGCCGTCTGCTCGAAGCGCGCGAAGCGCTTCTGCCAGTCCGGTCCGAGCTCCGCCGACATGCGTCGCTTGACGAAGGCCCAGCCCATGGCCGGCGCGTTGGCCTGAAGCTGCATCAGCTCGGCGACGTATTCCTGGGGCAGAGCCTCCGGAATCGTCGACATGATCTGCGCCACCTTCATCAGCGGGCCCTTCAGCCCGCCGAGCGCGCGGCGCAAGTCCGCGGCGTGTTCCGCCTTGTCGAGCTTGATGCCGAGATAGCGCTGGCCGGCGAGACGCGCGGCTAGACCGCCGACCGCCGACCCCACCCGGGCGTAGCGGCGAACGCGCCCGGCGATGCTGTCGTCTTCGCGGCCCATTACGACCCGGCTTCGATCTGATCGATGAAGCCTTCGATCACGCCGAGCCCCTTGGCCCAGAAGCCCGGATCGCCGGCGTCGAGGCCGAAGGGCGCCAGCAATTCCTTGTGCCGCAGGGTTCCGCCGGCGCGCAGCATGTCGAGATACTTCGCCTGAAACCCCTGCTCCGCATCCTGGTACACCGCGTAGAGCGCGTTCACCAGGCAATCGCCGAAGGCATAGGCGTAGACGTAGAACGGCGCGTGGATGAAATGCGAGATGTAGGTCCAATAGTACCGGTACTCGTCGTCGAAGCGGAACGCCGGTCCGAGGCTTTCGCTCTGCACGGCCAGCCAATGCTCGCCGATCCGCTCCGGCGTCAGCTCGCGCGTTTGCCGCTCGTCGTGGATGCGCCGCTCGAATTCGTAGAACGCGACCTGACGCACGACGGTGTTCAGCATGTCCTCGACCTTGGAGGCCAGCATGACGCGGCGGCGCTCCGGCTTCGTTTCGGCCGCCAGGAGCGCTCGAAACGTCAGCTGCTCGCCGAACACCGATGCGGTCTCCGCCAAGGTCAGCGGCGTGTCGGCCATCAGCGCGCCTTGCCGGCCCGCCAGCACCTGATGCACGCCGTGTCCGAGCTCGTGCGCCAGGGTCATCACGTCGCGGGTCTTGCCCTGGTAGTTCAGCAGCAGATAGGGATGCGCGGACGGCACCGTCGGATGCGCGAAGGCGCCGGGCGACTTGCCGGCGCGGCTCGGGGCGTCGATCCAGCGCCGCTCGAAAAAGCGTTTGCCGATATCGGCGAGGTCCGGCGAGAACCGGCGGTAGGCTGCGAGCACCGTGTCGCGGGCTTCGGCCCAGGGAATGACGCGATCGTCCGCTTCGGGCAGCGGCGCGTTGCGGTCCCAATAGTCGAGCTTCGCCGCGCCCATCCAGCGCGCCTTGAGCGTGTAGTAGCGATGGCTGAGCCGCGGGTACGACGCGCGCACCGCGCCGACCAGGGCGTCCACCACCGCCGGTTCCACCTGATTCGCGAGATGGCGCGCCGCGGGCGGATCGGGATAGCGGCGCCATTTGTCCTCGGTGGACTTGTCCTTCGCCAGCGTGTTCATGATTAGGGCGAAGAGCCGGGCGTTGCGGCCGAACACGGCGCCGAGCGCCTTTGCCGAGGCCTTGCGCACCGCCCCGTCCTTGTCCGACAGCAGATGCAATGCCTGCTCGACCGTCATCGCCTTGCCCTCGACGGAAATCTCGAGGCCCGACGTCGTCTCGTCGAACAAGCGGACCCAGGCGCTGCGGCCGCTCACGGATTTTTCGTGCAGCAGCTTCTCGAGATCGTCGCTCAATTGGTGGTCGCGGAACACGCGTATGTCGCGGAGCCAGGGCGCGAAATGCGCAAGGGCGGGCGTCTTCAGCTTTTCGGCCAGCGCCGCCTCGTCGATGCGATTGATCTCGAGCGTCAGGAACAGCAGCTCGGACGTGATGCCGTTCACCGCCTCCTGCGTCGTCTGGAAGAATTGTGCGATCTTCGCATCGCTCATGTCGGCGGCGTAGGTGAGCGAGGCAAATGACATGACCCGGCCGATCCGGTCCTCCAGCCCCTCGAACTCCGCGATCGCCTGGCCGAGCGCCGCGCCGTCCAGGGAAGCCACCTTGCCCCGGATGCGCGCGGCATACTCGCTCGCGGCGCGCTTCAAGTCGCTCAGGTCACGGGACAATTCCGGCGATTCGACGCCCGGATAGAGGTCACTCAAGTCCCAGAGCGGCAAATCGCCGAGCAAAGCGGCTTCGGTCATGGATACCATCCAAAGGAGTTCGATCCAGCATATAGGGACTTAGGCGCGCGGCGTCGAGGCTACAGTTTCGCCGCACACGAGCAGTTGCCAATCGGGCAGAATCCGGCTTGGGTAGCGTCTTGCGACCATGTCCGGAATAAGAACCAGGGAGCCAGATCAATGAACGGGCACAGAATCATGCGAATCGCCAGCCGGACCTGCGTGATGCTTGCGCTGCTGCTGACCGCCGCAGCCTGCGGCACCTATTTGCAGCACTTGCAGAAGGCGACGCCGACCGGCTCGCCGTTCGCCAAGGCGCTTGCCGCCGGCTACCGGGCATTGTCCGAGGAAGAGGCCGCCGAATACGATTGGCCCAATTCTCGATACTTCGCCCGGAAAGGCCTCTTGGCCGCGCAAGGCCAGGAGCCGCCGGCCGAGATCGCCGACGAGCATTTTCAAATTCCGGATTCCATGGTCGCCGACGCGGACACAATGCGCGTGAGGCTGATCACGGCGCTGGAAGGCGGACGCGAAGCCATGCCCGAGGACGCTGCTAGGGCTCAGGTCGCCTACGATTGCTGGCTTGAGGAGGCGTCGGAGCCGAACTCGGGCGCCGATCAGGCGCGCTGCCGCAACTGGCTGAACGAGTCGCTGGCCAAGCTGGCGCAAAAGCCGGCAGCACCGCCGCCGGCGAAGTCGGAAGCGGCGCCGGCCGAGGTCTATGTCGTCTTCTTCGACTTCAACAAGTCGGAGGTCACGACCGTCGGCCAGCATGTGCTCGACAAGGCGATCGCCGATTTCCGCAAGATGCACGCGACCCGGCTCGACCTGAGCGGCCACACCGATCTCTCCGGCAATGCGGCGTACAACATCAAGTTGTCGGAGCGGCGGGCCGATGCGGTGAAGCGGTATCTTTTGGCGCATGGCGTGAAGGACAGCGAGATCCGCGTCGAGTGGTTCGGCAAATCGCAGCCGCGCGTCGCGACCGCCGACAGCGTGCGCAATCAGGAGAACCGCCGCGTCGAGATCACGTTGCAGAAGTAGCTGACAGATGTCGGCTGACCACGAAAAACGATTCAACCGCAGAGATCGCGGAGAGCCGCGGAGGTTCGCGGAGCGAAACAATTCCGCTCCGCGGCTCCTCTGCGGTCCTCTGCGTCCTCCGCGGTGAATTGCCTATTTGCTGACCGCTGATCGCTTCATTGCAGCAGGAAATGCGCGTGGGCGGCGGCGACCGGCTTCGAGCGGTCTTCCTGCCAGGCTTCGACCCGCACGTTGGCGACGCGTCGGCCCTGGCGCGTGACGATGCCTTGGGCGAAGGTCTCGACAGGGCGCGCCGAACGCAAATAATCCACCGTGATGGTGATGGTCTTCGGCACCGTCTGCAGGCCGCTTTGCCAGACCAGTTGCGAGATGCCCGCGGCCTCGAGAAGTGCGCCGACCACGCCGCCGTGCAGGGCCGGCAGCAACGGATTGCCGATCAATTTCGTATCGCCCGGAAGTATGCAGAGCAGCCCTTGCGGCGTTTCGCGCAATTTGAGGCCGAGAAAGCGGAAATAGGGGATCGCCTCGACGAAACGGTCGGGATCGCCCGCGGCGCGCGCCGTCTCGATGGCGTGCAGGAGTTTCACGCGGCGGTTTCCGGCTTTGGTCTCGGCCGCCGCACGCTCGGGCTGCCCAGCATGAACGTGCCGACGCAATGGGCCACCGGGTGTTGGGGATCGTCGTTCCAGGCCCGCGCCCGCACGAAGGCCACGTGGCGCGTGACCTTGTAGCATTCCGCTTCCGCGATCAGCACCTTGCCCGGCGTGGAAGGGCGCAAGTAGTCGATGCGCAGGTCGAGGGTGGCGATGGTGATGGGCTTGCGCAGCGCCGTCTGCACGGCGACGCCGCAGACGGAATCGATCACCGTGGTGATGACTCCGCCGTTGAGCACGCCGGTCTCCGGATCGCCGACCAGCCGTTCCTGATAGGCGAGCCGCATGGTGCCGCGCCCGTTGCCGGCATCGGTCAGCTCGAGGCCAAGTTCGCGGATGTGCGGCACGTGCTCGAGCATGGCCTTGCCGATCAGCTTCGGGTCGACGCCGCTCACGGGCGCGCGCCGTAGTAGCCGCGATACCAGGCGACGAAGCGTCGCACGCCTTCCTCGATGCGGGTGGTCGGCGCGAAGCCGAGATCGCGGCGGATGTCGTCGATGTCGGCGTAGGTCTCGCGCACGTCGCCGGGCTGCATGGGCAGGAAGTTCACGCTCGCCTTCTTGCCGAGTTCCTGTTCCAGCAGCTCGATCAGACGCATGACCTCGACCGGCCGGTTGTTGCCGATGTTGTAGAGCCGGTAGGGCGCGACGCCCTCGCCGCCCGCCGGCGGATGATCCAGCGCCGCCAGCACGCCGCTCGCGATGTCGTCGATGTAGGTGAAGTCGCGGCGGAGATCGCCGTGATTGAACACCGGGATCGGCTCGCCGGCTTCGATGGCGCGGGTGAAGATGAACAGCGACATGTCGGGCCGGCCCCAAGGACCGTAGACGGTGAAGAACCGGAGGCCCGTGGTCGGCAGCCGGAAGAGATGGCTATAGGTGTAGCTCACCAATTCGTCGGCGCGCTTGGTCGCGGCATAGAGCGAGATCGGTTGATCCACCCGGTCGGCCGTCGAGAACGGCAGTTTGGTGTTGCCGCCGTAGACCGAGCTGGAACTGGCATAGACCAGGTGCTTGAGGTCCGCCACGCCGCGCGCGAGCTCCAGCACGTTGACGTGCCCGACCAGGTTGGAGTGAACGTAGGCCTGCGGGTTGCTCAGGCTGTAGCGCACGCCGGCCTGCGCTGCCAGATGCACGATGCGATCGACCCCGGCGCCGGCGACCGCCGCTTTGAGGCCGTCGGCGTCGGCAATGTCGGCGCGATGGAACGAAAAGCCGTTCCGCCCCTGCAGGCGGGCAAGCCGGGCTTCCTTCAGCGCGACCTCGTAGTAGTCGTTGAGATTGTCGATGCCGACCACCTGTTCGCCGCGGTTCAACAGGGCTTCGCAGACGTGATAGCCGATGAAGCCGGCCGCGCCGGTAACCAGAACGCTCATGCCGCTATCCAAAACCTCACTGCACGTGACCGGGCCCCATGCGACTCGGCGGAGCCGCCGGAAGCGGCGGCACCATAGCCTCGTTCCCCGCACGGCGCACCCGCTTTGCCGCTGACGCCGCAGGCCGTTTCGGGGCCTGAGACAATCCTGTGTCATTTTGAGACAATGGCGCGTATCGTGCTACGGTTGTCCCAAGGCATCCGGAAACAAAGATCGTTCTTGGGGTGTTGCGGCATGCCGCAGACCATTCTGATCGTCGACGACGATCCGACGCAGCGCCGTCTGTTGGAAGGCTTGATCGCCCGGTTCGGCTACGGCAGCGAAACCGCGAGCGGCGGCCGCGAGGCCGTCGAGAAGCTGTTGGCCCAGCCGCCGCGCTTCGAACTGGTGCTGCTCGATCTGGTGATGAACGACATCGACGGCTACGGCGTGCTGGAACGCGTCAAGCCGATGCGCCCGCATTTGCCCTTTATCGTGCTCACCGCCCACGGCGGCGTCGACACGGTGGTGAAAGTGATGCGCGCCGGCGCCAACGACTTCGCGGTCAAGCCGGCGAACCCGGAGCGCCTGCAGGTCTCCATCGAGAACGCGTTGAAGCTCGGCGCGCTCACCGGCGAGGTGTCGCGGCTCAGCCGCCGCATCGCCGGCTCGTTGAACTTCGACGACATGGTGGCGTCGAGCGCCGCCATGCGCCGCGTGGTGGACCTGGCGCGCCGCGCCGCCACGTCCAACATTCCGATCCTGATCGAGGGCGAGAGCGGCGTCGGCAAGGAATTGATCGCGCGCGCCATCCAGGGTTCGGGCGAGCGCGCCGGCAAGCCCATCGTGGTGGTGAATTGCGGCGCCATCCCGGAGAACCTGGTGGAGAGCATCCTGTTCGGCCACGAGAAGGGCTCGTTCACCGGCGCGGTGGAGCGCCATGTCGGCAAGTTCCAGGAGGCCAACGGCGGCACCCTGTTCCTGGACGAGATCGGCGAGCTCAAGCCCGCCATGCAGGTGAAGCTGCTCCGTGCCTTGCAGCAGGGCGAAGTCGATCCGGTCGGCGCCAGCCGGCCGGTGAAGGTGGACATCCGGCTGATCTCGGCGACCAACCGGCACCTGGCCGGCATGGTGCGCGACGGCACCTTCCGCGAAGACCTCTACTACCGGCTCAACGTGTTTCCGATCGTGGTGCCGCCGTTGCGCGAACGGCGCGAGGACATCGCGGCGCTCACCGAACGCTTCGTCGCGGCGTTCGCCGCATCGGAGGGCAAGCCGAATTTGCGCGTCGCGCCCGACGCCATGGCGCTGCTGCTGGCCTATGGCTGGCCCGGCAACGTGCGGCAGCTGGAAAATGCCGTGTTCCGGGCCGTGGTCTTGAGCGACGGCGAGACACTCACGGCCGCCGATTTTCCGCAAATCGCCCAGGCGCAAGGCGTGGCCACGGAGCCGCACAACGGCGCGGCGGCACGCAACGGCGAGCGCCACCTGCTGCCGGCGGGCGGCGCGGCGGCGCAAGCGATCTCGGTGCTCGACACGGGCGGGGGCTTGCGCCGCATCAGCGACGTGGAAGGCGACATGATCCGGCTTGCGCTCCGCACCTACCGCGGCCAGATGTCGGAAGTCGCCCGCCGCCTCGGCATCGGCCGCTCGACGCTCTATCGCAAGGTGCGCGAACTCGGCATCGAGGTGCGCGAGAGTGCGTGAGGGCGGCGTGATGCGTCTATGGCGTTAGATTCGGGGGTGGTGTTGGTCTTGATGCTTATCAATGCCGAGGCTTCATCATCAACGTCGCGCCGGTCTTCACATAGTCATAATCGAAGATCGCGGGCTCATACCTGTCCGCCCGTATGTCCAGATAGACCGGATGCACGAACACGTCTCCAAGGTACGTCAGGACCGGTATCCACGCGGCGAATTCCACCTTCGCAAGATGAAACTTGCCGCTCCCATCTGACTCGGCGGTGACTGGCGCCACGTTGCTCGGGGCGTCCGTCCAAATGCGTAACGTGGCACCCGCAACGGGTCGACCTGTTTCGGCGTCAACGACTGTTCCGTCGTGCGGATCGTAGAGTACTTGGGTCATGCGCGTGCACCCCGATAGGACTATCACCCAAACCAACATAGCAAGCACCGTGATTGCCTTTGATCCTTTCGCCATTGGTCATTGCTCCGGCTGCTTCACTTGGCGATTGATGGTGGCGATCACTCGACGATAGTCGTCCAACGTCGGCGGAGGGCCCTTCGGCGCGTATTTTGATAGCTCTAGATTGTGCGTCATTCGATAGTAGTCTTCGACAATCATGGCCTGCTGTTCGAGGCCATAGCTGTCGAATGTTTTCGCCGGATCGAACTGATATTCATGTGTTGAATCGGCGGTACTGCCAAAGACGCGACGCCTCAGCTTGTGTGATGCCAGGCATGACGATGCTCTGAAGAGTTTACGGTTTCACTATAAACGAACCAATTAGCAATCTAACTCGTCGATCAATTTCTCGCCATTCCTCCATTTTGTCCGCATCAAATATATAGTCCGGTGATAGTCCATCACTAAGATACGTACGGGCTGTGCAGCTCAATAATTTTCCAGCTGGGTTGCGATAACAGTCAAGAAACGTGAAATTCTCGGTAGGCGACTTAGGTAGGAAAAGGTCAGATTCATCTACCTGCACAAACGCATTACCGGATTTTACTTTCTTATACTTGAACTCCCAAAACGTATTAGACTCTCCGATAAGTTCCAGGTTTGGAAATATGTCCCGCTCCCACAGTTCCCTTGTCCCTGATTTGGCCCCTCGACTAAGATAAATGCTGACGCGATAATCTGGATAACGTAGTGGGCTTGGCGGTGGGGCGACGTCTGGCAACGTCAATTCAGGATTGCTGTAGAACTTTGCCTCGACTCGCACATCTCTCTGAGGCCCGCCTTGCCAAGTCGACGTTATGGTTAGATAAGCTTTGGGGATCAACAGTTTTGTTTGCCCGCCATGCGCGGTCATCTGGATCGGGATTAGTTCGTCGCTTCGACTTGTTGCGTAGTTGTACATATTCTGCGTGAGAAAATCTTCAATCGAAAAAAAGAAATTCCGGTAACTACGATACTGGGACCTAACGGCAATCAATAGAAGTAACGCCACAACGCAAGCTGCCACGATGGCCGCTGCGAATGCCCGGCGGTATAGCCGCTCATTCATGCACTGGGACCGTGAAGCATGTCGGCTGCAATCCCAAGATCATTGAGACAACGAGGGCGCTGAGGCGCTGACCGTCGCGCGCCGCCTCCCGCACCATGGCCTCTCCGTCGCGGATGAGCGCATTGGTGGTGGCGCGCGTCATGCCGAGCCTGCCAGCGCCGCGCGCGGCAAAGCGCGTCTCGCCACTCATCGCTTCGAACCGGCCAAGCACGGCGACGGGCTTCATCAGCAGATGCCGGTCGTCGGAGAGAGGCTGTGCGTCGCGCCGCTCGGCGTCGCGCTTGCT
>DASQHM010000249.1:0-2911 GCA_035632095.1 Candidatus Cybelea sp. | reverse complement strand
GTGGCCGGCGCCACCTGCGCCAGCCGGACGCGGAGTTGCGCCAGCGTGTCGTAGGGCAACTTCTTGCCCAGCGCCTCCGACAAGGCACGGACGATGGCCCAATCCTCGCGCGCATCGCCCGGCGGCGGAACCGCGCGGCGCGCGGCTTGCGCGCGGCCCTCGGTATTGATCCAGGTCGAATCCTTCTCGGTGTGGGCCGCGCCCGGCAGGATCACGTCGGCGCGATGGGCGGCACGGTCGCCGTGGGTGCCCTGATAGATGACGAATGCAGAGCCGAGCCGGCCAACATCGATCTCGTCCGCATTCAGTAGGTAGACCAGGCCGAGCTCGCCTTTGACGGCGCCGTCCAGCATGCCAGCGACGTCGCGGCCGCCTACTCCCGGCACGAACCCAATGTCGAGCCCGCCGGCCCGCGCTGCCGCCGTATGCAGCACGTTGAAGCCGTTCCAATCGGCCTGGATCATGTTGCAGCTCTCGGCGAGCTTTCGCGCCGCGCCGAGGATTGCCGAGCCGTCGGGGCGCGCCAGCGCGCCTTGCCCCAGAATGAGCATCGGCCGCTTCGCGCCTTTGAGCGCTTGCGCGTAGGGATGCGTGCCGTCGGCAACCTGCATGAGGATGCGCGGATCGTTGCCGAGTTGCTCGACCGGATAGGTCAAATCCGCCGGGGGCCCGATATTGGCGATGCGCAACCCGCCCATGGTCCAGCGCTTGCGGATGCGCGCGTTCACCAACGCGCCTTCGAGGCGCGGATTGCTGCCGACCAGCAGCAACGCATCGGCCTTCTCGATCCCGGCGATGGTCGTGTTGAAGAGATAGCCGGCGCGGCACGTTGCATCGAGCTTGGCGCCGTCCTGGCGGCAATCCAGGTTCGGCGAACCGAGAGCCTGCATAAGCTCCTTGAGCGCCAGCATCGCTTCCATGTCGGCTAGGTCGCCGGCGATGGCACCCATGCGCCGGCCGTCGAGGCCTTTGGCGCGAGCCGCGATTGCCGCGAAGGCTTCGCCCCAAGACACCGGTTCGAGTTTGCCGTTCTTGCGCAGATAAGGCGTATCGAGACGCTGGCGGCGCAGGCCGTCGCAGGCGTGACGTGTCTTGTCGGAGATCCACTCCTCGTTGATGTCTTCGTTCAGGCGCGGCAGCACGCGCATGACTTCGCGTCCGCGCGCATCGACCCGAACGTTCGAGCCGACGGCGTCATGCACGTCGATGGTCTCGGTCTTGCGCAGCTCCCACGGTCGGGCGGCGAATGCGTAAGGTTTGGAGGTCAGCGCGCCGACCGGGCAGATGTCCACGATGTTGGCGGAAAGCTCCGACGTCAGCGCGTGCTCGAGATAGGTGGTGATTTCCATGTGCTCGCCGCGGCCGACGGCGCCAAGCTCGGGGACCCCGGCGATCTCGGTGGCGAAGCGGATGCAACGGGTGCAATGGATGCAGCGGGTCATGATGGTCTTGACCAGCGGCCCCATGTATTTCTCCTTCACGGCCCGCTTGTTCTCGTGGTAGCGGCCGCGGTCGTAGCCGTATGCCATCGCCTGATCCTGCAGGTCGCATTCGCCGCCCTGGTCGCAGATCGGGCAGTCGAGCGGATGGTTGATCAGCAGGAATTCCATGACGCCATTGCGCGCCTTGCGCACCATGGGCGTGTCGGTATGGATCACCATGTTGTCGGCCGCCGGCATGGCGCAGGACGCGATCGGCTTCGGCGCCTTCTCCTGTTCCACCAGGCACATGCGGCAATTGCCGGCGATGGACAGCCGCTCGTGATAGCAGAAGCGCGGGATCTCCTTGCCGGCCGCTTCGCAGGCCTGCAGCACGGTGGTTCCGGGCTCGACCGTGACCTCGATGCCGTCGACGATGAGTTTCGGCATGGCGCTACTCCGCCGCCTGCGGCACGGCGGGTTGCCGCCCGGCCCGCACGTCGATGCGCCGCTCCATCTCGGGGCGGAAATGGCGGATCAGGCCCTGGATCGGCCACGCCGCCGCATCGCCCAGCGCGCAGATGGTGTGGCCTTCGACCTGGTTGGCCACGTCGAGCAGCATGTCGATCTCGGACTTCGACGCGCGGCCGTCGACCATGCGCTCCATGACGCGCCACATCCAGCCGGTGCCCTCGCGGCACGGCGTGCATTGCCCGCAGCTCTCGTGCATGTAGAACTTCGCCAGCCGCGCGATCGCCTTGACGATGTCGGTGGACTTGTCCATGACGATGACCGCCGCGGTGCCGAGGCCCGACTTAACGTTCTTCAATGAATCGAAATCCATCAGCACGTCGTCGCAGATCGACTTCGGAATCACCTGCACCGACGAGCCGCCCGGGATCACCGCCAGCAGATTGTCCCAGCCGCCCCGCACGCCGCCGGCGTGCTTTTCGATCAGCTCGCGCAAGGGCACGCCCATCTCGTCTTCCACGTTGCACGGCTGGTTCACGTGGCCGGAGATGCAAAAGACCTTGGTGCCCGTGTTGTTCGGCCGGCCGAGCGCCGCGAACCAGGCCGCGCCGCGGCGCAGGATGGTCGGCGCGACGGCAATGCTTTCGACGTTGTTGACGGTCGTCGGGCAGCCCCAGACGCCGACATTGGCCGGAAACGGCGGCTTCAGGCGCGGCTGGCCCTTCTTGCCTTCCAGGCTCTCGATCAGCGCCGTTTCTTCGCCGCAGATATAGGCGCCGGCGCCGCGATGCAGGAAGACATCGAAGTCATAGCCGAATCCGCAGGCGTTCTTGCCGATCAGCCCAGCCTCGTAGGCTTCGTCGATGGCGCCTTGCAGGTGTTCGGCCTCGCGGAAGAATTCGCCGCGAATGTAGATGTATGCCGCGACCGCGCGCATGGCGAAACCCGCGAGCAAGCAGCCTTCGACCAGCTTGTGCGGATCGTGGCGCATCATGTCGCGATCCTTGCAGGTGCCGGGCTCG